>NZ_JAGHWV010000009.1:14738-226678 GCF_017746095.1 Xanthomonas sp. D-109
GGCGGATGAGGGTACGGGCGCAGCCGCATGCACCCGGCTCAGAAGTCGTAGCTCAGCGTCATCCGTGCCGAGCGCGGCGCCTGGTACGCCACGGCCTGGTTCCACAGCGGGTTGACTTCGCCCGGATTCAACTCGGAGAACGGATAGACGTTGACCGCCGTCTGCCGGTTGGTGACGTTGAACACGTCCAGGCTCAGCGCCAACTTGCCGGCGGCGAACTTCGGTTTGTAGCTCACGCCCAGGTCGAGCTGCGCTACCCAGCCCAGGGTGCCGTGCGAGCCCGGCGGCGACGGCTCGCCGGTGCCGGTGCTGGGGTTGTAGCAGAAGTGGTAGGGGCCGCCGGTGACGCTGGGATTGGCGTAGCCGGCCGGATCGCGGTCGCCGGCGTCGTAGTTGTCGCCGTAGTAGTAGCCCAGGCAGGGGCGCGGCGCGCCGGAAATCAGGCTCAGGTTGGCCGAGGTGCCCCACTCCTCGGTCAACTGGTAGAACCCATAGGCCTTCAACTGGTGGCGGCGGTCGTTGGACTGGTTGCCGTTGAAGTGCTCCATCAGCGCCGCATGGTCCCAGCTCTGCGTGGTCGAGGTCGCCGCCTGGCCCTGGTAGCTGCCGAGCGCGCCGCCGGTACGCCACAGGTCCGAGCGCAGTTGGCCCTCGGTGGTGCCATAGCTGTGCGACCACACGTAGCTCATCTTGGTATACCAGCGGCCGTCGAACGGACGTTCCAGGTTGAACTCCAGCGCCGAATAGCGGCGCTTGAATTCGGGATAGCCGCCCTGCTCGCGGGTCACGGTCAGGGCGTGGATCTGGCCGTCCGTGCCGATCACCCGGTAGGTGTTGGTCTTGCCCGGGTTGACCAGCGCCGCGCTGGCGTTCTTGGTCCAGTCGATGTCCACGCCCGCCGCCGCGGCCGCGGCCAGCAGGCCGGCATTGGAGTTGTCGAGGTTGGTGTCGTCGATGCCGTCGTTGAGCCGGCGATGTACGCCGCGCACGCCGAGCACCCAGTCGTGGGGCAGCAGCTTGCTGAAACCGAGGATGAGTTCGTCCTGGTTCTCGCCCTTGATGTCCTCGACGACCGCCGTGCGCACGTCGGCGAGCCGGCCGAAACGCGAGTTGGCCGAGACCGGCGGGGCCAGTTGCCGGGCCAGGATCGGCGTGCCGTCGGCATTGATGCCGCTGTAGGTGTAGTAGGTGCTGGTGGACACCGCCGGGGTGAACAGGCCGGCCGGCGACAGCGGCAGGCCGAGGTAGTAGCGGCCGAGGTTGCCGTAGACCTTGAGGCTGGAATCGCCGTTGACGTCCCAGCTGAAGCCCAGCCGCGGCGCCCACTGGTTCTTCAGCGCGATGTAGGCCTGGCCGAATGGGGTGTAGTTGGTGAAGCTGTCGTTGCGCACGCCCAGCGACAGCAGGAGCGTGTCGGTCGCCTGCCAGTGGTCTTCGATGTAGTAGGCGGTCTGCTTGGCGTCGTAGGAATACAGGTTGGTGGCGATGTCCTTGGTGACGTAGTAGCCGGTGCTGCCGTAGGTGGGATCGGCCAGGCCGGGGCTGGGCACGCCGATGCTGCCGTCCTCGGCGACCGAGCCGCTGACCAGGCCGCCGCTGTTGCGCCCGAACGGATCCGGGGTGTAGCCGTAGGTCCAGGCATAGCCGGGGCCGGAACTGTACGAGCCGATGTTGATCGCCTCGCTCTTCTGGTTGTCGATGCCGATGTCGAGGCTGTGTTCGCCGAGTCGCCAGTTGAGATTCAGGCGCAGGTTGTCCTTCTTGTATTCGCGGCCCGGATCGGTGATCGAGCTGACCGTCTGCGCGTTGCCGATCGGGGTGCCGCCGGTGTAGGCCGGATTCTGGTTGGAGACGCTGTTGAGGAACGGGCCGTTGCCGGCGTCGTAGCCGATGGCGGTGAGCTTGTTGGGCAGGCGCTCCTTGCCGTACAGCGCGGTCAGGGTGACGTTGTCGCCGAAGTAGCCGGTGTACTTGCCCAGGAACAGGGTCGGGCCGAACGTGTTCTTGGCTTCGCGGCCCTTGTAGCTGCCCACCTCGCGGTCGACGTAGTCGTAGCGGTAGATGCTGCCGTTGGTGCGCGCCTTGTCCTCCGCGCCGGTGAATTCCAGCAGGTGGTTGTCGCTGATCTGCCAGTCGATCTTGGCGTAGGCACGGGTCTGCTTGTAGTCGTAGCGGGTCCACGGCGAACCGGAGATGCCACCGGAGGTGACCCGTGCGTCGGCGACGCGGGTGCCGCTGGAATCGACCTGTTCCAGGGCCAGGAAGAAGAACAGGCGATCGCGGAGCAGCGGGCCGCCGAGATAGGCGCTGTAGGTGGTCTGATCGGCGCTGGTCTCGCTCAGCGCCTGGTAGTTGCCGGCGGTGTACTTGGCGTTGCGCGGATCCCAGTAGACGCTGTCCTTGCGGAAGTACAGGTCGCGCTGCCTGGCGCTGAGGCTGTCCGGCAGCCAGATCACCGCCGCGCCGAAGTGCCAGTCGTTGCTGCCGCGCTTGCCGACCTGGCTGATCACGCCGCCGTTGGAGCGGCCGTACTGCGCGCCATAGCCGCCGGTGAAGATTTCCTGCTGGTCGATCGCGCCGTACGGCAGGGTCAGCCCGCCGAGGCTGCTGGCCGGGTCGGTGGTGTTGAAGCCGTTGAGGTAATAGGCGTTCTCGCTGGCCGCCGAGCCGCCGAAGCTGGCCAGCGAACCGCCGAGGGGGCCGTTATCGTAGCCGCCGCTGTTGTTGACCACGCCCGGCGCCAGCAAGGCGATGGCCTCGGCGCTGCGGCCCAGCGGCAGCACCGCCAGCTGCTCGGCGGTGATCACGGTGCGGCTGTCGACGCTGGCCACGTCGATCCGGGCCACGTTGCCTGCCACCACGTTGACCGCGTCCAGCGTCTGCGCCGGGCCGCCGAAGCCGACCTCGGTGCCGGCGCCGACCACCAGGCTGATGTTCTCGCGCGTCTGCACCACCTTGCCGTCGCGCTTGAGCGAAACCGTGTAGGTGCCCAGCGGCAGGTTGCCCTGCGCGTAGCGGCCGCGTTCGTCCACCTTCACCTCGCGGCTGAAGCCGCTGGTGTTGGTGATCAACACGCTGCTCTCGCCCGGCCCCGGCGGCACGCTGCCGACGATGCTGCCGGTGGTGGACTGGGCTTGGACATGGCCGCCGGCAAGCGCCAGCGCGAGCGCCAAGGCGCTCCTGCGGATCGTACGATGCATGCTCTCTCCCGAAGACGAACAGCGTTGGCACGCCAACGCCACTGCAGGCGCACCGCCGGATGGCGATCCCCACGCCTGCGCTGGACACTCCGCCCATCGCATGCCCGATGCCCATCGGCAATCGGGTCATGCGCCCCTGGACGTTCCGATCCTAGGCAGCGGATCGCGGCGCGGCGCCGGCCGCGACGGGTAGGTGGCCCCTGGCCGGGTAGGCGACATGGCGCAGGCCGGCGGCAGCCGCGACAATAGACGGCCTCGCTCCGCGCCCGGCCGGTCGGCCCGGCCAGCATCGCCAAGGATTTCCGCTCATGACCCATTCCCGCTCGCACGCCCTGTTCGCCCAAGCGCAGTCGCTGATTCCCGGCGGCGTCAATTCGCCGGTGCGCGCCTTCAAGTCGGTGGGCGGCGAGCCGTTCTTCGTGCAGCGCGCCGATGGCCCGTACCTGTACGACGTCGACGGCAACCGCTACATCGACTACGTCGGCTCGTGGGGGCCGATGATCGCCGGGCACAACCATCCGGCGGTGCGCGAGGCGGTACAGCGCGCGATCGGCGATGGGCTGTCGTTCGGCGCGCCCTGCCCGGCCGAGGTGACGATGGCGCAGACCATCACCCGGCTGGTGCCGTCCTGCGAGATGGTGCGCATGGTCAACTCCGGCACCGAGGCGACGCTGTCGGCGGTGCGGCTGGCGCGCGGCGCCACCGGGCGCAACCGCATCGTCAAGTTCGAAGGCTGCTACCACGGCCACGGCGATTCGTTCCTGGTCAAGGCCGGCAGCGGCATGCTGACCCTGGGCGTGCCGACTTCGCCGGGCGTGCCGGCAGGCCTGAGCGAACTCACCGCCACCCTGGCCTACAACGATGCCGAGGGCGCCACTGCGCTGTTCGAGGAGATCGGCCATGAGATCGCCGCGGTCATCATCGAGCCGGTGGTCGGCAACGCCAACTGCATCCCGCCGCGTCCGGGCTATCTGCAGCACCTGCGCGACCGGTGCACCCGGCACGGTGCGCTGCTGATCTTCGACGAGGTGATGACCGGCTTCCGCGTCGCCCTGGGCGGCGCGCAGGCGCACTACGGGGTGACCCCGGACCTGACCACCTTCGGCAAGATCATCGGCGGCGGCATGCCGGTGGGGGCCTATGGCGGGCGCGCCGAGCTGATGCGGCAGGTGGCGCCGTCCGGGCCGATCTACCAGGCCGGCACGCTCAGCGGCAATCCGGTGGCGATGGCCGCGGGGCTGGCGATGCTGGAGCTGATCCAGGCACCGGGCTTCCACCAGCGCCTGGACGCGGCCACCGCGCAGCTGTGCGCCGGCCTGGAAGCCGCTGCGGCGGAAGCCGGCGTGGCGGTCACCACCAACCAGGTCGGGGCGATGTTCGGGCTGTTCTTCACCACCGAGAAGGTGGAGACCTATGCGCAGGCCACCGCCTGCGACACCGCCGCGTTCAACCGCTTCTTCCACGCGATGCTGGAGCGCGGCGTGTTCCTGGCACCGTCGGCGTACGAGGCCGGTTTCGTGTCCAGCGCCCACGACGACGCCGTGCTGGAGGCCACGCTGGCCGCGGCGCGCGAGGCGTTCGCGGTGGTCGCCGCCGGCTGAACGCACGCCGGGCCGCGGTGCGCGGCTTTGCTTTTGTGGCGGCGCTGGCATAAGTTCACCAGACAACGCCAGCGGACGGCGCCAGGGTGGGGACCCGTGGAACCTACGCGGCGAAGACCGTTGCGCGCTCCGCGCGGCACGGTGGCGCGCGTGCGGTTCCGTCCCGTCGACCGAACCGCCGGAGGGCGCAAGGGCGACCGCTGCAGACGACACCGCTGGCGACATGCTCAAGCCCGTGACGCTGTTGAACCCGCGCCCTCCCGCGTCCTCGCACGACGGCCCTGCCGTGCCCGACTGGGTGCTGGCCGACAAGCTGGCGCCACCGCGCGCACGCGTGGCCACGGTGCCGCGCGAGGCCTTGCTGCAGCACCTGGACCGCGCCGCCGAACTGCCGCTGACCGTGTTGCTGGCGCCGCCCGGATTCGGCAAGACCACCCTGCTCGGGCAATGGCACCAACGCCTGCGCGAGCGCGGCGATGCCGCGGTGGCGTGGCTGTCGCTGGACGAGGACGATGCCGACCCGGGGCGCTTCCTCGCCTACCTGGCGCTGGCAGCGCGCGAGGCCGGGATCGAACTCGGCGCGCCGCTGCAGGCCGCGCTGCAACAGCAGGGCCAGGACCTGGACGTGGCCGCCACCGTGCCGGGCCTGATCCGTGCGATCCGCGCCGCGCCGCGGCGCCTGCGGGTCATCCTCGACGACTACGACCGCAGCCAGGCCGGCGCGCTCGACGAGGTGGTGACGCGACTGGTCGAACATGCCGGCGGCCAGTTGCACCTGCTGCTGGCGACTCGGCGCGCGCCGGCGCTGCCGCTGGCGCGCTGGGCGCTGCAAGGGCAGTTGGAACGCATCGGCGCGCGCGAGCTGGCCCTGGACGAGGCGGAGACGGCAGCGCTGCTGGGGCCGCAGGTACCGATGACGATGGCCTGCCAGTTGCGCCGCCAGACCGAGGGCTGGGCGGTCGCGCTGCAGTTGGCCGGGCTATGGCTGGGCGGCGACGAGCGCCGCCGCGACGACCTGGGCCGTTTTTCCGGACGCACCGCCGAGCTGGCGGCGTACCTGGCCGAGCAGGTGCTCAACGACCTGGATCCGGCATCGCGCGCGCTGTTGCTGCAGCTCTCGCCGCTGGAACGGTTCAATGCCGCGCTCGCCGATGCGGTGCGCGAGCGCGACGACAGCGGCCGCCTGCTGGAACGGCTGGCGCATTTCCAGGGCCTGCTGGTGGCACTGGACGGCGAGCACGAATGGTTCCGCTTCCATCCGCTGTTCGCCGACTACCTGTCCCAGCAGCTGGAGCGCGAGACGCCCGGGCTGGCACCGCAGCTGCACCGGCGCGCCGCGCAGTGGTTCGACGCGCACGGGCAGTTGCCCGAGGCGGTGCGCCACGCCGTGCGCGGCGGCGCGATCGACAGCGCCGCCGACTGCATCGCCCGCGCCGGCACCTGGCAGTTGCTGCTGCGCCATGGCACCGCACCGGTGCGCGCGCTGCTGCGCCGCTTCCCGCGCCAGTGCATCGGCGAGCGGCCGGCGCTGGCCCTGACCCAGGCCTACCTGCACATGAAGCTGGGCGAGTTCGCGCATGCGCAGACGCTGCTGGAACGGTTCCGCGATTTCCCCGAGCAGGCGCGCGCGCCGTTCGAGCGCGACTACACGGTGGTGGTGGCGTTGCTGCGCGACCTGCTCGACCAGGTCTGCGCCAACCGGCGCGGATTGGCGCAGATCGCCGCACAGGCCGCCGCGCTGGACGAGGACGACAGCCTGGGCCGCGGCACCCTGTGGTGCATCTGCGCCACCACCGCACTGGGCCGCGCCGATTTCGCCGGCGCCGAACGCTATGCGCAGTTGGCCGGTACCGCGATGCACGCCAGCGGCAGCGAGGTCGGCGTCAGCTACGCGCTGACCCACCTGGCGCAAAGCCACTTCTACCGCGGCCAACTGGACCGGGCCGAGGCCACCTGCCGCCAGGCGCTGGCCATCGCCCAGCGCCAGCAGCAGTTCGATCCGACCCTGCAGGCGGTCGGCCAGTGCCTGCTGGCGCAGTTGCAATGCGAACACGGCCGCTACGATGCGGCCGCCGACTGCCTGCAGCCGGCGCTGGAGTTCCTCGAGCAGCACGACGGCTGGCTGGACGTGTATGCCGCCGGCTACGAGACCGCGCTGGTGCTGGCGCGGCAGCACGACCGCAGCGGCCGCGCCGCACTGGACCTGCTCGACCACGTCGACCGGATCGCGCACGCCCGGCACCTGGGCCGGCTCGCCGACCTGGCGCTCGCCTGGCGGCTGCACGTGCTGCTCGACCAACCGCCGTCGCCGGCGCTCGACCTGCTGATCGCGCGCGCCAGCGGCGAGGCGCGCTTCACGCACGCGCTGGCGCAGCCGCAGGATTGGCGCTTCCTGACCGCGCTGGGGTTCGCCCTGGCCCGCTGGCATCGCCTGGGCGGCCGCACCCGCGCCGCGCTGGCGGTGCTGCAGGGCGTCGAAGCGCGCTGCGTGGCCGCCGACAATCAGACGCACCTGGCCCGCGCCCGTGCGCGCATCGCGCTGGTGCTGCACGACCGCGGCGAGTCCGACGCCGCCCTGCCCTACCTGCGCCACGCGCTGCAGCACGTGGCCAGCACCCAGGCCTGGCAGTGCCTGCTGGAGCTGGGCGTGCCGGGCAAGGCGCTGCTGCGCATGGCGCGCCAGCAGGACCCGCAGGCAGCGCCCAACACCACGCTGGCGATGACCATCCAGGCCTTGCTCGACAAACTGCGGCACGACCAGGACAACGGCGCCGAACTGTTCAGCGAGCGCGAACTGGAGGTGCTGGCGCTGCTCGCGCAGGGCGCCGCGAACAAGCAGATCGCGCGGCGCCTGGCGCTGTCGGAGAACACGGTCAAGTTCCACCTGAAGAACCTGTACCGCAAACTGGACGCCGGCACCCGCGAAGCCGCGCTGGCCAGCGCGCTGCAACGCGGCCTGCTGCAGCGCATAACGCCGCCGGATGCCGCATCGGAGTGAGTGCCGCGGTGCGATCCGCACCGTCGTCGTCTTCGTGGATGCCGTCGGCGCTTCCGCAGGCCGCCGCCTGCGGAACCCGCATGCCGGCACGACACCGCAGCGCGATCGCGGGTCGCAGACCGACGCGCGGCGCCGCTCAGCCGAACACGAACTTGCCCTTCATGACCGCCCAGTGCCCCGGGAACGAGCAGAAGAACGTGTAGTCGCCGCCCTTGCTCAACTTGGCGGTGGAGAACCTGACCGTATCCGATTGCCCGGCACCGATCACCTTGGTGTGCGCGATGATCCGCGGATCGTTCTTCGGCAGGTAATTGTCGGCCAGGCTGGAACTGGTGCCGGCATTGGCCACCGCCTGGAAGTCCGCGGTCTTGGTCAGCACCCAGTTGTGGCCCATCACCGCGGCGGCGAGCTTGCCGCTGTGCTTGAGCGTCAGCGCCACTTCGGTGCAGTCGGCGGCCACCTTGATCTGCTGCTGGTCGAAGGACATCTGGTCGGTGCCGGTGATGGTCACCGCACAGGTCTTGGCCCAGGCCGCCGGCGCGAACGCGAGCGCGGCGAGGACCAGCAAGAGAGACAACGGTTTCGCTTTCAAGACGGACTCCTTGGCAATGGGAACGGCACCAGCGCACGCGCCTCGCCAGCATGCGCTGCGCGCGCGGCGGCGCCGCCACGACTGTCTGCCTTTGCGCAAATGGTTGTCAACGACAAGCCCTCGTGCACTGCAACATCCGGCGCAGGCAACCCTAGGGCGTGTCATCAATCCCCGAGCATGCCGCGCCGCGGTTGCGCGTGCTTGTGGCAAGGAAGAGCGAGGAAGTGGACGTGCGTCCATGCCCGAGCGATACGCGGCCACGGGCGCGCACAACCGCGGCCCTTCGGGTTGGGCCTGGCAGGCGCGCTGCCGGCGCCACGCGGCTTGACCTGACGGCCAGTCAGGCGCTGCGCCACGCAACGCCGGCAGCGCGCCTGCCAGACCCAACGCGGCATACTCGGGAATTGGTGACACGCCCTAGGCATTGCGGAAGAATCCGTGCAACGGATCGTGCGCTGCGAGCGGCGGCGGCACCGGCAGCGGTCCGCGCTTACCGGCGGCCACCTGCGCGAACGCCTGCTTGAACCGCGCCATCTCCGCGGCAGTGCCGACGGTGATGCGCGAGCGCTCCGGCCATCGCGCCCAACTGCGGCCGACGAAGACGCCATAGGTCGCCATCGCGTCCATGAACTCTTTCGCCGGGCGCTTCACGTCGACCATGAAGCAGTTGCTTTCCGAGGCGGTGCAGGCGTATCCCTGCGCGTCGAGCCAGCGCACCACGTCGCCGCGGATGGCGCTGTTGAGCGCGCGCCGCTGCGGCACCAGCGCCGGATCGCGCAGGCTGGCCAGGCCGGCGGCGACCGCGGTTACCGGCAGGCTGTTGACGCTGTAGAACTGGAGCCTGGCCAGCAGTTCCGGGCGCGCCACCGCATAGCCCAGGCGGATGCCGGCCATGCCATAGAGCTTGGAGAAGGTGCGCAGCACGATCACGTCGTCGCCGGCGGCGACGCGGTCGACCATGCTGCTGGCGCTGTCGGAGAAATGCAGGTACGCCTCGTCGACCACCAGCACGCTGCCCTTGGGCTTGTGCGCCAGCGCGTAGTCCAGGTCCTTGCGTGGGGTAACCGAGCCGGTGGGATTGTTGGGATTGCAGAGGTAGATCACCCCGGCATGGGCGTCGGCGGCGCACATCGCCTGCACGTCGTGCGCATCGTCCTTGCGCAGCGGCACCTTGATCACCTTGGCGCCGTTGCGTGCAGCGGCGCGCCAGCCGGATTCGTAGGTGGGATCGGCGGTGACCAGCGACGCGCCGGGCGAGGTGAACGCCAGCATGGCGTAGTCCAATGGCTCTGTGGAACCGGCGTAGGCCATCAGGTGGTCCACCCCCACCCCGAGCTGGGTGGCGAGGGTCTGCAGCAACTCCAGTTGCAGCTCGCCCAGGTAGCGGCCGCCGCTGGATGCGATCGCGGCGATCGCGCGCTGCGCTGCCGGCGAGGGACCGCCGGGATACTCGTTGGCGTTGATCAGCACCGGCGCCAGCTCGGTGCCGGCCGCCGGCGCCGCGGTGGGCACGGCCTGCGCCAGCCACGACGTGCCGAGACCGGCCGCGGCGACCAGCGCCGATTGCTGGAGGAACCTGCGGCGCGAGGGCGACGACTGCTGCATGAGGAACTCCTGACAAGAACGTGGCGAAGGCACTACGGACGCACCGCGACCACTTCGATCTCGATGCGATACAGCGGATTGCCCAGCGCGGCGATCTGGAACGCCGAGCGCGCCGGCAGGTTGGGCTGCTCGGGCGTGCCGAAGAACTGCCGGTAGCCCTCCATGAAACCGGCGAAATCCATCTTCCCGCCCAATGCCGGGTCGCCGACCAGGAACGCCTGCATCTTGACCACGTCGCGCATGCCCAGGCCCATGCCTTCCAGTTGCGCCTTGATCTGCGACAGCACGCTGACCGTCTGCGCCTTGGTGTCGCCATAGGCGGCGGGCGTGTCCTTGGGCGCGTCCGGAGCGATCGGCCGCGGCACCGCGCCGCTGAGATAGACCGTGGTCTTGCCGGCCGGGACCTCCACCGCCGCGGAGATCGGGAAATCGCTGTTGGGAATCTTGTGCCGCACGACCTCGGCGGCGCCGGCCAGCGTGGGCAGCCACAGCGCGGCGCACAGGCCGGCACGGAGCGAACGGGAAACGACACGATGGCGCATGCGGAACTCCTTGCGATCGGAACGGAAAGGGAAGCGAGGCGGGCTCAGTGCCGCAGCGCGTGCACGTCCTCGGCGCTGAGCCGGCCGGGATAGTCGTTGCCGAACTGGCTGCGCACGTAGTGCACCACCTCGGCGACCTGCCGGTCGTTGAGCGTGTCGGCGAAGCCGGGCATGCCGCCGCGGCCGTCGAGCACCATCATCGCCACGTAGGGCGCGGCGGCCACCTTGGGATTGCCGGCCAGCGCCGGATACTCGCCACCGCCGCGCGCGCCCTGCCCGCCCGGCATGTGGCAGCTCTGGCAGATCGCCGCGTACACGGTGGCGCCCGAGGTGGTGGTGAACTCGGCCTGCGGATACAGCGGGGTGGCATCGGAACTCTGCGCCACGGCCGGGCCGATCCCCGGCGGCAGCATCAGCGCGACGAGTGCGACGGCGATCGCCGCGGCGAGCATCCAGGAACGATCCGGTTTCATGCGCGGGCTCCGTTGACGACGCGCCGATGCAGGCGCTCGATCGCGTCCAGCGCCGAGGTGATGGCGCCTTCCTGCCAGGCGGGGATGTAGGAGGCGTGCTCGCCGGCGAGGGCGATGCGGCCGTCGATCTTGCACAGGTTCTCGTAGTGCTCGGCGCGCGCGGCATCGCTCCACACGCCGAAGCAGCCGTGGGTGAACGGCACCCGGTGCCAGCCCACGGCGATGCCGTTGTCGAATTCGCGTGGATATTGCGGATGCAGCTGCGTGCCGTACTCCACCGCCTTGGCCACGCGCTGCGGCGGCGTCATCGAGGTGAACTCGAACGCCTCCAGTCCCCACACGTAGGCGCCCAGCAACACGCCCTTGCCGGCGCTCTGGAAGCCGGTGCTCGGATAGCTGATCAGGGTGATCGGCAGGTCGGTGTAGCTGATGCCGCCGTAGATCGCCTCGTCCTCTTCCCAGAAGCGGCGCTTGAACTGCAGCCCGACCTTGACCGAGGCCGCGTAAGGCACCTGGCCGATCGCCGCGGCCATCTTCTCGCCGACCGCGATCGGGATGCGGCTGAGGATCGACAGCGGGATCGTGCACACGCACCAATCCGCCTTGGCCAGCTGTTCGCTGCCATCCGCCTCCTGGTAGGCGACGCTGACCCCGTGCGCGTCCTGGTCGATGCGGGTCACCCGCGCGTTGTAGCGGATCGCATCGCCCAACTGGCGCGCGAAGGCCTTGCCGATCTGGTCCATGCCGCCGACCGGCTGGAACATCGCGGTCTGCATCTCGTAGTTGTTGCCTGCCGCCAGCGTGGTCCACAGTCGCGAGCGCAGGATGTCCTGGGCGGTGAACGGTGTGGAGAACTGCGGCTTGCCGGACAGGCCGCCGCCGGGATACTTGGCGAAGCCGCGGCGCTCGCTGCTCTCGCGGCCCTCGACGTAGCCGAAGTCCTTGTCCAGCGCGCCCCAGTTGCGCAGCGACTCGAGCAGGATCTCCTGATCCTCGCGCTGCAGTTGCGCATCCAGCGCGCCCTGCCTGGTGCTCTTGGCCAGCAGTTCGGCCACGTGCCCCTTGTAGTCGGCGTCGATGTCGCGGAAGCGCTGCGGCCTGCCGCCGAAACCGGTGCGGCTGTGCAGCAGCGCGTTGAAGTTGACCTGCACGAACGGCTCCAGCGCCACCCCGAACTGCTTGCAGTAGGACAGCACCGCCTTGTGGTGGTGCGGGATGCGCCACGGTCCGGGGTTGAGGTACATGCCTTCGTCGAACCCGCACTGCTGGGTGAAGCCCCCCAGTTCGGTGTAGCGGTCGCCGCCGCGCAGCGTCCAGTTGCGGCCGCCCGGGCGCGCGTTGTACTCGAGCACCTGCACGCGGTAGCCGGCCTTGCGCAGTTCGAACGCCGCGGTCAGGCCGGCCAGGCCGGCACCGAGCACCAGCACCGAGGCGCCCCGGGCGTCGCCGTCCAGCCGCGGCACGCCGGTGAAGCGCGATTCGGCGGCCAGTCCCAGGCTGTGCATCGCCTGGTACATCATCGCGCCGCCGCCGGCCAGGCCGATCCTGGCGAGCAACTGGCGGCGGGTCATGGCTCCCTTGGGGGCTGCGTGCATCATGGACATCGCCTCGCGGATGGCGGGTCGACCATAGCCGTCGCGGCGGCGACGCAGGCCGGATGCGGCGGGTAGGCCGCGATGGGGTGGGTAGGTGGGTGGGTGATATCGGGAGGACCGCGGCGGTCGGACCCTCACCCCAACCCCTCTCCCGGCGGGAGAGGGGCTTCAGCGCCGGCGCTCAGAAGCGGTAGGTGAGCTTGGCGTAGTAGCGCGCGCCGAAGTAGCCGATCGGGCTGCCGGTCAGGTACGGCGAGTTGTAGTAGCTCAGGTAGTTCTTCTCGAGGTAGTCGTAGGCCGCCGCCGGGATCTTGTCCGGATACGTGTTGAACACGTTGTCGCCGCCGACGCTGACCGTGAGCCGTTCGGTGGGCCGGTAGGTCAGTTCGACGTTGGTCAGCGCCAGCGTGCCGATCTCCTGCTTGTAGTACGGCGCGCCGTTGACGTCGACCACGTCGAGCTTGCTCAGCACGCTGGCGGGGAAGATCTCGCCGTTCCAGTCGTCGTACGGCGTGACCAGTTGGTATTGCGGCCCGTAGACCGCCTCGGTCACGCGCAGGCTGAACTTGCCGATGTTGAGGGTGGCACCCAGGTTGACCCGGTACTTGGGCGCGTTGTTCTCCAGGTTGATCAGGGTCGCCGCGCTGTACATGGTGGCGCCGCCTAGCACCTGCGGCGCCGGCTTGGCGTCGAGCACCTCGGTCTTGTTGTAGTTGGCCGCCAGGATCCAGTCGATCGAGCCCCAGTCGAACTCGCTGATGTAGTTGGTCACCCAGTCCACGCCGCTGCTGCGGGTCTTGAGCGCGTTGTTGAAGATCGCCACGGAAATGTTCTGGCGTGCGGTGGCGTCGAGCGAGCCGCCCGGCGCGGACGGGTCGATGCCGCCCAGGTAGCCGAAGTCGACCAGGGCCTGGCCCAGCGCGGCGTTGTAGGTCGCGTCGGGGACGCCGTCGCCGTTGGTGTCGCCCGGCTCGCCGGCGCGGGAGTATTCGAAGGTCCCGACGCCGATGCGGTCGGAGATGGTGATGCGGTAGACGTCGAGCGTGCTGTCGAGGTTGGACATCGGCCGGAACACGAAGCCCAGGCTGTAGTTGGTGCTGGTCTCCGGTTTCAGGCTGCCGAAGCCCAGCGCGGCGGCGGCGGCGCTGTTGGGCTGCAGCGTCGGCGTGGCGCTGGTCGGGCCGACCTGCACCGCCGAGTAGTAGCCTTCCTGCAGCGTCGGCGCACGGAAGCCGGTGCTGGCGGTGGCGCGCACCGCGAACGTGTCGCTGAAGTCGAAGCGGGTGGTCAGCTTGCCGACCACCTTGCTGCCGAAGTCGCTGTAGTTCTCGTAGCGCCCGGCCACGTCCAGCAGCCACTTCTCGGTCGGATTGAACACTGCGTCGGCGTAGGCGGCATAGCTGTGGCGGCTGTAGGCGCCGGTGTTGAACAGCGGGTTGTAGCCGGGGAAGGACGAGGCACCGGCGCCGTAGTACGAGGCGGGGTCGCCCGCGTCGATGCCGTAGCGGTCGCGGCGGTACTCGATGCCGGCGTTGAAGGTCAGCGGCTGCGACAGACCGACGTCGAAATCGTGGGTGGCGTTGAGGTTGGTGGTCCACTGGCTGGCCCAGAAGCTGCCGTCGTAGAAATCCTCGGGCGAATAGCCGTCCTCCTGCCACAGGCTGAAGTTCATCGAGTTCAGCGTGTACACGTCCATCGTGTTCTTGCCGTAGCTGCTGGAGACATCCCAGGACCAGTCGGCGAGTACCCCTTTCAGGCCGGCGGTGAGTTCGTAGTCGACCTCGTCGGACGCCTCGGACGGATTGAAGCCCAGCGGATACTTGTGGCTGACCGCGCCGGTCGTCGGATCGACATAGCCGCCATCCTGGCTGGGACGCCGGTAGTTCTCCTCCGACTGCGCGGTCTTCTTGCCGAAGCTGCCGAACGCGTAGAACTCGAGCGCGTCGCCGAGCACCGCGCCGGAGTTGAAGAACAGCGCCTTGCGGTGCACTTCCGGCGGATTGAGCCAGGCGTTGACGTTGGGAAAGCGCGGGTTGAGGGTCATGCCGCGGACGTCGTCGGCGAGGAAGTCGGCCATGCTCGGATTGACCGCCGAGCAGTCGGCGTAGTTGGCCACGCAGTCGGCGTAGCTGTAGGAGCCGAGCCGGTACACGGTCTTGCGGTTCTCGACCTCGGCGCTGAGGCTGAAGTACGCCGCGTCGCTGCCGAAGCCGATGTTGGCGCCCCAGGAATCGGTGCCGCCGCCCCCGTCCTTGTAGCCGGCGTAACCGGCATCCAGCTCGCCGCCGTCGTGGTTCTTCTTCAGGATGATGTTGATGACGCCGGCGATCGCGTCCGAGCCGTATAGCGCCGCGGCGCCGTCGGTCAGCACTTCCACGTGGTCGATGGCCGCGGCCGGGATGAACGACAGATCCGCCGACGCCGCGCCGGTGGTGGTGTTGACGTTGGAGGTGATGTGCCGGCGCTTGCCGTTGACCAGCACCAGCGTGTGGTTGGGCGAGAGGTTGCGCAGACTGGCGGTGAGAGTCTGGCTGGCCATGTCGTTGCCGGTCTGGTTGGCGTTGTAGGACGGCACCTGGTTGGCGATGGCGTTGATCAGGTCCGGCGCGGCCGACTGCTTGAGCATCTCCGCGCTGACCAGTTGGATCGGCGCGGGGCTGTCGGTCACCGCCATGTTGGCTTTGCGCGTGCCGGTCGAGATGACCGTGATCGCATCCAGCGTCTTGGCCTCGCCGTCGGCGTCCTCGGCCAGCGCCGGCAGCGCCTGCGCGGCGGCCAGCAACAGCGCCAGCGTGGCCGTTCCATGGCGATGCCCGGCGTTCCACATCCCTTGGCGCACCGACTCCGCCAGACGATGCGTCTTCAATCGCTTGCTCATGCCCAAGACCCCCTGGATGACGTGGATGTCGCGTGGAAACGCACCGGTCCCCTACCGGCGGCGCCGTGACGCGGCGCGGAGGAACCATAGCCAGCGCGCTGCGGCGAGCGGCCGCACGCGGCGGGTAGGTGGGCCGCGGGCGGGTGGGCGGGGAACCACCGGCAGCGCCGCGCGGGTAGCGGCGGTCGCCGCTGCCGGGGACCTGGGTTACGCTCGGGGGTCCCACCCCGGCCTCCTCGCATGCCCCAGCCCTGCCCTTGCCTGCCATCGCCCGCGCCATGGCCGTGCTGACCCAGCCGCGCCCGCGTCTGCTGCTGCTCGATTTCGACGGCGTGCTGGCCGGCTACACCCGCGCAGTGCGCATCGCAGGCCTGGCCGCGCAGTGCGGCTGCGATCCGGCGCGGGTGCGGCAGGTGCTGTTCGCGTCCGGCCTGGAGACCGCCTACGACGGCGGCGAGCTCGCCACCGCCGACTACCTGGAGCGGCTGGGTGCGGGCCTGGGCAAGCCGGTGCGCGAAGCCGACTGGATCGCCGCGCGCGTCGCCGCCAGCCGCGGCGATCCCGGCGTGATCGCGCGGGTGCTGGTACTGGCCGACCGCGTCGACATCGGCGTGCTGACCAACAACGGCGCACTGATGGCCCAGGCGATCGCGCAGATCGTGCCGGCGCTGTTTCCGTTGCTGCAGGGCCGCGTGCTGTGCAGCGGCACGCTGGGCGGGCGCAAGCCGCAGGCCGAGGTCTATCGGCGGGCGCTCGACCACTTCGGCGTCGCCGCGCGGCACGCCCTGTTCCTCGACGACCTGTTCGTCAACGTGCGCGGCGCCCGTGCCATCGGCATGCGCGCGGAAACCGCCAGCGGCGCGCGCGCGGTGCGCCGCGCGCTGGCGCGGCATGGCCTGGCGTAGGCATCGCGCCTACGCACGCGGCAGACGCGCCCTGCCGCAGCGACAAGGATGGATTAGAGCGGCTTCAGCCGCGACGCGCGATGCGATGGCCTCGCGCGGACCCCGGAGGCCATCGCCCCCCGCATTGCGGCGGTCACCGGTCATCGCGTCGGACTGAAGTCCCTCCCACAGGCGCTTGCCTGCATGTGACGCGTCCGCTGGCGCGATGCCCACCTGTGGGAGCGGCTTCAGCCGCGACGCGCGATGCGATGGCCTCGCGGCCCCCGGAGGCCATCGCTCCCCGCATTGCGGCAGTCACCGGTCATCGCGTCGGGACTGAAGTCCCTCCCACAGGCGCTTGCCTGCACGTGACGCGTCCGCTGGCGCGATGCCCACCTGTGGGAGCGGCTTCAGCCGCGACGCGTGATGCGATGGCCTCGCGCGGGCCCCAGAGGCCATCGCCACCCGCATTGCGGCGGTCACCGGTCATCGCGTCGGGACCGAAGTCCCTCCCACAGGCGCTTGCCTGCAGGTGACGCGTCCGCTGGCGCGATGCCTACCTGTCGGGGTAACTGTCAACGCGTGCCGACGTACTCTCGCAGCGCCGTGCGCAACCGCTGCAGGCCCTCGGCCAGCTCCTGGTCGGTGATGTTCAGCGCAGGCACGAAGCGCAACACGTCCGGCCCGGCCTGCAAGGTCAGTACCCCGTGCGCGGCGGCGTGGTCGAGGATCGTCCCGGCCTGCCCGGCATGCGCCGGGTTCAACACCGCACCGAGCATCAGCCCGCGTCCACGCACCTGCGAGAACAGCCTGAATTCCTCGTCGAGCGCCGCCAGGCCCTTGCGCAGCGCGGCCGACTGCCGCGACACGTTGGCGGCGATCGCCGTCGAGGCCAGCTTGCGCAGCGCCACCCGCGCCACCGCCGCGGCCAGCGGGTTGCCGCCGAAGGTGGTGCCGTGCGCACCGAACTGCATGGTCTCGGCCACCTTCGGCCCGGCCAGCAATGCGCCGATCGGGAAGCCGCCGCCCAGCGCCTTGGCCAGGGTCACGATGTCGGGGACGACCTGGTCCTGCCAGTGCGCGAACAGGGTGCCGGTGCGGCCCATGCCGCACTGGATCTCGTCCAGCACCAGCAGCGCGCCGTGGTGGTCGCACAGCGCCCGCACCTGCGCCAGGAAGCCCGGCGCCGCCGGCATCACCCCGCCCTCGCCCTGCACCGGCTCCAGCATCACCGCAGCCACGTCGCCGGCGGCCATCGCCGTTTCCAGTTGCACGATGTCGTTGAAGTCGACGTAGCGGAAACCGCCGGGCAGCGGCTCGTAGCCCTCCTGGTACTTGGGCTGCGCGGTGGCGGTCACCGCGGCCAGGGTGCGGCCATGGAAGCTGCCGCGGAAGGTGACGATCACCCGCCGCTGCGGCGGACGGCCCTGGGCGGTGGCCCACTTGCGCACCAGCTTGATCGCCGCCTCGTTGGCCTCGGCGCCGGAATTGCACAGGAACGCCTTGTCCGCGAAGCGCGAGGCCAGCACCAGTTCCTCGACCAGCCGCAGCGGCGGCTCGCTGTAGAACACGTTGCTGGTGTGCCACAGCTTGCCGGCCTGTTCGAGCAGCGCCGCCTGCAGGTCCGGATCGTTGTGGCCGAGCCCGCACACGGCGATGCCGGCCGACAGGTCGATGTAGTCGCGTCCCTCGCTGTCCCAGACCCGGGCGCCCTGGCCGCGCTCCAGCACCAGTTGGCGCGGGCGGTAGATCGGCAGGCTGTAGCGTTGACCGAGGGCGATCAGCTCCGCGGCGGAAGAAGCGGTCATCGAGGCAGTCCTGCGGGGAAAGCGCCGATTATAGAGACCACCGGCAGCGCGTGCCCGGGACCGCCGGCTGGCGCCTGGCACCATGGGCTGGCACGCCGTCCGCTGCGGCAGCGCATGCCGGGCGGCACTGCGGCTCGGGTAGCATGGGGCGCATGCGATTTTTCCTCGATTCCCCGCTCGCCCCGGCGACCGAGCACGGCTGGCGGCGCCGCTGGTTCGACATCATCTATCGGCACGACACCACGCCTTCGCGCAACTTCGACCTGTTGCTGGTCGCGGCGATCGTGGCCAGCGTCGCGGTGATCCTGGTCGACAGCGTGCCGGCGCTGCACAGCCGTTACGCCGGCACCCTGTACGTGCTGGAGTGGGGCTTCACCGTGCTGTTCACCGCCGAGTACGCCTTGCGCCTGGCCACGGTGCAGCGGCCGCTGCGCTACGCGCTGAGCTTCTGGGGCGTGATCGACCTGTTGTCGATCCTGCCCACCTACATCTCGTTTCTGCTGCCCGGCGCGCAGACGCTGCTGGTGGTGCGCGTGCTGCGGGTGCTGCGGCTGTTCCGCATCCTCAAGCTGACCCGCTACGTCGAGGAAAGCAGCCTGCTGGTCGATGCGTTGTGGCGCAGCCGGCGCAAGGTGTTTGTGTTCCTGTTCACGGTGATCACCCTGGTGGTGATCTTCGGCGCGCTGATGTACGTGGTCGAAGGCCCGGCCAACGGCTTCACCAGCATCCCCACCGCGATGTACTGGGCGGTGGTGACGATGGCCACGGTCGGCTTCGGCGACATCGCCCCGCTCACCCCGCTGGGCCGCGCCATCACCTCGGTGCTGATCCTGATCGGCTACAGCATCATCGCCGTGCCCACCGGCATCTACACCGCCGAACTGGCCAACAGCCTGCGCGACGCCGACCGCCTTCGCGCGCCGGATCGACGCACCTGCGCACGCTGCGGCCTGCACGGCCACGACCGCAACGCCGGCTATTGCCGGGGCTGCGGCCAGGCGTTGCCCGAGACAGCGCCCTGAGACCTCACCACACGCCGGTGTTGGGCATCGACGCCCACGGCTCGGCCGGGGCCAGCGCATCGCCCTTCTGCAGCAGTTCGATCGAGATCAGGTCGGGCGTGCGCACGAAGGCCATGCGTCCGTCGCGCGGCGGACGGTTGATGGTCACGCCGAGCGACTGCAGGTGCGCGCAGAGAGCGTAGATGTCGTCGACCTCGAAGGCCAGGTGGCCGAAGTTGCGGGCGCTGCCGTAGTCCTCGTCCGAACCCCAGTTGTAGGTCAGCTCGACCTCGGCCTCTGGGTTCTCCGGCGCGCCGAAGTACACCAGGGTGAACTTGCCTGCTTCGTTCTCGATGCGGCGGGTTTC
This sequence comes from Xanthomonas sp. D-109, assembly GCF_017746095.1. Taxonomy (NCBI): domain Bacteria; kingdom Pseudomonadati; phylum Pseudomonadota; class Gammaproteobacteria; order Lysobacterales; family Lysobacteraceae; genus Xanthomonas; species Xanthomonas sp. D-109. The sequence goes on from NZ_JAGHWV010000009.1 coordinate 34,283, forward strand.
GTGCAGGCCCAGACCTTCGGTGAAGAATTTGCTGGTCTTCTCCAGGTCGTGGACGCGGATCATGGCGTGCAGGTATTTCATCGTGACAGCTCCGAGGGTGGGGGATGGGGCGCGCCGTACCGCGATGGCGCGTGGAGAGGGCGCATAGGGTAGCGCCGGCGGCGTGCAGGCATGGCGACGCCGCGGGGCGGGACCGGTTCAGCGGAAATAGCAGGCTTTCAGCGGCAGCGCCGCCGCACCCACCGCGCTGGCGTCGGCGGTGGCGGCGGCCGGCAGCAGCCGCGGCAACGGCCGCGCCTGGCCGCGGCGCGGCTGGTTGTCGATGCGCACGTGCGGAATCAGCCGCGTGGCCAGTTCGCGCGGCATGCGCCCGCCGAACACCACAGCCTGCGGATCGAAGATCGCCACGATCGCCGAGACGATCAGCGACAGGCCCGGCGCCACCCGCGCGATCCAGCGCTCGATCGCCGGCCACGCCGGATCGTAGGCGGCCAGCAGCGCGCGGATGTCGGGCAGCGCGATGCCGTCCTCGGCCAGCAACTGCCGCAACAGCTCCAGCGTGCCGCGCTCCAGCCCCTGCTGCGGCAGCATGCCGGCGAACTCGCCGGCATTGCCGTGCGCGCCGCGCAGGCAGGTGCCGTCGATCACCACGCCACCGCCCAGGCCGTAGTTGAAGTGCAGATAGGCGAAATCGCGGTACTGGCGGCCGATGCCGAGCAGGCTCTCGCCCGCCGCCGCCACCGTGCCGTCGTTGTCCACCCACACCGGCAGGCCCAGCGCCTCGGCCAGCCAGTCGCCGATCGACAGCTCGCCCAGCGCGCGCAGCGGCTCGGGCGGATTCATGTGCACGCCGTCTTCGACGAAGAAGCCGGTCATCGCCACCCCCGCGCCCAGGCGCGGGCCGAGCCCGGCGCCAGCGGCCGCGGTCAGCGCGGCATCGGCCTCGCGCAATTGCGCCAGCAGCGCGGCCGGCTCGGTCGAACGCAGTGCGTGTTCGGCAGTGGCGCGGATCTGCCCGCTGAAATCCAGCAGCGCCAGCGACAGCGCATCGGTGGCGATCGCGTAGCCGACTGTATGGCCGTAACCGGGATTGAGCGCGATGCCCGCGCCCGGCTTGCCGCGGCCGGCATGCGCCAGCGAGGCGCCGATCGCGACCAGGCCGCGCTCGGCCAGCGCATCGACCAGGCGCACCGCCGACTGCACGGTCAGCCCGGTGCTGCGGCTGAGATCGGCGCGGGTGGCGGTGCCGGCCAGACGCAGGCGGTCGAGCATGTGCCGCTCGTTGTCGCTGAGATCGGCATGGATGGCGTGGCGGGATTCGGGAAGGCGCGGCAGGGCGACGGCGACTGGAGCGGGCATGGGCGGCGGTGGCATCAAGACCCCGGCAGCATAGCCGCGCCGGGTCGTTGCGGCACCGGCCGCGCTCGGATGGAACAGAGCGTTTGTGCAGCGCGCAGCCGCCCGCACACCGTGCGTTTGCGGTCGCGGCCCGTGTGGCCCCAAGCGCCGCGCTGCGTCGCCTCCGGTGCGCCGGCGCCTGGGGGTCTCAGTCCAGGAACAGATCCGGCAGCAGCGGCTGCGAGGGATCCAGCGCATAGCCGGACAGGTCGTGCACCCCGGCCTCGGCCAGCACCGCGTCGTCGATCAGAAACTGACCGTGGAAGCCGGCCGCCGGCCGGGTCAGCACGGCGTGCGCGGCGTCGGCCATGATCTCCGGGCGGCGGCCGTTGCCGGCCTCGACGCCAGGGATCATGTTCAGCGCCTCGGTGGCGATCAGCGTGCGCGGCCACAGCGCATTGACGGCCACGCCCTGCGGGCCGAACTCGCCGGCCAGGCCCAGGGTGACGAAGCTCATGCCCATCTTCGCCAGGGTGTAGCCGGTATGCGGCGCCCACCACTTGGGATCCAGCGATGGGGGCGGCGCCAGGGTCAGGATGTGCGGGTTGGCGCTGCGCAGCAGATGCGGCAGGCAGGCCTGCGCGCACAGGAAGCTGCCGCGCGCATTGACCTGCTGCATCAGGTCGAAGCGCTTCATCGGCGTGTCCAGCGCCCCGCGCAGCCAGATCGCGCTGGCGTTGTTGACCAGGATGTCGATGCCGCCGAACGCCTCCACCGTCGCCGCCACCGCCGCGCGCACCTGCTCCTCTTCGCGGATGTCGCACTTCAGCGCCAGCGCGCGCCCACCGGCCGCCTCCACTGCCGCCGCGGCGCTGTGGATGGTGCCGGGCAGCTTGGGATTGGGCACCGCCGACTTCGCCGCGATCGCCACGTTGGCGCCATCGCGCGCCGCCCGCAGCGCGATCGCCAGCCCGATACCGCGCGAGGCGCCGGTGATTAAGAGGGTTTTACCGTTGAGGGTCATTGGAGTGGGAATGGAGAATGGGGAATCGGGAATGGGAAAAGCTTAGCGCCTTCTCGCTGCGTGCCCGACAGACCAGACGCGCGCGCGGTCCGCTTTTTCCATTCCCCATTCTCCATTCCCCATTCTCCATTCCCCACTCCCGGCCCCTCAGGGCTTCGGCCCCTGCCCCTCGTTGTCTTCCCACTTGAGCAGGCGCCGGGTGACGAAGCGATAGACCGGCTTGCCGCTGGCGAACCACAGTTCGCGCACCCAGGAATGGCGCTTGAGCAGGCGCCGCTCGACCGGAGTCAGGGCGTGCGCGCAGTACATGCGCTTGTGCTTGAGCAGATGGCGCAGATCCTCGCGCGCCAGCAGGCGCATCCAGCGCGAGCGCGGCGCGCCGCGCACGGCGAGCTGGAAGTCGATCAGTGCCGGGCTGCCGTCTTCCAGCACCAGCCAGTTCGCTTCCTTGGCCAGGTCGTTGTGCGCCACGCCGCGCCGGTGCACCTGCTGCAGCAGGCGCCGCGCGGCACGGAAATAGGCCAGGTCGCCGCGCGGCGGCCGCTGGTACATCGCCGCGCCGTCCAGGTAGCTGCGGTCCAGGAAGGTGCCGTCCCAGCCGCGCAATTGCGGCGTCGCCGCCATGCCGTCCAGTTGCCGCAAGGCGAGCGCCTCGCGCCGCGCCAGCCACCACGCCGGCAGCCGCAGCCACCACGGCGAGGCAGTGAGGTCGCGGCGGACGAAACGCGCCTCGCCTTCGCCCAGCAGCAGGATGCGGCCGAAGCTGTCGGCCTTGAGGATCTGGACGGTGCGGGGAGCGGGGGCAGGCATCCGGCCAGTGTAGAGCGTGCGACGCGGTTTGACCGGTCCGCACACACCGCCACCGCCAGGCAGGCGCCAGCTCCAGCGCTGATCAGTTGCGCGTCGCGCCCCACGCCACGGCAGGCCGCACCGCCGGTTCGGTGCGTGGCGCCGGACTGCGGCGGATCAACGCACGGCCCCGCGCTCCACGACGCCGATCTGGACCGGCGCAGCCTGGGATCGCGCCCACAATGCGCTCGCAGCGGACCACGCGCCGGGCAGCCCGGTGCTGCAAGGGCGCTCGCCCGACTCGGCATCGCCAGCGCTAACGGACCGTCATCACGCTCCCTCTATAATCGCCTGATGAATGCCTCATGGACCGATGCCACGCTGGAGTGGATCGCAGCACACCCCATCCTGGCCGGCGCGGTCATCTTCGCCATCGCGTTCTGCGATGCGGTCATCATCCTCGGCACGCTGGTGCCGGCGCTGCCGCTGCTGTTCGCGATCGGCGTGCTGATCGGCCTGGGCCAGATCTCCGGCCCGTATGCGGTGGTCAGCGCCGCGCTCGGCGCGCTGATCGGCGATGCGGTCAGCTATTGGGTCGGCTACCGCTGGGGCCATCAGTTGCGCAACTACTGGCCGTTCAAGCGCTACCCGCAGCTGCTCGACCGCGGCGAGGCGATGTTCCGCCGCAACGCCTTCAAGAGCATCCTGGTGGCGCGCTACGTCGGCGCCATCCGTCCGTTCGTGCCGGCGGTGGCGGGCATGATGAAGATGCCGCTGCGGCGCTACCTGCTGCCCAGCAGCGTGGCCGCGGTGACCTGGGCGCTGCTGTTCCTCGGGCCGGGCTGGCTGCTGGGCCAGGCCTACGACGCGGTGGCCGCGGTCGCCGGGCGCCTGTTCCTGGTGGTGGGCCTGCTGGCGCTGGCGCTGGGCCTGGTGTGGGCGATCGTGCTGTACGGCTACCGCTGGTCGGCCGGGCACATGGACGCACTGCTGGCGCGCGGCCTGGACTGGTCGCGCCGGCATCCGGTGCTGGGCCGCTATTCGATCGCGGTGTTCGATCCGCAGCGGCGCGAGTCGGTGCCGCTGGCGATGCTGGCGGTGATGCTGCTGGCGCTGGGCTGGGGCTGGTTCGCGCTGCTGATGGTGGTGGTGGCGCACGGCGAGCCGCTGCGCCTGGACCTGGCGGTGCACGACCTGATGCTGGCCCTGCGCAACCCGCTGGCCGACTACCCGATGACCGCGCTGGCCTCGCTGGGCGACTGGCAGGTGCTGCTGCCGCCGACCGCGCTGGGCCTGCTCTACCTGGCCTGGCGCCGGCGCTGGATGGCCGCGGCGCACTGGCTGGCGGCACTGGCGTTCGGCCTGGCCCTCACCAAGCTGCTCGGCACCACGGTGCACGTGGTGCGACCGCCGGCGGCCAGCAGCGGTTTCGGCTTCCCGTCGGTGGCGGTGACCATGGCCACGATCAGTTTCGGTTTCTTCGCGGTGCTGATCGCGCGCGAACTGCCGGGGCGGTCGCGGGTGTGGCCGTATCTGCTGTCCGGCGCGGTGGTGACCCTGATCGGCTTCGCCCGCCTGTACCTGGGCGCGCACTGGCTCAGCGACGTGGTCGGCGGCATGCTGTTCGGCATCTTCTGGCTGCTGGTGCTGGGCATCGCCTACCGCCGCCGTTTCAACCGCGGGTTCTGGATGAAGCCGCTGGCCTGGCTGTTCTACGGCGGCTTCGCGATCGCCGCGCTGTGGTATGCGCCGCGCCAGCTGGAACGCAAGCTGGCCAAGTTCGAACCGCCGCCGCCGCAGGTGACGCAGCTGGCGGATGCGGCCTGGTGGCAGCACGACTGGCGGCAATTGCCGTCGCGGCGCAACGAGTTCGACGACGACCAGCGCTGGCCGCTGGACATCCAGGTGGCCGGACCGCTGGCGCCGCTGCAGCGCCAGCTCGAAGCGGCCGGCTGGCGGGTGCAGCCGCAGGCCGGCTGGCAGCAGGCGCTGCAGTTGCTCGACTACAAGGCCACGCCGGCGCAGGTGCCGGTGCTGCCGGCGACGCTGGACACGCGCGTCGAATCGCTGCTGATGCTGCGCCCCGGCCCGAATCCGGACGAGCTGTACGCGCTGCGCCTGTGGCCGGCGCCGGCGCGCCTGCAGCCGGGCAACGTGCCGCTGTGGCTGGGCAGCGCGCAGAGCCTGCGCTACGAGCGCCACTTCAACCTGATCGGCCTGTGGCGGCCGCTGCGCGGTGCCGATCCGGCGCTCAACGCCGTGACCGAGGCGCTGCACGCGCTGCCCACGCGCAAGGACATGCACCGTCGCAGCCAGATCCCGGTGCTGCTGGTGCGCAGCGACAGCGAGGCGCCGTCGTCGCCCTGAGCGGCGTCGGCGCGCTTCGCGCTTCTGAACGATGAGCGCCGCGCCGGCGCAGCGCCGTCCTGCCTGCGACTGCAGGCAGTGGTGCGGCTACTTCACCTCGACCCGGATCGAACGCGAGTCGGTGGCGCGATCTTCCCAGTGCCGGGAGTAGATGAGATCGATCGTGCCGCCACCGTGATCGGTGGCCTTGAAGGTGTAGGTGACAATGCTGGGGCAGCCCATTCGGCCCGTGGCGCAGGCGGTGCCCGGTGCATGCTCGATGTCGAGCAGCGACAGCGGCGCGGGCAGGCTGCGCAAGGCCCAGGCGCTGCCGGTCGAGCCGTTCTCGGTGAGGGTGACGGCGAACAGTTGCCCGCGCTGCAGCGCGAACGGTTTCATCGACGGCGTCAGGCAGGTCCTGGGCGACACCTGATCGGCATTGCCGGTGACCAGGGCGATGGAACCGCGCGGGCAGTCGGCCTGGCCGGCTGCGGCAGCGGCAGCGGGCGCGGGGGAAGTCTCGGCGGCGATGGCGGGCAGGCTCAGGCCGCCGCCAGCGGACAGCAACAACAGCAGGAAGGAACGCTTCATACGAAGTCCTCGATCGTGCGTGGACAGGACATCAGGCCGCCAGGGCGGGATGCCGTTGCCGGCAGCCGGGCGCGGCCGCCGATCGCTGCCAAGCGTGGCCTGCGCCTGCTAGCGGCGCGCTGAATGCCGAATGCCGGGGCACAGGCCGGCGCCCTGGCCGCTGCGCGAGTGCAGCGCGCGGCGATCGTGGTTGCTGGGCACTCGGCCGTGGCTAAGCCGGCCGCCGTGTTCCGCATGCAGACCAGGACGGCGCAGCCGCCCTCGCCTGCCTGGCTCAGGGAATCCAGGCCAGCAACTGATCCAGCCGCGCGTGCGGGTCGTCTTCCTGCAGCAGCGACAGGCGCTGGCGCTCGTCCAGCGGCAGCAGTTCGGCCATGCGCCAGCCGACCCAGGCGGCCAGGTCGAGCTGGCGCGGACCGGCCAGCGGATACACCGCGGCGGCCTGGTCGAGAATGCTGTCGAGTACCGTCGCCAACAGCGCGTGCTGCGGACGCAGTTCGTCGTCGCCATCGGCCTCGCGCCATTCCACGTCGCCGACCACCAGGCCGTTGTCGCGGACCCGGCTGCGCAGCACGTGGAAGCGCCGCGCGCCGCGCAGGCTCAGCACCAGCACGCCGTCGGCGCCGACATCGAAATCGACGATGCGCGCCTCGGTGCCGAACGCCGCCGGCACCGCCGGGGCACCGGTCTCGCTACCGTCCAGGATCAGGCACACGCCGAAGCCGCTGTCGGTGCGCCCGCATTCGCGGACCAGGTCCAGATAGCGGCGCTCGAACACCCGCAGCTTGATCGCGGCGCCGGGCAGCAGCACCGCGTGCAGCGGGAACAGGGGCAGCGTGGTCCGCTGCGGGCTCACGCGCCGGCTCCGCCGTGCCCGGCCGCACTCATTGCAGCGCAGCCAGGAAGCGCCGCGGCGCGCCGTCGAAGCCGCCGTTGGACATGAACACCACATGGTCGCCGGCGCGCGCCTGCGCCTGCAGCGCGGCCAGCAAGCCGTCCACGTCGGCCGCCGCGCAGGCCTCGCCGCGCACCGCGGCGATCACCTTGCCGGCGTCCCAGGCCAACTCCGGCCGCTGCAGGAACACCACCGCGTCGGCGGCGTCCAGCGCCGGCGCCAGCGCGTCGGCATGCGCGCCCAGCCGCATCGAATTGCTGCGCGGCTCCATCGCCACCACGATGCGCGCCGCGCCGACCTTCGCGCGCAGGCCTTCCAGGGTGGTGCGGATGGCGGTGGGATGATGGGCGAAGTCGTCGTACACAGTGATGCCCTGCGCATGGCCGAGCACTTCCAGACGCCGCTTGACGCTGCGGAAGCGCGCCAGCGCCGGCATCACCTGCGCCGGCGCCACGCCCACCGCATGGGCGGCGGCCAGCGCGGCCAGCGCGTTCATCACGTTGTGGCGGCCGAGCAGCGGCCATTCCACCTCGCCCAGTTCGCGGCCCTGGTGCAGCACCGCGAAGCGGCTGCCATCGGCGGCGATCAGGCGCGCGCTCCAGTCGAAGCCGGGATCGAAGCCGAAGCGCTCGACCGGGGTCCAGCAGCCCATCGCCAGCACCTCGCGCAAATGCACGTCCTCGCCGTTGACGATCAACCGGCCGCGGCGCGGCACGGTCCGCACCAGATGGTGGAACTGGCGCTGGATCGCGGCGACGTCGGGGAAGATGTCGGCGTGGTCGTATTCGAGGTTGTTGAGGATCGCCACCAGCGGCCGGTAGTGCACGAACTTGCTGCGCTTGTCGAAGAACGCGGTGTCGTACTCGTCGGCCTCGACGACGAACAGCGGCCGCTCCGCAAGGTCCGGCCCCTGCTGTCCTTCTCCCCCCGGGAGAAGGTGGCGCGCAGCGCCGGCTGCGGGTTCGGTAGCCGCACGCCCCAGCCGCGCGGACACGCCGAAGTCCTCGGCCACACCGCCGATCAGAAAGCCCGGCTCGCGCCCGGCCGCCTGCAGCAGCCAGGTCAGGATGCTGGTGGTGGTGGTCTTGCCGTGGGTGCCGGCCACCGCCAGGGTGTCGCGCCCCGGCAGCACCTGCTCGCTCAACCATTGCGCGCCGGAGGTGTAGGCGCGCCCGGCGTCGAGCACCGCCTCCACCGCCGCGTTGCCGCGCGACAGCGCGTTGCCGACGATCACCTGGTCGCAGTCCGCGGCGATGTGCTCGGGCAGGTAGCCCTGCTTCAGCGCGATGCCCAGGTGTTCCAGCTGCGTGGACATCGGCGGGTAGATCGCCTGGTCGCTGCCTTCGACCGCATGGCCGAGTTCGCGCGCCAGCGCGGCGACACCGCCCATGAACGTACCGGCGATGCCGAGAATATGGATCTTGCTCATGGCCCGATTGTCGCCGATCCCCCGACGCACGCAAACCGGCGATGTGCCGGCCGTTGGCCGTGACAGGCCTCCGCGTGGGACCGCTTAGGGGCAAGCACCTCGCTGCGCCGTCAAGTAGGGAATCCCCCACATCCGCTGAGGAAAGTCCCCGATAGGCAAGTCGGGAGCCGACGCCGAGAATGAACGGGCCAGCCTCGACACCCTGTGGTTCTACTCCCCAAGAGACCATCCCCAAGGGAGCTCATGTCGTGGGGCCCCGAGCAAGCCCGTTCGCTGGCACCTTCTTTTACCAAGCCCGGCCTGATGGCAAGCGGCATGCGCGCCCACGGCCGATCACTCGCTGCGCCGCGGCACCGCGGGACATGTCCTTACCGTCGTGGGAGCGGCTTCAGCCGCGATGCGCATTTCCGGTAAAGCCCGTCGCGGCTGAAGCCGCTCCTACGGGTGCTGCGCGTCGTGACTGGGAGACGCGCAAGCGTCGGGATGCCGCGCCATCTGCACGTCCGGCGCCCGGTTGCGGGCGCCGGCGTGCGTGCCGCCTCAGCGGCCGATCGCCGCCAGGATGCGGGCGAGTACCTCGTCCAGCGAGCCGACGCCATCGACCCGCGCCAGCGTGCCGCGCTTGTCGTAGAAGCCGATCACCGGCGCGGTCGAATCGGTGTAGACCTGCAGGCGCTTGCGCACCGACTCGGGATTGTCGTCCTCGCGGCCTTCGGCCTTGGCGCGGCCGGCGATGCGCTCGACCAGCAGTTCGTTGGCCACGTCCAACTGCACCACCGCGTCCAGCGGCTGGCCGATCTTGGCCAGCAGTTCGTCCAGCGCCGAGGCCTGCGCCAGGTTGCGCGGGTAGCCGTCGAGGATGAAACCGTTGGCGACGTCGTCGCGGCCCAGGCGCGATTCGAGCATGCCCAGCAGGATGTCGTCGGAGACCAGGTCGCCACGCGCCATCACTTCCTTGGCCTGCACGCCCAGCGGGGTGCCGGCGGCGACTTCGGCGCGCAGCAGATCGCCGGTGGAAATGTGCGGGATCTGCAGCTTGTCCTTCAGGCGGGCCGCCTGCGTGCCCTTGCCCGATCCGGGCGGTCCCAACAGAACCAATCGCATCAACCTGACTCCTCGAGGAAAGTACCGTGCGCGGCCGGCGGCGTTAGACTCGGGGCCACGCCTGCGCTGCACCGCTAGATCCCCAGCTTACCGCATCCGGGCAATGTCCCGGCAATGTCCCCACCCCAGGAGCGAACCCCGACCATGGCCCAAGGCACCCTGCTGTACGCCCAGTCCGGCGGCGTCACCGCCGTCATCAACGCCAGCGCCGCCGCCGTCATCGGCGAAGCGCGGGCGCGCAAGGTCAAGGTGCTGGCCGCGCGCAACGGCATCCTCGGCGCGCTGCGCGAGGACCTGATCGACACCTCCAAGGAGTCGGCGGCGGCCATCGCCGCGCTGGCCCACACCCCCGGCGGCGCGTTCGGCTCGTGCCGCTACAAGCTCAAGTCGCTGGAGGCCGACCGCGCCAAGTACGAGCGCCTGCTGCAGGTGCTGCAGGCGCACGACGTGCGCTACTTCCTCTACAACGGCGGCAACGATTCGGCCGACACCGCCTGGAAGGTCTCGCAGCTGGCGCAGGCGTTCGGCTACCCGCTGCACTGCATCGGCGTGCCCAAGACCATCGACAACGACCTGGCGGTCACCGACACCTGCCCGGGCTTCGGCTCGGCGGCCAAGTACACCGCGGTGTCGGTGCGCGAGGCGGCGCTGGACGTGGCGGCGATGGCCGAGACCTCGACCAAGGTATTTGTCTACGAAGCCATGGGCCGCCATGCCGGCTGGCTGGCCGCCGCCGCCGGACTGGCCGCGCAATCGCCGGACGACGCGCCGCAGATCATCCTGTTCCCCGAACGCGCCTACGACGAAGCCGCGTTCCTGGCGCAGGTGCGCAAGGTGGTGGACAAGGTCGGCTGGTGCGTGGTGGTGGCCAGCGAAGGCATCCAGACCGCCGACGGGCGCTTCGTCGCCGATGCCGGCGGCGGCACCGATGCGTTCGGACACAGCCAGCTCGGCGGCGTGGCGTCCTACCTGGCCGGCAAGGTCAAGGCCGAGCTCGGCTACAAGGTGCATTGGACCCTGCCCGACTACCTGCAGCGTTCGGCTCGCCACCTCGGCTCCCGTACCGACTGGGAGCAGGCGCAGGCGGTCGGCAAGGCCGCGGTGCAGTTCGCGCTGAAGGGCATGAACGCGGTGATGCCGGCGATCGTGCGCAGCAGCGATGCGCCCTACCGCTGGAAGATCGAGGCGGCGCCACTGCACAAGGTCGCCAACCACGAGAAGAAGATGCCCGCCGGATTCCTGCGCAAGGACGGCTTCGGCATCACCGAGAAGGCGCGCCGCTATCTGCAGCCGCTGATCCGCGGCGAAGCGCCGCTGCCCTACGGCACGGATGGTCTGCCCAAGTACGTGGCGCTGAAGAACGTGGCGGTGAAGAAGAAGCTGCCGGCCTGGGAGGGCTGACCCGCCCGGCGCGCCGGCCATGGCGACGCATCGGCTCGCGCCGGTGCGCGCGTGGTGCCTGGAGCATGGCATCACCGACCGCGAACGCGTTTGCGAAAGCCGCAGCGAACGCAGCGGGTTCGCTTCTCATCGGGCTTGCCGTCTCCGGCCCCCGCGCGCCGCGCGTCCTCACGACTGCCTAGCGCCGGTCAACGCGGCTGGAATGGATCCAGTCCAACGCGTCGTCGGCCTCAACGCGCGTCGCGTTCCTGCACGGCGTATCGAACCGGCAGCGACGGCAGCATCAACGCTGGAGCTGCGGTTCCCGGCACGACCAGCACCTGGTCCAGCGCGATCGCGTCGTCGCCCTCGCGCGCGACGAAGGCCTGGACCAGGCGGGTGCCGGCGGTCGGCAACAGCGCCTGCGGGATCGGACTCGGCGTGCGGCCCATGCCCGCCAGCCATTGCGGACGCCCGGCGACGAGCGTCGTGCGCGGATGCACGACCTGCAGATCCACCGAACCGGCGAGCAGGCCCACCGTCAGCGGCTTGCCGTGCCGCATCAGGACCACAGATCGGCCGTGCGTCTTGGGTTCGGCGATGGCGTACAGGTCGGCGTCGGGCCGATTCATCGGGATCGGCGACAGACCCGCCTGGTCGATCGTCAGCGGATCGATGCCCGTGGCACGCTTGAGCCGCTGCGCCATCATCTCGACCTTTCCGCCCTCTGCGGCGATCGGCCGTTCGGCGGCATGGTGTTCGCCGGCATAGATCAGGATCTTGCCGGCGGGAGCGTGCTCAAGCGCGCGCCGGATGAGGTTGTCGGCCTGGTCCTGCTCCCGCTGCGCCTGGGCCTGGCCGGGATCGGCGGCGTAGTCCGTGCGCGTGGTTTCGTACGACACCAGACGGTAGCCCAGCGCGAGCGACTGGCGCAGGAAATCGGCGAAGACCGGATCGTGCAGGTAGTAGCCGCTCGTCTGCCGTGGGTAGCCGTCCTTCGAGAGCGCCGCCATCTTGTCGCGCGAGACCGCATCGTCGGCATCGCGCTTCAACGCCTCGGCCGCCAGCACGGTGTAGCCGAGCGGGCGCAAGGCGCGCGCGACCTCCAGCCCGAACGCGCGGCCGCGCGGATCGAGATGGTTCTCGTCGAGGATCACGATGCTGGTGCGGCGCGCGCGGCGCACGATCTCCGCGAGCGCGGCAACGCCGTGCGCGGCGCGCAGGTCGGCGAGCTGTTCTTCGGGCACATGGAAATCGGCCGCCTTCGCCGGATTGAACGTCGGCATGCCGGTCATGCACGACATCACCTGCGCCCATTGGTCGAACACGTCCGCATCCTGGATATCGCCCGCCGAGGCCACGCCGAGATGCGCCAGCAGGCCGAACGAGGCATCCAGATAGCGACCATGCATGGCGTCCTGGACGGACTGGTCGTTGGCGGCCTGGACGCGCGCCGCCGCATCCGGCGCGGGCGCATCCGGCTTGGCCGGCAAGGCCGTGGCGGAAGGCATCGCAGCGGTGCTCGCGGCTGTCGCCGCCGTCAGCAACAACAAGCCGCCGACAATCGATTGAAATCGCATGGATGCTCGGACCTTTTCGCGCGTGCAGTACTATTGCCAGGAGAGCGACGAAAGACAAGACCGCGACCGGCGCGCACGATCGTCAAGGTAACGAGATGAGCTTCGATTGGCACAACGGCCCGATCACACGCGCGACGCCGGTCGACAGGACCTATCGGAATACGCAGGCGGTGCGCCGCTTCCTCAGCGACACATGCGGCGCCGAGTTCAAGTTCGATCGCGGCTTCATGGCGTGGATCAAGGACGGCGTGCCCAAGAGCATGGGCGAGGTTGCCGACGAATGGTTGCGGCGGCGGCGACAAAGGCCGGAAGCGGCGCGCTAGGCCTGCACCGCCTCGGATGCGCCCACGCGCCGAACCGTACACCTGAAACAACAGCAGTGCGCATCGGCCGGGCGCGACAGTCCGAGACAGCCGCCAGCGGCGCTGGACGCGATGAAGCTTGCGAGCATGCGCATCGCACCAGGCGAGGACGCGCGCCGCACCCGCCGATGTCCATGCATGGCATCGGCGGCGGCGCTTAAGCAGGCACGCAGCGGGCGACGTCCCGCAAATCTCGCCCGAACCAATTGGGGATGCCGCGCGCGGCGAAAAGCCGCCACGCGCCGAGACTCAGCGGCAGGCCTTGCCCTCCACGGTCATCTGCGCGGTGAACTGCGGCACCTGCGGGACCTTGCCGGCGGCCGCCTGCTGCTTGGCCTCTTCGAGATAGATGCGCGACTGCCCCTGGCCATCGCGCTCGGTGTTCAGCGCGACCGGCTTGCGCCACACCCGCACCACCGCCTGCTGCGAGGGACAGGCGGCGCTGGGCACGCGGATCAGGTCGTTGAACTTCCAGCCGGTGGCCTCGCTGGGCCTGGCCTGGTCGAACTCGACCAGCTTGGCGCGCGGCTGGCAGGTGGGGCTGCTGCGCACCGCGGAGAACCGGTAGGGCTGCGCCGCATCGCCGGTGTATTCGCCCTCGAAGCGCACGCAGGCCTCGGGGATCTGGCGGATGGTGTGCACCACCCCGACCGCCTGCGGCGCGCTGGCCGGGCGCTGCAGCTCCGGGGTGGGATCGGCGGCCACGGCGGCCAGCGGCGCCAGCGCGCACAGGCCGAGTGCCAGGATCGAAGCGCGTGCGCGCAGCCTTGGGGAAAGCGTCGTGTGCATCGGAGGGCTCCTGGGAAGCGATGCGCCACGCTGCCATGCGCAGACTGAACCGGACGCCAAAACTGCGACGCCCTGCCTGGTCGCTGGCGGCATCACCGAGCCAGGCGCATACTCGCCCACGTCCAGGCCAGATGACATTGCGATACGCACCAGCGGCGCGCGTTGTGGCCGCGGAGTCGTTGCATGCTTCAGCTCCTACGGTGTGATCCCGCGGTACGTCCAACGCTTGGGCGCCATCCACATCCTTGGGAGGGGTCATGCTGGAACGATATGCGGTCACCGTGGCACTGGCGTGCGCGGCTCTGGCGGTGCTGTACGGCATCGTCTCCACGCGCTGGATCCTGGCGCAACCCGCCGGCAACGAACGCATGCGGCAGATCGCCGATGCGATCCAGGAAGGCGCCCGCGCCTACCTCAACCGCCAATACCTGACCATCGCCATCGCCGGCGCGGTGCTGCTGGTACTGGTCGGCGTCTTCCTGAACTGGTACACCGCCGGGGGCTTCGCGATCGGCGCGGTGCTGTCCGGCGTCGCCGGCTACATCGGCATGAACCTGTCGGTGCGGGCCAACGTGCGCACCGCGGAGGCGGCGCGGCGCGGGCTGGCCCCGGCGATGGCCGTGGCGTTCCGCGGCGGCGCGATCACCGGCATGCTGGTGGTGGGGCTGGGCCTGATCGGCGTGGCCGGCTACTACGGCCTGCTGCAGTGGCTGGGCCACAGCGTGGGCGACAGCCTGCATGCGCTGGTCGGCCTGGCCTTCGGCAGTTCGCTGATCTCGATCTTCGCGCGCCTGGGCGGCGGCATCTTCACCAAGGGCGCCGACGTCGGCGCGGACCTGGTCGGCAAGGTCGAGGCCGGCATTCCCGAGGACGACCCGCGCAACCCGGCGGTGATCGCGGACAACGTCGGCGACAACGTCGGCGACTGCGCCGGCATGGCCGCCGACCTGTTCGAGACCTACGCGGTCACGGTGATCGCGACGATGCTGCTGGGCGGGCTGATGGCCGCCGAGGCCGGGCGCAACGCGGTGCTGTATCCGCTGGTGCTGGGCGGGGTGTCGATCGTCGCCTCGATCGTCGGCACCTTCTTCGTGCGCGTGCGCCCGGGCGGTTCGATCATGGGCGCGCTGTACAAGGGCGTGGTGGTCTCGGCGGTGCTGGCGGCGCTGGCGTTCTGGCCGGTGACCCAGCAACTGATGGGCGACACCGCCGCCGGTGCCGGCAAGCTCTACGGCTGCGCGCTGATCGGCCTGGCGCTGACCGGACTGATCGTGTGGATCACCGAGTACTACACCGGCACCCAGTACAAGCCGGTGCAGCACGTGGCGCAGGCCTCGACCACCGGCCACGGCACCAACATCATCGCCGGGCTGGGTATCTCGATGAAGTCCACCGCGCTGCCGGTGATCGCGGTGTGCGCGGCGATCTGGGGCGCGTTCGCGCTGTCGGGCCTGTACGGCATCGCCATCGCCGCCACCGCGATGCTGTCGATGGCCGGCATGATCGTGGCGCTGGACGCCTACGGCCCGATCACCGACAACGCCGGCGGCATCGCCGAGATGGCGGAACTGCCGCCGGAGGTACGCGCGGTCACCGACCCACTGGACGCGGTCGGCAACACCACCAAGGCGGTGACCAAGGGCTATGCGATCGGCTCGGCGGCGCTGGCGGCGCTGGTGCTGTTCGCCGACTACACCCACAACCTGCGCGCCGCGCATCCCACCGAGACCTTCGCCTTCGACCTGTCCGACCACACGGTGATCATCGGCCTGCTGATCGGCGGCCTGATCCCCTACCTGTTCGGCGCGATGGCGATGGAAGCGGTGGGCCGTGCCGCCGGTGCGGTGGTCGAGGAAGTCCGGCGCCAGTTCCGCGAGATCCCCGGCATCATGCAGGGCACCGGCAAGCCGCAGTACGACCGCGCGGTGGACATGCTGACCCGCTCGGCGATCCGCGAAATGATCGTGCCGTCGCTGCTGCCGGTGGCGGTGCCGATCGTGGTCGGCCTGCTGCTGGGCCCGCGCGCGCTCGGCGGCCTGCTGATCGGCACCATCGTCACCGGTTTGTTCGTGGCGATCTCCATGACCACCGGCGGCGGCGCCTGGGACAACGCCAAGAAGTACATCGAGGACGGCCATTTCGGCGGCAAGGGCAGCGAGGCGCACAAGGCCGCGGTGACCGGCGACACGGTTGGCGACCCGTACAAGGACACGGCCGGCCCGGCGATCAACCCGCTGATCAAGATCATCAACATCGTGGCGCTGCTGCTGGTGCCGCTGCTGTAGCCGCAGGGACAGCGGGCGCCGGCGACATGCCTGCGCCCGCTGCACACGGCGCGTCGTGGCGGCCAGCTACAGGCAGTCGATCAACCCGTCGTTGATGCTGCGCTCGCTGTGCGGCAGCGGCGCGAACAGTGACCGCTCGCCCGACAGCGCCGCGTACAGCGCGTGCAACCGGGTCTGCGGTTGCAACGGCGTGGGGCAGTGCCACAGCCGCGCATCGACCACGACCCGACCGGTGTCGGGGTCGATACTGGCCTCGCTGGCGGCGAAGCTCCAGAGGCACTCCCCAACCACCCCGTCGCGCTGGCGCACCGAGCAGCGATAGCGCAGCGGCCGGTAGTCGCTGTAGTCGCCTTCGCAGAAGGTGTCGCCGCAGAGCTGGTCGAAGTCGTGCGCCAGCCGTCGCTCCAGGTCGGCGAACGCCTCCCAGCCCTCGCCGGGCGCCGGGTAGTCCATCGCATCGACATACCTCGGCGCCGCCTGCTGCGCCTGCGCAGCGCCGCAGGCCAGGACCAGCACCGCCAGCAGCGGCCATATCGATCGCCGGATTCCGTTCATCGTCTTGCTCCTTGATGGGGGACAGTGGCCACAGGGTCGCCGCCCCCGAGGACCCGCACCATCGGAATGCGCCCCATGCGGGCCGGTATGGAGTCCGAAACCGCTGTAGGAATCCTCCGAAGCGCCGTGCGCTGCATTGCAACAGCCAACCGACTAGAATGCCTGCCTCTTTAGAAGCCACTCCACTGGAGCTAGCGCATGGGTCTGGAACTGGTCACCTCCGGCAAGAACCTGCCGGAAGAAATCAACGTCGTCATCGAAATCCCCAAGGATTCCGAGCCGGTCAAGTACGAAGTGGACAAGGCCAGCGGCGCCATCTTCGTCGACCGCATCCTCTCCACCCCGATGCGCTACCCCTGCAACTACGGCTACGTGCCCAACACCCTGTGCGGCGACGGCGACCCGGCCGACGTGCTGGTGGTGCTGCCGCTGCCCCTGGTGCCCGGCTGCGTGGTGCGCTGCCGCCCGGTCGGCGTGCTGAAGATGAGCGACGAGGCCGGCAGCGACGAGAAGATCCTGGCGGTGCCGGTGGCCAAGGTGTTCGAGGGCTACGCCCACATCGAGGACATCGCCCAGGTCTCGGGCCACTGGATGGAGCGCATCGGCCACTTCTTCGAGCACTACAAGGACCTGGAGAAGGGCAAGTGGGTCAAGCTCGACGGCTGGGGCAACGCCGAGGAAGCCAAGCGCATCCTGCGCGAGTCCGTGGCCCGTTACGAAGCCGGCGCCTGAGCCGCGCGGCCGTGGCGGGGCGCCTGCCCCGCCGTGGCTGATCCGTTTCACGTTTTGCCGTTGCCGGGGCGCCGCGCTTCGGGGTTTGCGGTACATTGCGTCATGGCATCACCGAGCCCGGTCCGTCCGCGATCCGGCTCTTCTTGGGGGACAGTCTCTTGCGCATCCTGTTCGTCGGCGACGAAGCCAGCCTTCCGTCCGAAGTCACTGAATACATTCGCGATCTGGGCGACGACTGGCAGGTCCAGAGCGTCGCCGACGGCAATGCCGCGATCGCCGCGGCAGCCACCGTGCGCCTGGATGCGGTGATCGCCGCGCCGACGCTGCCGGACCTGACCACCGCCACCCTGCTCGGCCAGATCCGCACGCTGAGCCCGGAAACCATCCGCATCGCGCTGATCGAGGCCGAACAGAGCAACCGTGCGCCGCCGGCGCGGATCATCGGCGTGGCGCACCGGTTCCTGCCGCTGCCGCTGTCGCCGGAGATGCTGCTGGAGGCGGTCACCAGCCTGGAAGAACTGCAGGAACTGCTGGGCAACCCGCGTCTGCGCTCCAGCATCGGCCGCATCGAGAAGCTGCCCTCGCCGCCGCATCTGTACCTGAGCCTGATGCACGCGCTCGAGCAGGACGAAGGCAGCAACGCCGCCGACCTGGCCAAGCTGGTCTCGGCCGACCCGGCGATCGCGGCCAAGGTGCTGCAACTGTGCAATTCGGCGTTCTTCTCCAACGGCCGCACCATTTCCGACCTGCGCACCGCCGTGACCCGCCTGGGTACCGCCACCCTGCGCGACCTGGTGCTGGCCAGCGAAGTGTTCTCGGTGCAGGCGCTGTCCAACGCCGAGCGCAACGCGCTGCAGCAGCGCTCGCTGCTGGCGTCCAAGCTGGCCGCGAAGATGCTGCCGGCGTCCAGCGTCGAACTGGGCTCGACCGCGGCGCTGCTGGCCGACATCGGCCTGTTGCTGCCGGGCGTGCGCGACGAGCGCGAGCCGCCCACCGATGCCGACGACGCCCGCCCGGGCCACGCCGAGGCCGGTGCCTACCTGCTTGGCCTGTGGGGCCTGCCGATGCCGATCATCGAGGCGGTGGCCTTCCATCGCCAGCCGCAGCGCTCCAGCACCCGCAGCTTCTGGGTCACCGGCGCGGTACACGTGGCGATGGCCCTGGCCAGCGGCTCGGAGGTGGACGAGGAGTACCTGTCCAAGACCGGCATGCTGAGCAAGCTGCCGACCTGGCGCGAGCACGCCGAAAACCTGATGGGGCTGACCTCGGCGTAAGACCCACCTTGGCGTGCGCGGGCCGCCTGCTCGCGCGCGAGCGCACGCTCCAGGAAGTCGGCGAAGCTGGCGCCCTCGCGCACCGCGTGCTGCACCAGAGCGGGCCAGTCGCTGCCCAGCCTGGCGAGCTTGATCTGCTCGTACACCTCGGCAATGCGCTCGTGCTGCAGGCCCATCGCGCCATGTCCAGCAAGGCCTCGTACACCGAGAGCGGATGCTGCAGGCGTTGCAGCGGCAGCACGACGCGCTGGTGCACTCGCGCCAACACGTGTCCGCGGCCTGCCCGGTGATGGCATGCCCCGCCAATCGCATAGGTGCGGGCAGCTACAAGTGCAGTTGCCTGATGATGCATTCAAGCCGAGCTTGTCCGCTGGCGCGGCCAAGATGACCTAGTTCAAGCCTTAGGTAAGGCTTCGGTTTGTCGAGGTTGATGTCCGAAAATGGCACGACACTTAGCGCGGCCGATGCCACATTTCGGCCACTCGCCCGCCTAAGGCAACACGTCATGAGCGCACCCGCTTTTTTCAGGTTTTTAGACCTTCATCGCACCAACACCCCCCTGTTAATCGCCAACGCTTGGGATGCCGTCAGCGCAGCACTCTGGCAACGGGCAGGCGCTCCGGCTATCGGCACCAGCAGTGCGGCTCTGGCCTGGGCTTGCGGCTATGCCGATGGCGGTGCACTACCGCTCGATGCACTATTGCATCAGGTACGCGCCATTGCCCGTGTCTCGTCAGTTCCGGTCAGTATCGATCTGGAGGACGGTTATAGCGACGACCCGCACGCCGTGGCGGAGCTGGCGAAGGAAATCGCGGCCATCGGTGCGGTTGGGATCAACCTGGAAGATGGTGCGGGTACGCCCGAGCTGTTGATTGAGAAGATCCGCATGGCCCGTCAGGCTCTCGGCGACACACCGCTGTTCATCAACGCACGCACCGACGTTTACTTGCGCGGCCTCGCTTCCGGGCGTGATGCGGTGGACATGGCGATCCATCGCTTGTCTTGCTACCGGGACGCAGGTGCAGACGGCGGCTTCGTGCCGGGCATCACCGATATCAAGGAAATTGCCGAGATCGCGGCAAAGGTCGCGATGCCGCTCAACGTAATGACGGTTCCCGGGCTACCGTCGCTGCTGGCATTGCGCGAGGCCGGTGTGCGTCGGATCAGCGCCGGCCCGGCGCTGTTCCAGCACGCTTTCGGTGCCGGCGTGAACAGTGTCGAAGACTTCCTGGCCGGCAACTTTTCCAGCGTGCCCCGCGCTGGCATCGAGTACGCCAGCCTCAACCGATTGCTTTGGTAGAACGGTAGCCGCCATGGGCACGGCGACACATTGCCCAGGCGGGCCGCCGCGCTCATACCAGAAATCAAAGATGTCCCTCCCAACACCAGGCAAGACGGCGCGGATCTTGAGGAAAACGTAGGCGCCGTCGCGGCTGTCTCGACAACCCCAACCTTATCGGGTCGGCCGTGTGCCTGTCTCCCCTCAGTTGGGTGAACAAAAAAAGACGGGCCTTGCGGCCCGTCTTCGTGTTACGCGAACAGCTCGATCAGAAGCGCTGGGTGTACTTCATGTACACGTAGCGACCGATGTCGAAGCCGCCGTAGTAGGCGAAGCTGCTGTCCGGGGCCGAGTACATCAGCGGACCGCGGTGGTCGAACACGTTGTTCGCACCGAGGGCGATCGTCGCATCCCACGGCGCCTTCCAGTTGACCTGCAGGTCGTGGAAGGTGTTGGAACCGGTGTGACGCAGCGGATCGGATTCGCCGTTGGCGAAGTGGTCCGGCGCATCGCAGTAGTCCGTGGCCAGCGAGATGCAGCTTTCCTTCATGCCGGAGTAGTAGCGCAGGGTGTAGTTCACACCGAAGTCGCCCAGCGTCCAGTTCACGCCCAGGTTGGAGCGCACGCGGAAGATGCCCGGCTCGCCCACGCGACCGATGGTGATGTTGTCGCCCGCGGCGTTCTGGCCGGCTTCGTCGTACTTGCTGACGTAGCTGGTCTGCCAGTCGATCATGATCTTGCCGAACGCCATTTCCGGCAGACGGTAGCGGATGCCCAGATCGTAGCCTTCGGTCTCCATCTGGCCCAGGTTGGCCACGCCGTAGGTCATCGCCGAGATGTGGCCGTCGGCGGCGCGGGTCACGCCGGCGCAGCGCTCGGCATTGCCCAGCACGTAGCAGTCGCGCAGGATGCGGTCCACGCTATCGGCGATGATCATGTCCTTGATCTCGTAGCGGTACCAATCCAGCGAGATGTCCAGGCCCTGCACCCAGCGCGGGCTCCACACCAGACCGGCGGTCTTGCTGGTGGAGGTTTCCGGCTTCAGGTTCGGGTTGGAGCCGCTGATGAACTCGTCCGGGGTCTGGCACGGATAGGTGGTGCACGGCACGTAGCCCTGGCCCAGCTGGGTGTAGCCGACCGGCACGCCGGCCGCGGAACACGCCGCATTGCCGTTGACGCTGTTCGGCGCGCCGATGCCGCACGGATCGACATACGACTCGAAGCTGCTGCTCAGGCCGCCGTACAGATCGCTGATCGTCGGAGCGCGGAAGCCCTCGGCGTAGGTGCCGCGGACCAGCAGCTCGTCGATCGGCTTCCAGGTGAAGCCGAACTTGGAGTTCACCGTGTCGCCGAAGTTGCTGTAGTCCGAGTAGCGGCTGGCCAGGTTCAGGGTCAGCTGCTTGGCGAACGCCATGTCGGCCAGGATCGGCACGTTCAACTCGAGGTAGAACTCGTCCAGATCGTAGTTGCCGGAGGTGGTCTTGGCGCCCAGGCCGGTGCTCTCACCCGACTGCGCGAAGGCGTCCGGCGAGAAGCGGCCTTCTTCCTTGCGGTGCTCGTAGCCGACCGCAACGCCGAGGTCGCCCGCCGGCAGCGTCGCCAGGGTGCCGCTCAGGTTGGCGGTGTAGCTGGTGGTCTTGGTCAGGCCGGTGTCGGTGAAGTACGGGAACAGGAAGGCCTGGGTGTCCGGATCGGCCAGCGAGCCCGGGCCGGCCACGCCGTACGGCAGCAGCGGGTTCCACGGACGGCAGCTGCTCAGCGACACCGGCGCGGCGGCGGTGCCGCACTGGGCGACGCCGTTGGCGTTGATGAAGGACGAACCCAGCGCCTGGCGCGCCGCGATCAGGCTCATGTCGCCGTGACCGGTCTTGGTGCTCTCGTTGCGGTTCCACAGCGCACCGACGTCCCAGTCCCAGGTCTTGTCGGCGAACTCGAAGGAGCCGCTGATGGTCGGCGCGAAGCGCGTGGTCTTCAGCTTGCTCTCGGTGGTGCGCGGCACTTCCCACAGGCGGCGGCGGAAGTCGATGTCCTGGCCGATCGGGTTGAACGCGCTGTCGGCAGCCAGCGGGGTGCCGAATGCGGCGGACTGGTACGGATAGCCGGCGATCTGCTGATCGGTGGTGCGCTCGTTGTAGAGCACGTCGGCGTTGAAGACGATGGAGTCGGTCAGGTCGTAGTTCGCGTTGGCGAACACCGACTTACGCTCGATGCCGGTCTGCACCATCATCTGCTGGTTGGAGTTGGCGCGCTCGGCCGCCGTCAGCGGGTGATAGTCGGCCGGATTGTTCGGGTTGCCGCCCTGGTTCAGGGTCTGCCACACCGCCACGCTCGGATCGGAGCAATCCACGGTCAGCGGGTTGCACCAGCTGCCGTTCTGGCTGATCGGGCTCCAGCTGCTCGGGGTGGAGTTCGGCCCGCGGCTGCCATCGCGGCTGAACCAACGGTTCTTGGCGAACACCGGATCCTGCTTGGAGTACTCGGCGGTCAGCGCCACGCCACCGCGCTCGCCCTGGGTGCCGATGGTGAAGGAGTACTGCGAGGTCTTGCCGTCGCCTTCGCCGAACTGGCCGAACTCTGCGGAAACCTCGGCGCCGTCGAAGCGCTTGCGGGTGATGATGTTGACCACGCCGGCGATGGCGTCGGAACCGTAGATCGACGAGGCGCCGTCCTTCAGCACTTCGATGCGCTCGATGGCCGCCATCGGCACCTGGCTCAGGTCCTGCAGGCCGGAGGTGGTGGCGCCCAGGCGCTTGCCGTTCAGCAGCACCAGGGTGCGCTCGGCACCGAGGTTGCGCAGGTCGACGTAGTAGCCGCCGACGTTTTCGCCGGACGCCAGCGCGTCGGCGCGCGAGATGGCCGGGGAACCGGCCGAGGTCAGGTTCTGCAGCACGTCGGCGACCGAAGTGTAGCCCTGGCGCTCCAGCGCCTGGCGGTCCAGGGTCAGGATCGGCTGCTGGGTTTCGACGTCGGCGCTGCGGATGCGCGAACCGGTGATTTCGATCCGGTCCAGCGTGGTGGTGGACGAGGCGGCGGCTTCTTGCGCGCCGGCAATCGCCGGCGTCAACGCGATCGCGATGCTGGCGGGCAGCAAGCCCAGCCGCACTGCGGGAGTGCGAAGGTTCATCAATCTCTCCAGGGTAACGTTAGGGGCGTGTTAAGACGCCCTCGGCACGTTACGTTCCGGTGAGCGCGGCTGCTTTGCCGCTGCCGCCTGCAGACTTTGCCGATTCTGGCGGCACGGGACCACCATGACGATATTGCGAGGCGGAGACCCCGAAACGCGCACGGAACGCCCGCGCGAAGCTGCAGCAGTTGTCGAATCCGCTGGCGGCGGCCACCTCGCCGATCATCATCGTGGTGTCGCGCAGCAGGTCCGCCGCACGCTCCAGGCGCAGGCGCGCCGACAGCGCCTGCGGGCTTTCCTCGTACAGGGTCTGGAACGTCTTGGACAGGTACCAGCCGGAGAAGTTGGTCAGTTCCGCCAGTTCGCTGATCCGCACCACGCGGTCGCGATGGCCGTCCAGATACAGCCGCGCGCGCTGCATGCGCCCGAACACCTGGCGCTTGCGCATCCGCGAGCGCCCCGGGCAACGCTGCACGCGGCGCGACAACTCGCCCTGCATGGAAGCCAGGTGCAGCAGCACCGGCCGCATCGCCAAGGCATCGCCGGGCCGCGCCGCCGCCTGCCGCCACAGCCGCAAGGCGGTGCGCGTCTCGCGCAGCGACAGCTCGCCGCGCCCCGCGTACAAGGTCTCGTCGGCCATCCGCCCCAAGGTCTTCAATGCCTCGCCGTCCAGGCTCAGGCCGATGCACAGGCCGTCGCGGTCGGTCTGCAGCAGCGGCCGCGAGTCGCGCTCGAAAGCCAGCCACTGGCCGCGGCGCAGGGCGAAGCGCCCCTCCTTGGCCTCGATCCATGCGCTTCCGCGCAGCTGCAGCCAGACCGTGAAGGCATTCGCCGACGCCTGCACGCTGGCCAGGCGCGCCGCGCCCAGGCAGGCAGGCCCGGCCGGGGCGTCGTCGGCGTCCAGCACCAGTTGTTGTCCATGATCGACCAGGAAAGATTGCCGCATCCGAGCACCCGTTTGACGTAAACCGGTGTGCAGTCTTTGCCGAATGTGGCGACAGGTCAGGAAGTCTTGGCGATAGTTGTCCGAA
This sequence comes from Xanthomonas sp. D-109, assembly GCF_017746095.1. Lineage (NCBI taxonomy): Bacteria > Pseudomonadati > Pseudomonadota > Gammaproteobacteria > Lysobacterales > Lysobacteraceae > Xanthomonas > Xanthomonas sp. D-109. The sequence goes on from NZ_JAGHWV010000009.1 coordinate 58,190, forward strand.
ATCGCCACGATGCCCTTACGAACAACTTACGATGCTTATTTTTCTTTTCGGATCAACCAGTTGTGCGAGATCGTCGAGAACCACTCGGGCTGCTCTCGCATGCGGATGAAGCCGATCTCGCTGCCATCCTCGACCGCCAGGGCGACATAGGCGTCGCCGCTGCGCGGGTCGATGCTGAAGCCGTTGATCGCACTGAAGTGGTCGCGATCCAGGCACACGCTGGCATCGCGGCCCCCGTCGATGCGCGCCATGCGGCTGGCGCATTCGCTGGTCTGGAACAGGTAGTGCACCGCCCCATCGGCGCCCACCGCCCAACTGCGGTAGCGCCACAGCGAGGGCAGGCCGTCGTCCACGGCCCGCACGCTGGCCAGGTCCAGGCTGGCATCGGCACGCCACAGGCCGCTGCGCGCGAGTCGGGTGAACAGGATCTGCCCGTTCGCCGGATCGATGCGGATCTGCGACACGTCCGGCAAGGTGGCCAGGGGCCGCCAGGGCACCGCACGCCGGTCGTACAACTGCAGGCGGGTGCGACCGTTCTCGCCCAGCAGCACCAGCAACTGCCCGGGCTCGGCGGTGTACAACGCCTGCAGCGGCTCGCCGGCGGGCACCGGCAGGGCCGCCACACTGCCGGACTGCGGCCGGACCTCGTAGATCGCCGAGTGCCCCTGCGCGTCGCGGCCGCTGACCAGCAGCGCCTGGCTGTCCGCCGACCACGCCAGCGGCTGCCGGGTCTCCGGCCGCACGCCCTCGATCAGTCGCAACGAGGCCGGCTGGGTCACGTCGCCCCACCACAGCGCGTAGCTGCCGTCGCGGTCGGAGGTGAAGGCGAGTTGGCGCCCGTCGGGCGCGATGCTCGGCTGCCCGTCGCGGCCGGTGGAGGCGAACAACCGCTGGCGTTCGCGCGGCACATCGGTCGCCCGCGCCGGGATGCGGTACAGGGCGAATTGCGGACGCCGGTGCACGAACGCCAGGCTGCCACCATCGCGGGCCAGTCGCGGCGCCTGCGCATCGCTCAGGCCCAGGTCGCGCAGGCGCCGGGTCTGGGTATCCAGCCGATAAAGCCGGGTCTCGCCATCGACCCGACGCCCGAACACGATGCCCTCCCCGTCGCGCGCCCAGTCCCAGCCGCGGATCTCGGCGAACTCATGGGTCAGCGGCTCGGCGATACCGCCGGCGGCCGGCACCCGCCAAAGCCCGCCCATCTGCGGATTGCGCACGAAGGCGATCCATTTGCCGTCCGGCGAGTAGCGCGGCGCGTAATCGAAATCGCCGGCGCCCACCGGATAGTCCAGCGCCGTCCAGCGCCCGCTGTCCAGGTCCAGCACGCGGATGCCGCGTGCGGTCTGGCGGCCGGCCATGCTGCCGAAGATCAGGCCGCGGCCGTCCGGCGTCCAGTCGAAGCTGAGCAACTCGCTGTCGTCGCAGCGCGCGACCTCGCGGGACGGCGCACGGCCGTCGGCCTGGACCAGCATGACCCGGCACTGCCGGTCTGACCCCAGCCGGGCGAAGGCGATCTGTTTGCCATCGGGCGACCAGGCGGGCAGACGGTCGGACGCGCCACGGGCCGGCACCCCGAGCGAGCGCGGAGGGGTGCTGCCGGTGGCACCGCTGGTCGGCTGGATGAGCAACTGCGTGCCGTCGCTGCCGTTGCTGCGTGCGGCATACGCCACCTGCGCACCATCCGGTGACAGCGCCGGCTCCAGCTTGAATCCGGACAGGGCGGTGATGAGCCGATACGGCCGGCTGGGGCTGCCCAGCACGCGCTCCTGCTCGGCGCTGTCGGCAGGCTCGGCCGCGGGGCGCGCGAACCACCACCAGAAGGCCAGCGCCAGCACCAGCATCGCCGCCGCGCCCGCAGCGGCGGCGAGCCATGACGGCGGACGCCGCCGCGCCGCAGGGGCGATGGCGATGGCCGGGGCAACGGGGGCCGCCGTGTCATCGGCGTGGTCCGTGTCCAGCGACGGAGCCGAAACCGCGCCAGCCTCGGCCTCGACATCGGGCAAGGCCTGTACCGGCGCCACCAGGCGGTAGCCAGTCTTGGCCAGGGTCTCGATGTACACCGGCGACTCGCCACGCACGCCGGCGGCGAAGGCCTTGCGCAACTGGGTGACGGCCTGGGTCACCACGTCGTTGGTCGGCTGCGTGTCCGGCCAGACCTGCGCCAACAGCGCCTCGCGTTCCACCACTTGGCCCGGTTGCGCCAGCAACACCCGCAACACGCCCATCGCCTTCGGCGTGAGCCGCTGCGGCCGGCGCGCGCGCGGCGCGTGCACTTCGCGCAACGACAGCAGCACCAGGCAATCGCCGACCTGCATCCGTTGCGGAAGCGTCGGTATGGCGGACGATGGAAAAGACATGTTGGACAACAAGGAAAACGCCGTGACGGAAGTGCCGCAGAAGCGGCGGCAACGCGGCCACGCGTGGCCCCGCGGCGGGAGCCAACGAGCAAACTCGGCAAAACGAGGCAGCGAATGTCGCCAAGCGCGACATGTCACCGGATTCTACTCTAGTCATCGCCGCCGCCAACCGCGACGACGCATTCAGGCTCTCTCTCCGCCGACGAACTCACATAATCGCTCCATGACTGCGCGCCCCTGGGCGCGCTTTTTTTACGCCACGTTCATGTCCTCATGTGACGTGTGACGCTGAGCCCAATCAGCCGCGACACCACCAGGGCGATGTACATCACGCCCGCGAACTGTTCGACCATTACCAGCGCCCGCGCGAACGGCTGCACGGGCACGACGTCGCTCAGGCCCACGCCGGAGAGCACGCTGAAGCTCAAGTACAGCAATTCCATCCAGGTCCGTGGCGAGGACGCGTCCACGGCCGCGGTGAAGCTGCCCGGCAGCCATTGCTGGCACACCGCGAAGACGAACGCGAAGGCCCAGGCCAGCAGTGTGAAGGTGGCACCGGCGGCGTAGAGTTCGTCGCGGGTGACCACATGATCCTGCAGCATGTAGGCGATCAGGCTGCCGGCGGTATAGAAGTACAGCAGGCTTTCCAGCAGCTGCGCCCACGCGGTCATCGCCGGATTGCCGAGCAGGGCCGCGGCGATCGACAGCGCCACCGACGGCAGCGCCAGACAACAGGCGATCCACAGCGCCGTGGGTCCGCGGTTGACCACCCAAAGCGCCAGCGACAGCACCACGATGCCGAACGCACCGAACAGCGCGCGACCGGCGGCCGTGTCCTCCATCCAGGGATACAGCAGCACGCCCAGCAACTGCACGCCGAGCAGCAGCGCGGACGGATGGCGACGCAGCGCGAACGCATAGCGCAGCATGGGACATTCCCTGTGGCGACCAGCGCGCATGATAGACGGGCGTGTGCATGGCGCCGTCGTCACGACCGAAGATGCCGGCCGCACCTGCCGTGCGCGAACGCACGGCAGGCTTGGCGTTGGACCGGCGCGTGCGCACACGCGCCGGCCGCGACAGGTCACTCGGCGCGGTACACCTGCGCGCCGGCCGCCAGGAACTGCGCCGATTTTTCCGCCATGCCGGCGTGCAGCGCGGCCTCGGCGTCGACACCATGTTCGGCGGCGTAGTCGCGCACGTCCTGGGTGATCTTCATAGAACAGAAGTGCGGCCCGCACATCGAACAGAAGTGCGCCAGCTTGTGCGCGTCCTTGGGCAGGGTCTCGTCGTGGAACTCGCGCGCCTTCTCCGGATCCAGGCCGAGATGGAACTGATCGTCCCAGCGGAACTCGAAGCGCGCCTTGGACAGGGCGTTGTCGCGCACCTGCGCACCCGGGTGGCCCTTGGCCAGGTCCGCGGCGTGCGCGGCGATCTTGTAGGCCATGATGCCGTCGCGCACGTCGGCGCGGTTGGGCAGGCCCAGATGCTCCTTCGGCGTGACGTAGCACAGCATCGCGGTGCCGAACCAGCCGATCATCGCCGCGCCGATCGCCGAGGTGATGTGGTCGTAGCCCGGGGCGATGTCGGTGGTCAGCGGCCCCAGCGTGTAGAACGGCGCCTCGCCGCACTCGCGCAGCTGCTTGTCCATGTTCTGCTTGATCAACTGCATCGGCACGTGGCCGGGGCCTTCGATCATGGTCTGCACGTCGTGCTTCCAGGCCACCTTGGTCAACTCGCCCAGCGTCTCCAGTTCGCCGAACTGGGCGGCGTCGTTGGCGTCGGCGATGCAGCCCGGGCGCAGCCCGTCGCCCAGCGAGAAGGCCACGTCGTAGGCCTTCATGATCTCGCAGATCTCCTCGAAGTGGGTGTAGAGGAAGTTCTCGCGATGATGCGCTAGGCACCACTTGGCCAGGATCGAGCCGCCGCGCGAGACGATGCCGGTGACGCGTTTTGCGGTCAGCGGCACGTAGCGCAGCAGCACGCCGGCGTGGATGGTGAAGTAGTCCACGCCCTGTTCGGCCTGCTCGATCAGGGTGTCGCGGAAGATCTCCCAGGTCAGTTCCTCGGCGCGGCCGTCCACCTTCTCCAGCGCCTGGTAGATCGGCACGGTGCCGATCGGCACCGGCGAATTGCGCACGATCCATTCGCGGGTCTCGTGGATGTGCTTGCCGGTGGACAGGTCCATCACCGTGTCCCCGCCCCAGCGGATCGCCCACACCAGTTTCTCCACTTCCTCGGCGATGCCGGAACTGACCGCGCTGTTGCCGATGTTGGCGTTGATCTTGGTCAGGAAGTTGCGGCCGATGATCATCGGCTCGCTTTCCGGATGATTGATGTTGCACGGCAGGATGGCGCGGCCGCGGGCGATCTCGTCGCGCACGAACTCGGGCGTGATCTGCTGCGGGATCGCGGCGCCGAACGCCTCGCCGGGATGCTGCACGCGCAGTTGCGCATCGTGCAGGTCGTGCAGGCGCTGGTTCTCGCGGATCGCCACGAATTCCATTTCCGGGGTGACGATGCCGCGCCGCGCGTAATGCATCTGGGTGACGTTGGCGCCGTCGCGTGCGCGCCGCGGCAGGCGCCGGGCGGGGAAGCGCACCGCCTGCAGGCGCGCGTCGTCCTCGCGCGCGCGGCCGAACTGCGAACTGAGCCCGGCCAGCGCCACGCTGTCGCCGCGCTCGGCGATCCAGGCCGCGCGCAGCGGCGCCAGGCCGGCACCGAGATCGATTCGCGCCTGCGGGTCGGTGTAGGGCCCGGACGTGTCGTAGACGGTGATGGGGGCGTTCTCCTCGCCGCCGAACACGGTAGGCGTGCGGGTCAGCGCGATCTCGCGCATCGGCACCTGCAGGTCGGCGCGCGCGCCCTGCACGAAGATCTTGCGCGAACCGGGGATCGGGCGGGTCACCGCCGCGGACAGGGTGTCGGTCTGCTGCTGCAGCGGGTTGGGTACGGCGTTCATCGGCGTTCGTCCTGGTTGGGTGACCCGCGGGGGAACGCGGGACGGGTGCGAGCGGACTCGCATCTCGGACGAAGCGGCGGCGCGGGCCCGCCACGGACGCGCACGCGCCGGCAGCGGACTTGCGAAGCTTCCCTACGCCGGTATCAGCCGGATCAGGTTCGAAGGGACTGTCTCAACCGCGGCCTGCGCCGCGGTACCCCCGCTTCTGCGGCTATTAGACCCGTTTCCGCCGCCGGCCGCCAACCGGCGCGGGCTGAACGCCAGCACAGCCGCCGCGCCCATGTGTCAGCGCCGCGACACAGATTGCCACCGGCGACAAACCGCGACCACGCGGCCGGCCTAGGCTGGACGGACAAGAATCCACGCTCTCTCTCTCATTGCCGCCGGCACCGCTGGCGGCATTTTTTTGCCGGCGCGCGGGCGATGGCTCATTCCAGCATGTAGGCCACGCGCAGGCCGCCCCAGTGGCGCCCGCGCACATGCACCGGCACCGACAGGTCGAACAGGATCTGCCCGGTATCGCGTCGGTACACCTGCAGCAGATAGGGCGCGGTGTGGCGGCCGACGTTGCGGCCGACCCGGTCGGCGAAGATGCGCTTGGTGCGGTTGCCGACCAGATCGCGCGCGCGGTCGCCGCTGAGCGGCTGGCTGAAGCGCAGATTGTGGGTCGGCACATACCCGTCGACGTTCGCGCAGATCGCGAACACGATCCATGGATGCGCGGCCAGCAACGGCTCCTGCAGCGGCGGCAACAACTCGTCGCACACCGCATCGAACGCAGTGCGGTACTTGGGCGGGTCGATGCCGGGGATCGGCACGTATTCGGTGGAGAACAGCGCGTCCTCGCCGATCCGCCCGCGCGCAAGTGCGGCCTCCAGCGCCAGGCCGACGCTGACCGCCGCCGCCTGCGCCAGATCGCGCACGCGCGCATGCCGTGGCTGCCGCATCGGATCGGCGGGCAGCCGGAACAGGTTCACGCAGTCGTGCAGGGTCTCGCTGCCGGCAGCCAGGTCGGCGCTGCGCTGGAGTACCTGCGCGGCGTGCTGCAGATTGCTGCGGCTGAGCCCGACCACGTGCTCCACGGCGCGGCCGATGCCGCCGATCTCCCCGCTTTGCGTGGCGATGCGGCCGGCCACCGCCTCCATCGCCGTACTGGCGCGACCGAGCAACTCGCCGATGCCGCCCAGCACCTGTTCGGTGCGCTGCGCCGAGGCGGCGCTGTCCTGCAGCGCCGCACCGGTCTCGCCGATGATGCTGCGCACGTCGCGCGCCGCGGTGGCGGCGCGGTCGGCCAGTTGCCGGATCTCGGTGGCGACCACCGCGAACCCGCGCCCGGCCGGGCCGGCATGCACCGCCTCGATGCTGGCGTTGATCGAGAGGATATTGGTCTGGAACGCGACCGCATCGATCACCTCGATGACCTGGTTGGCGCGCGCCGAACGCCGCGCCAGCTCCTGCATCGACTGGCCGAGGCGATGCGCCGCTTCCACGCCCTGGCGGGCGCTGTCGTCGGCACTGGCCGCCACTGCGATCACCGCGCGCAGGTCGCGGTCCATCTCCTGCAGGCTCTGCAGCAACTGCCGGGTGGTGCCCAGAACGGTCTGCAGCGCATCCAGCTGGGTCTGGGACTGCCGCGCCAGTTCGTCGTTCTCGGCGACCACATGCGGCACGTCGGCGGCGATCTGCAGCGACAACGCCACCGCCTGGCGGATCGCCTCGGCCAGGTTGCCGAAGCCGGCCGACAGGCGCCGCCCCGGCATCGCCTCGGTCTCCTGCGCCGACAGCGGCGTCTGCAGCCCCAGATCCAGATCGCAGCCGGTCAGCCGCTCGCCGACCCGATCCAGCAGCGCCTGCGCCACCGCCCCCTCCTGGATCCGCTGCGCCAGCGCCTGCAACGCCGGGCTGGTCGCCCCCTGCGGCTGGCCCTCGCCGAGCAGCGCGACGTCGCGCAACAGTGCCGCGGTTTCCGGATGCGGCAGCGACAGCAGCCAGCCCTGGTCGCCACGATCGCGGTCGCGCTGGTAGCGCACGCGGCGCGCGGGATCGCCCCCCGGCGCCTGCCAACTGCCTTCGCTGTCGACCAGGGCGGCCAGCGGCAAGCCCCAGACGGCCTCGCTGGCAGCGCCGAGCAGGGTTTCGGCCGGGACGCCCAGCAGGTCCAGGGCGGCACGGTTGGCGGCGCTCACGCGCCCATCGGGCTCCAGCCGCAACAGCGCGATCGGGGCATCCGGCAAACCGGCAACGGGCGCGGCGTCGGCATCGGGACTGCGTGAGAACAAGGCCATCGGCATCTTCCTCGGTGCTGCGGCCATGGTATCGGCTCCTGCCCCGCCCTCGCAGCGACATACACCGCAACCGGGATCACCATCATGCAAGGGCGGTGCATCGGCAGACCCGCCGACGACACGACCATGACGTCGTCTTCGCGAACATGCGGCCATCGCAACGCCCGACCGCCCCTGGATTTGGCTCCAAGCGCTCGATATGGCGCGACCGTGCAGTGCACCGGCACTGCGATGCGGCAGGCCACGCGCCATGGGCGCGACGCGACGCCGGTGCAGACCCGCTGCGTCGTCTCCCCGCCCGTTTGCCGTGGGTCGGTCTGGCGGCCGCAGCGCCTCTCATCCGTTCCACTACTGGAGACACACCACCCATGGTGTTCCGCATTTCCATCGCCTTGGTGGCGCTGCTGGTCCTGATCGCCGGCGTTGCCCCCGGCCCCTTCAATGCGGTGGTGCAGACGGCGCTGGCCGACGTGATCCGTAGTGCCGGCTGGCTGTACCTGTTGATCGTGTTCCTGACCCTGAGCTTCCTGCTGTACCTGGCGTTCGGCCGCTTCGGCAACCTGCGCATCGGCGGCGAGGACGCCGAGCCGGATTTCTCGCGCGGGAGTTGGCTGTCGATGTTGTTCGCCGCCGGCATGGGCATCGGCCTGGTGTTCTGGGGCGCGGCCGAGCCGATCTCGCACTTCCTCAAGCCGCCGGAAGGGTTGGCGCCGGAGAGCATGCAGGCGGCGCGCGCCTCCATGCGCTACGCCTTCTTCCACTGGGGCCTGCACCCGTGGGCGGTGTATGCGCTGATCGGCCTGGCGATGGCCTGGTTCCAGTACAACCGCAACGGCCGCGGGTTGATCAGCGACATCCTGCAGCCGGTCATCGGCCGCCATCATCGCGGCTGGATCGGGCAGAGCGTGAACATCGCCGCGGTGGTGGCCACCGTGGTCGGCGTGGCGACCACGCTGGGCTTCGGCACCATCCAGATCGCCGCGGGCGTGCAGCGCGTGTTCGGCGTGCACGCGGGATTGCCTCTGCAACTGACGGTGATCGGCGTGGCCTTCGTGCTGTACATGCTGTCCACCAGCACCGGCGTGGAACGCGGCATCAAGTGGCTATCCAACATCAACCTGGCGCTGGCGGCGCTGTTGCTGATGGCGGTGCTGGTGATCGGCCCCACCGGCTTCATCTTCGACACCTTCACCACCACCTTGGGCGCCTACCTCAATCAACTGGTGACGATGAGCCTGCGCATGTCGCCGTTCTCCGGCGATCGTTGGGTCGCCGACTGGACCATCTTCTATTGGGCCTGGTGGATCGCCTGGGCACCGTTCGTCGGCGCGTTCATCGCCCGCGTGTCGCGCGGCCGCAGCGTGCGCGAATTCGTCGTCGGCGTGGTGCTGGCGCCGACCCTGCTCGGCTTCCTGTGGTTCTCGGTGTTCGGCGGTACCGCGCTGTGGTCGCAGCTGTTCGGCCACGTCGACATGCTGCAGGCGCTGCACAACGGCTACGAGACGGTGCTGTTCACGCTGTTCGACAGCCTGCCGGGATCGCTGCTGCTGTCGAGCGTGGCGTTGTTGCTGCTGATGATCTTCTTCGTCAGTTCCGCCGATTCGGCGGTGCTGGTGCTGGCCAGCATGTCCACCGACGAGGCCGGCGACCCGCCGCTGGCGCGCAAGGTGGTGTGGGGCGTGGCGGTGGCGCTGATCGCCGCGGTGCTGCTGCTGGCCGGCGGCCTGGATGCGCTGCAGGGCGTCATCACCATCGCCGCGCTGCCGTTCGCGCTGCTGATGGTGCTGGTGATCGTGTCGCTGTACCGCGTGCTCGATGCCGAGTCCAACCGCCAACACCGCCAGGCGCAACGCGCCCGGCACATGATCGAGGCCTGGATCGCGCGCGAACAGGCGGCGCGTGACGAGGCAGACGCGGCGGCGCCCCGCGAACAGGAATGAACGCCGCCGCGCGCGGCGTCCCTCAATAACCGGCGGCCTGCCCGTCCTTGCGGCTCTCCGACGCGCCGTAGTACACGCCGCTGTCCGGGTCGCGCGCGATCGCCTGGTAGCCGCCATACGGGCCGTCGGCGAAGATCACCCGGTGGCCCTTGCGCATCAGCGCGCGGATCGTCTCGTAGGAAAAGCCGGTCTCCAGGTTCAGCTCGCCGCCGTCGCGCATCGCGGTGGCCTGCCCGGTCGGCTCGGTGGAGCCGTCGTGCTGGATCCGCGGCGCGTCGCCGGCCTCCTGCAGGTTCATGTGGAAATCGATCAGGTTCATCAGGATCTGCACGTGGCCCTGCGGCTGCATCGCCCCGCCCATCACGCCGAAGCTCAGCCACGGCTTGCCGTCCTTGGTCACGAACGCGGGGATGATGGTCTGGAACGGACGCTTGCCCGGCGCATAGCCGTTGGGATGGTCTTTCTGCAGCACGAACATCTCGCCGCGGTCCTGCAGGATGAAGCCCAGCCCCGGCGGTGCCATGCCGCTGCCCATGCCGCGGTAGTTGGACTGGATCAGCGACACCATCATGCCGTCGGCATCGGCCACGGTCAGGTAGATGGTGTCGCCCTCCTCCAGTTGCTTCGGCGTGCCCGGCTGCACTTCCTTCAGCGCGCGGTCCATCGAGATCAGCGCGCGCCGTTGCGCGGCGTAGTCCTTGGAGATCAGCCGCGCCAGCGGCGCCGGCTGGAACGCCGGGTCGGCATAGAAGCGCGCGCGGTCGGCGAAGGCCAGCTTCTTGGCCTCGGTGAACAGGTGCACGTGCTCGGCCGAGCCGAACGGGATCCTGGAAAAGTCGTAGCCCTCCAGGATGTTGAGCATCTGCAGCGCGGCGATGCCCTGGCTGTTGGGCGGCAGTTCCCACACGTCGTAGCCGCGGTAGTTGGTGGACACCGGCTCGACCCATTCGCCATGGTGGCTGGCCAGGTCCTCGTAGCGCAGGAAGCCACCGTTGGCCTTGAAGTAGGCATCGATGGTGCGCGCGATCGGCCCCTTGTAGAACGCGTCGCGGCCGCCGTCGGCGATCTGCTGCAGGGTGTTGGCCAGGTTCGGGTTCTTCCACAGCTCGCCCTTGCGCGGGGCGCGGCCGTCAATGGTGAACTGCTCCTTGAAGCCGGGGTACTGCGACAGCCGCGGCACCGAAAGGCCCCAGTAGTAGGCGATGGTCTCGGCCACCGGATGGCCGTCGCGGGCGTAGCGGATCGCCGGCGCCAGGTTCTGCGCCATCGTCCTGCGCCCGAAGCGCTCGTGCAGCGCGAACCAGCCGTCGACCGCGCCGGGCACCGAGACCGGCAGCGGGCCGGTGGCCGGGATCTCCTTCAGCCCGCGGCGCTGGAACTCGGCCAGGGTCAGTGCCTTGGGTGAGCGGCCGGAGCCGTTGTAGCCGTACAGCTTCTGCGTCTTCGGATCCCAGACGATGGCGAACAGGTCGCCGCCGACGCCGTTGCCGGTCGGCTCCATCAGCCCCAGCGCGGCGTTGGCGGCAATTGCCGCATCGACCGCCGAGCCACCCTCACGCATGGTCTCCAGTGCGATCTGCGTGGCCAGCGGCTGTGAGGTGGCGGCCATGGCGTGCGGGGCGATCACTTCCGAGCGGGTGGCGAACGACTGGCCGGTGATGCGGTCGGCGGCCTGCGCCGGCACCGACGTGGCCAGCGCCAGGGCCAGCGCCAGGCGCGCCATGGAAGGAAGCGATACGGACATGCGCGGCTCTCCGGAAACAGGGACGCCCACCGTACCCGAGTGCGGCGGGCGGCGCCGCGCACGCGTACACATCGCGCCCTTGGCAATCGCCGGATTTCCGCGCAATTGGCGCCATTCGCCGCCTGCGCCGCCTCCGTTTCATGCGTAACCATGCAGTGCTGGCGCGGCTTTCGGCACATTCGTGCAGAAGGGCCCGCGACACAGTTGACAGTCGCGCAAAGCCCATGTTTATCTCGCTGCATGTTGCAGCGCCACACTCGCCCGAAGCCGACCCACCAGCCCGCCGCATTGCGCGCGGACGCTGCCGCGTCGCTCCTCGTACTCGTGCTTATTACCTCGCCCACAAGTGCGGGACGAACCGGCGTGTAAGCGACAAGCAGCCAGGATTCGATCAGACCCCGCACCGGCAACGGCGCGGGGTTTTTCGTTTCAGTGACCATGAATGCAAGACCCCTCTCCACTCCAACACCGTTCAAGGACATCCGCCCCATGACCAGTTCCGCCCAGCCCACCACCAAGATCGCCATCGTCGGTTACGGCAGCCAGGGCCGCGCGCACGCGCTGAACCTGCGCGAGTCCGGCTTCGACGTCACCATCGGCCTGCGTGCCGGCGGCCCGACCGAAGCCAAGGCGCAGGCCGACGGCTTCGTGGTGAAGAGCCCCGCCGAGGCGGTCAAGGACGCCGACCTGGTCGCGGTGCTGACCCCGGACATGGTGCAGAAGAAGCTGTACGAGGAGGTGCTGGCGCCGAACATGAAGCAGGGCGCCTGCCTGCTGTTCGCGCATGGCCTGAACGTGCACTTCGACATGATCAAGCCGCGCGCCGACCTGGACGTGGTGCTGGTCGCGCCGAAGGGCCCGGGCGCGCTGGTGCGCCGCGAGTACGAGATCGGCCGCGGCGTGCCGTGCATCTGGGCGGTGTACCAGGACAAGAGCGGCAAGGCCGAACAGTTCGCGCTGGAATACGCCGCCGGCCTGGGCGGCGCGCGCGCCAACCTGATCAAGACCACCTTCAAGGAAGAGACCGAGACCGACCTGTTCGGCGAGCAGGCGGTGCTGTGCGGCGGCGCCTCGTCGCTGGTGCAGGCCGGCTTCGAGGTGCTGGTGGAAGCCGGCTACCAGCCGGAGATCGCCTACTACGAAGTGCTGCACGAACTGAAGCTGATCGTCGACCTGTTCTACGAAGGCGGCATCACCCGCATGCTCGAGTTCGTCTCCGAGACCGCGCAGTACGGCGACTACGTCAGCGGCCCGCGGGTGATCGACGCGGCCACCAAGGAGCGCATGCGCGACGTGCTGACCGACATCCAGAACGGCACCTTCACCAAGAACTGGGTGGCCGAGTACGACGCCGGCCTGCCGAACTACAAGAAGTTCAAGCAGGCCGACCTGGACCACCCGATCGAAACGGTCGGCAAGCAGCTGCGCGCCAAGATGGTGTGGCTCAACGGCGACGCCGCTGCCGCGCCGGCCGCCGGCGGCACCAAGGCCGCGTAACCCGCGGCTCCCCCACCCGCTTCCACCGAAAGGTCGCCACCGTATGAACTCCTCCGCTCACGGCACGCCCCGCAACGGCGCGCGCTGGCTGACGCAGGCCCTGGAAGCCGAAGGCGTGGACACGCTGTTCGGCTATCCGGGCGGCACCATCATGCCGTTCTACGACGCGCTGGTAGACAGCCAGCTCAAGCACATCCTGGTCCGCCACGAACAGGGCGCGGCGCTGGCCGCCAACGGCTACGCCCGCGCCAGCGGACGGGTCGGCGTGTGCGTCGCCACGTCCGGCCCGGGCGCGTCCAACTTGGTCACCGGCATCGCCGATGCGATGCTCGACTCGGTGCCGATGATCTGCCTGACCGGGCAGGTCGCCACGCCGCTGCTGGGCACCGACGCGTTCCAGGAACTGGACGTGTTCGGGCTGACCCTGCCGATCGTCAAGCACAGCTTCCTGGTGCGGCACGTGGACGACCTGCCGCAGGTGCTGCGCGACGCGTTCCGCATCGCCCGCGAGGGGCGGCCGGGGCCGGTGCTGATCGACCTGCCCAAGGACGTGCAACTGGCCGATGCCTCGCATCTGCCGGCGCACGTGCCGGCGGAAGTGCCGACCCCGCCGGCGCCGCAGAACGCGGTGCTGGCCGAGGCGCTGGCGGCGATCGCCGGCGCCGAGAAGCCGGTGATCTACGGCGGCGGCGGCATCGCCCTGGGCGATGCGGTGGAAGCGTTCCGCCAGTTCGTCGAGGCCACCCGCATCCCCACCGTGCTGACCCTGCGCGGCCTGGGCGCATTGCCGCACGCGCACCCGCACTACCTGGGCATGCTCGGCATGCACGGCACCCGCGCCGCCAACATGGCGGTGCAGGAGTCGGACCTGCTGATCGTGGTCGGCGCGCGCTTCGACGACCGCGCCACCGGCAAGCTGGCCGAGTTCGCGCCGTTCGCCCGGGTCATCCACCTGGACGCCGACGCCTGCGAGATCTCCAAGCTGCGCCAGGCCGATATCGCCGTGCCCGGCGACGTGGCGCAATCGCTGCGCGCGCTGGCCGCGGCCACCAGCACCTGCGAGCCCTGGCACGCGCGCTGCGTCGCCCACCGCGAGAAGTTCGGCGCGCGCTACGACGCGCCTGGGCAGGACATCTACGCGCCCGGCCTGCTGAAGCGGCTGAGCGAACTGGCCCCGGCCGACACCGTGATCGCCTGCGACGTCGGCCAGCACCAGATGTGGGTCGCCCAGCATTGCCGCTTCAACCACCCGCGCAATCACCTGACCAGCGGCGCGCTGGGCACCATGGGCTTCGGCCTGCCGGCGGCGATGGGCGCGCAATTCGCCTGCCCCGACCGCACCGTGGTGCTGGTCAGCGGCGACGGCAGCTTCATGATGAACGTGCAGGAGCTGGTCACCATCGCCCGCTGCAAGCTGCCGGTGAAGATCGTGCTGCTGGACAACAGTTCGCTGGGCATGGTGCGGCAGTGGCAGGAACTGTTCTTCGCCGAGCGCTACAGCGAGATCGACCTGTCCGACAACCCGGATTTCGCCGCGCTGGCGCAGGTGTTCGGCATCCCGGCCAAGCGCATCACCGCGCGCGGCCAGGTCGACGACGCGCTGGCCGAGCTGCTGGCGCAGCCGGGCCCGGCGCTGCTGCACGTGGCCATCGACGCACGCGCCAACGTGTGGCCGCTGGTGCCGCCGAACACCGCCAACAGCACCATGCTGGAAAGCAATCCCGCGACCCAGCGCCAGGAGACGACACATGCGTTACCAGCTTGACCTGGTGCTGAAACCGATCGACGGCGCCCTGCTGCGCGCGATCGGCATGGCCGAACGCCGCGGCTTCGCGCCGATCTCGATCAGCGGCGCGCCGGTGGCCGAGGACGCCGGCCGCTGGCACCTGCAACTGGTGGTGGACGGCAACCGTCCCGGCGAGACCTTGCGCCTGCAGATGGAGAAGGTCTACGACTGCGAATCGGTGCGCGTGACCGCGCTGGACGGCGTAGCGTGATGGCGCCGGGATTCGGGAGTGGGGAGTCGGGATTGGGCGCGCATCCCAAGGTCCCGGCGTGCATGGCGGTCCTGCCGCGCCAGCGCCGTGCTGCCATGCGGAGGCATCTTCTTCAACGGAGGTCGCTTCTTCGCGCTCGCGCCCAGGATTCCCGCTGCGAATCCCCACTCCCCACTCCCCGCTCCCGGCCCCACCATGTCTGACGCCGGTCGCCCTGCGCAGGAGCCGGATGTAGGCCACGTCGCCGTCAGCGTGGCCGACGTGCTGGCCGCGCAGGCGCGGCTGCGCCGCTACCTGTCGCCGACGCCGGTGCATTACGCCGAACGCTTCGGCGTGTGGCTGAAACTGGAGAACCTGCAGCGCACCGGCTCCTACAAGGTGCGCGGCGCGCTCAACGCGCTGCTGGCCGGGCTGGAACGCGGCGACGAGCGCGCGGTGATCTGCGCCTCCGCCGGCAACCACGCGCAGGGCGTGGCCTGGGCCGCGCACCGGCTGGGCGTGCAGGCGATCACGGTGATGCCGCACGGCGCACCGCAGACCAAGATCGCCGGCGTCGCGCACTGGGGCGCCACCGTGCGACAGCACGGCAACAGCTACGACGAGGCCTTCGCCTTCGCCCGCGAGCTGGCCGAGCAGAACGGCTACCGCTTCCTGTCCGCCTTCGACGACCCGGACGTGATCGCCGGCCAGGGCACCGTCGGCATCGAACTGGCCGCGCACGCCCCGGACGTGGTGATCGTGCCGATCGGCGGCGGCGGCCTGGCCTCCGGCGTGGCCCTGGCGCTGCGCTCGCAGGGCGTGCGCGTGGTCGGCGCCCAGGTCGAAGGCGTGGACTCGATGGCGCGGGCGATCCGCGGCGACATCCGCGCCGTGGATCCGGTGCCCACCCTGGCCGACGGCGTCAAGGTTAAAATCCCCGGGTTCATCACCCGCCGGCTGTGCGCCAGCCTGCTCGACGATGTGGTGATCGTGCGCGAGGCGGAACTGCGTGAAACGCTGGTCCGCCTGGCGCTGGAGGAGCACGTCATCGCCGAGGGCGCCGGCGCGCTGGCCCTGGCGGCCGGGCGCCGCGTCGCCGGCAAGCGCAAGTGCGCGGTGGTGTCCGGTGGCAACATCGACGCCGGCGTGCTGGCGACGCTGCTGTCGGAGGTGCGCCCGCGCCCGCCGCGCAAGCCGCGCCGCCGCAGCGCCGAGCGACTTCGCAGCCAACGTCCCGCCCCGCCCGCTCCTGCCCGCATCGCTCCGTCCCCGCCTCCCCATCCGCAAGCCACCGCCGCCGTAGAGGAACCCATCTGGTGAACACTTCCGTTTCTTCCCAGACCCCCCGCATCCGCATTTTCGACACCACCCTGCGCGACGGCGAGCAATCCCCCGGCTGCAGCATGACCCCGCCGCAGAAGCTGGTGATGGCGCGCGCCCTGGCCGAGCTGGGCGTGGACATCATCGAGACCGGCTTCCCGGCCAGCTCGCAGTCCGATCGCGAGGCGATGGCGCTGATCGGCCGCGAGCTGCGCACGCCGACCCTGGCGGTGCTGTCGCGCTGCCTGGCCGCCGACATCGAGACCTCGGCACGGGCGCTGGAAGCGGCGGCCAATCCGCGCCTGCACGTGTTCCTGTCGACCAGCCCGCTGCACCGCGAGCACAAGCTGCGCATGACCCGCGAGCAGGTCCTGGAGTCGGTGCGCAAGCACGTATCGCTGGCGCGCCAGTACGTGGACGACGTGGAGTTCTCGGCCGAGGACGCCACCCGCACCGAGGAGGATTTCCTGGCCGAGGTCGCCAGCGTGGCGATCGCCGCCGGCGCCACCACCATCAACCTGCCCGATACCGTCGGCTTCACCACCCCGGAAGAGATCCGCGGCATGTTCGCGCGGATCATTGCCAACGTGCCCGGCGCCGACCGGGTGGTGTTCAGCACCCACTGCCACAACGACCTGGGCCTGGCCGTGGCCAACTCGCTGGCCGCGGTGGAAGGCGGCGCGCGGCAGGTGGAATGCACCATCAACGGCATCGGCGAGCGCGCCGGCAACTGCGCGCTGGAAGAGATCGCGATGGCGCTGAAGGTGCGCAACGCGTTCTACGAGTTGGATACCACGATCAATACGCCGCGCATCGTCGCCACCTCGCAGTTGCTGCAGCGCCTGGTCGGCATGCCCGTCCAGCGCAACAAGGCGATCGTCGGCGGCAACGCCTTCGCCCACGAGTCGGGCATCCACCAGCACGGCATGCTGCGCCACCGCGGCACCTACGAGATCATGCGCCCGGAAGACGTGGGCTGGGAATCCTCGCAGATGGTGCTGGGCCGCCACAGCGGCCGCGCGGCGGTCGAGCAGCGCCTGCGTGCGCTGGGCTACGTGCTGGACGAGGCCGAACTGAACATCGCCTTCGATGCGTTCAAGGCGCTGTGCGAACAGCAGCGCGTGGTCAACGACGCCGACCTGCAGGCGATGATGCAGGACGCGCCGGAGAGCCAGGGCTACCGGCTGTCGTCGATGACCGTCAGCGACCGCGGCCAGCGCGCCAGCGCGCAGGTCGAGCTGTCCGATCCGGACGGCCAGCGGGTCAGCGAGCGCGCCGAGGGCGACGGCCCGGTGGACGCGCTGTTCGCCGCGCTGTCGGCCGCCACCGGCGTGCAGCTGGTGCTGGACAGCTACCAGGTGCACAGCGTCGGCATCGGCGCCGACGCGCGCGGCGAGGCCAACCTCAGCGTGCGCCACGGCGAGGTCGAGTACGACGGCACCGGCACCAGCCGCGACATCATCGAGGCCAGCGCGCTGGCCTGGCTGGACGTGGCCAACCGCGTGCTGCGCCAGCGCCAGGCGGCGCCGGCCGCCGCCGACGCGATGGCGTGAGCGGCCACGCCGCGGTCATCGTCCTCGTGCACGCTCGCCTTCGCTTGCCCTCCCCGCCCAGCTTTCCTGCCAGGTAGTTCCGCAATGTCCGCCACTCCCCGCACCCTGTACGACAAGCTGTGGGACGCGCACGTCGTCGTCCCCGAAAGCGCCGCCGCCCCGGCGGTGCTGTACATCGATCTGCACCTGATCCACGAGGTGACCTCGCCGCAGGCGTTCACCGAGCTCAAGACGCGCGGCCTGCGGCCGCGCCGGCCCGACCGCACCAAGGCGACGATGGACCATTCCACGCCGACCCTGCCGCGCGGCGCCGACGGCAAGCTGCCGTACTACACCCCGGCCTCCGAGGCGCAGGTGGACATGCTCGCGCGCAACTGCGCCGACTACGGCATCGAACTGTTCGACATGGGCTCGGACAACCGCGGCATCGTCCACGTGATCGCGCCGGAGCAGGGCTTCACCCAGCCCGGCATGACCATCGTCTGCGGCGACAGCCACACCTCCACGCATGGCGCGTTCGGCGCGCTGGCGTTCGGCATCGGCACCAGCGAGGTCGGCCACGTGCTGGCCACGCAGTGCCTGCTGCAGCGCAAGGCCAGGACCATGGCGATCACCGTCGACGGGCCGCTGGCGCCGGGCGTCGGCGCCAAGGACGTGATCCTGCACATCATCGGCGTGATCGGAGTCAACGGCGGCACCGGCCACGTGCTGGAATACCGCGGCTCCACCATCGAAGCGATGGACATGGAACAGCGCATGACCCTGTGCAACATGTCGATCGAGGCCGGCGCGCGTGCGGGCATGGTCGCGCCGGATCAGGTCACCTTCGACTGGGTCGCCAACACCCCGCGCGGCCCCAAGGGCGCCGACTTCGACGCCGCCGTGCAGCGCTGGTCGCAGTTGCGCAGCGATCCCGGCGCGCGCTTCGACGCCGAGGTGCACATCGATGCGCGCGAGATCCGCCCGACCCTGACCTGGGGCACCCACCCCGGCACCGCGATCGCGGTGGACGTGCCGATCCCGGCCGCACAGGATCCGGCGGCGCAGAAGGGCCTGCACTACATGCACCTGGAAGCCGGGCACGCGCTGATCGGCACGCCGGTGGACGTGGTGTTCGTCGGTTCCTGCACCAACGGCCGGCTCAGCGACATGCGCGCCGTGGCGCAGGTGCTGCGCGGGCGCAAGGTGGCGCCGCACGTGCGCATGCTGGTGGTGCCGGGTTCGGAGATCGTCAAGCGCCAGGCCGAGGCCGAGGGCATCCACGAGGTGGTGCGCGCGGCCGGCGCGGAATGGCGCGAGTCCGGCTGCTCGATGTGCATCGCCATGAACGGCGACCTGGTGGCGCCGGGACAGCTGGCGGTGAGCACCAGCAACCGCAATTTCGAGGGCCGTCAGGGCCCGGGCTCGCGCACCCTGCTGGCCTCGCCGCTGACCGCGGCCTGGGCGGCGGTGAACGGCAAGGTCAGCGATCCGCGCGCGCTGTTCGCGGAGGTCGCGTGATGGCGTCGCACATCGCCGCGTTCGCGGCCACGCTGACCTTCGTCGCCACCACCACCCGCGCCTTCGCGCACCGCCACCAGCCGCTGCTGCCGCCGCACGTGCCGCCCGCGGCGCTGCCGCCGCCCGTGGCCGACGCAGCGCCCGCCCCCGACTCCGTCGCTTCCCAGGAGACCCCGTGATGGCCGGCTTCGCCACCCTCACCTCGTGCAGCGTGGTGCTGCGCCAGACCAACATCGACACCGACCAGATCATCCCGGCGCGGTTCCTGTCCACCACCGAACGCGCCGGCCTCGGCCGCCACGCCTTCAACGACTGGCGCTGGCAGGCCGACGGCACGCCGAACCCGGAGTTCGCCTTCAACCAGGCGCACAACGCCGGCCGCCAGATCCTGCTGGCCGGGCGCAACTTCGGCTGCGGCTCCTCGCGCGAGCATGCGCCGTGGGCGCTGACCGACCTGGGCCTGCGCGCCATCGTCAGCAGCGAGATCGCCGACATCTTCCGCAACAACAGCCTCAAGAACGGCCTGCTGCCGATCGTGCTGGCCGAGGACGAGGTGCAGACGCTGATGCAGCGCCCGGACGACGAACTGACCGTGGACGTGGCCGCGCGCGAACTGCGCACGCCCGACGGCCGCGTCTACGCCTTCCCGCTCGACGCGTTCTCGCAGACCTGCCTGCTCGAAGGCGTGGACGAGATGGGCTACCTGCTGCTGCGCCAACCCGACATCGAACGCTACGAGGCCACCCATGCACGCTGACATCGTCGTCCTGCCCGGCGACGGCATCGGTCCGGAAGTCGCCGCCGCCGCGGTCGCGGTGCTGCGCGCCGTCGCCGCGCGCCACGGCCATGACTTCCAGTTCCACGAACACGACATCGGCGGCATCGCCATCGACCGTCACGGCGAGCCGCTGCCGGCGGCCACGCTGACCGCCTGCCAGGGCGCCGACGCGGTGCTGCTGGGCGCGGTCGGCGGACCGAAGTGGTCCGACCCCAACGCCAAGGTGCGCCCGGAGCAGGGCCTGCTGGCGATCCGCCGCGGCCTGGGCCTGTTCGCCAACCTGCGCCCGGTCAAGCCGCACAAGGCGGCGCTGGACGCCTCGCCGATCAAGCCGCACCTGTTGCAGGGCGTGGACATCGTGGTGGTGCGCGAACTGACCGGCGGCATCTACTTCGGCGACAAGACCCGCAGCGCCAGCGACGCCAGCGACCTGTGCCGCTACACCGTCGCGGAGATCGAACGGGTGCTGCGCAGCGCGTTCCGCCTGGCCAGGCAGCGCCGCAACCACGTGGTCTCGGTGGACAAGGCCAACGTGCTGGAAACCTCGCGGCTGTGGCGCGACGTCGCCGCGCGGATCGGCCGCGAGGAGTTCCCGGACGTGCGCCTGGAACACCAACTGGTCGATTCGATGGCCATGCACCTGCTGGCCAAGCCGCGCGAATACGACGTGATCGTCACCGAGAACATGTTCGGCGACATCCTCACCGACGAAGCCTCGATGCTGGCCGGCTCGCTGGGGCTGCTGCCCTCGGCCTCGCTGGGCGACGGCCGCATCGGCCTGTACGAGCCGATCCACGGCTCGGCGCCGGACATCGCCGGCAAGGGCATCGCCAATCCCTACGCGACCATCCTCAGTGCGGCGCTGCTGCTGCGCCATTCGCTGGGCCTGGACGCCGAGGCGGTGGCGATCGAGCAGGCGGTGGATGCCGCGCTCGAGGCGCAGGCGTTCACCGCCGATCTCGCCGCGCCCGGCCAAGGCATCTCCACCGAGGCGGCCACGCAGGCGGTGTTGCAGCGCCTGCAGGGCTGATCCGCGCCGGCGCACTGGCGCCGGCCGCCTCCCGCCCGCCGCGACGATGCGGCGGGTGCAGAACACCCCACTGCAATACCCCACGCGCTTCGCGGCGCCTGCCTGGCGCCTGCGCGCGCTGCCCACGCAACCTGCGTCGCCGCGCAACCGACGCGCGGCGTCCGTGTGACGACAGCGCCCTAGCCGACCACCCGATCGCGGCCTTCGCGCTTGGCCTGGTACAGGAGCTTGTCGGCCTTCACCAGCAGGTCGCGGCGCGTGCGCAGGGTCGGCGACACGCAGGCGAAGCCGATGCTGGCGGTGAAGCGCACCGCGCGCCCGTCGTCGTCGTACAGCACCAGGTCGGCGATGCGCACGCGCAACGCATCCAGGCGCGCACGCGCCGGTTCCTGGTCCAGGCCGGGCAGCACCAGCAGGAATTCCTCGCCGCCGTGGCGCGCAGCGAACGCCTGCTCGCCGAGACTGGCGCGCAGCGCCTCGCCGACCCGGCGCAGCACCTCGTCGCCGATCTCGTGGCCGTGCGCGTCGTTGATCTTCTTGAAATGGTCGATGTCCAGCAGCGCCACGCACAAGGGCGTGCGCGTGCTCAGCGCCCGCTCCAGTGCCGTGTTGAGGTAGGGGTCGCCGGTGCGCCGATTGGGCAGGCCGGTCAGGGCATCGTGGCCGGCCTGGTAGGCGAGCTTGCGCACCAGATCCTCGCGTTCGAGGTTGGCCAGCTTCAAGGCCAGGTTCTTGGCCTTCAGCTCGTGGGTGCGCTCGGCGATGATGGTGTTGAGGCGACGCTGGCGGCGCCGGTAGCGATGGCTGCGACCGCGGTACCACCACAGGATCAGGCCGGTCGCGCACAGCGCCACCAGCACCACGAACGGCCAGCGCTCCCAGAACGGCGGCACCAACTGCAACTGCAGCGAAGCGCTGCCGATGCGGTCGCTGCGCGACCAGTCCAGCGGGCTGGTCATCGCCTGCACGTCCAGGCGATAGCTGCCCGACGGCAGGTTGGTGTAGACGGCCTCCTCGCTGCTGCCGGCATCGACCCACTGGCGGTCGAACCCCTGCAGGCGATAGCGGTAGCGCACCTTGTCCGGCGAGCGGAAGCTGAGCCCGGCATAGCCGACCGCGAGCCGGGCGACGCCGCCGTGCAGGCGGTACTCGCCCCGCAGCGGCTGCGCCACGCCATCCACCTGCACGTGCGAGATCACCAGCGGCGGCGCGCGCACGTCGCGCCGGCTCGGCAGCGCCGGATCGATCAGCGCCAGGCCGGCCGAGGTCGGGATCAGCAACACCCCGTCGCGGCTGCGCCAACCGGCCGGCGCGGTGCTGCCGTTGCCCTGCACGCTGGGCATGCCGTCGCTGCGATCGACCACGTCCACCGCCAGGGTGCTGCGCTGGCCGGCGTCCAGTTCCGCCAGACGCGCACGCGCGATGCGCAGCACGCCGCGATTGCTGTTGGCCCACAGGTTGCCGTTGCCGTCGTCGAGCAACCGGAACAGCTTGTCGCGCGGCAGACCGACGCTGTGGTCGTAGATGCGCCACTGCCCGCCGCGTAGCCGCAGCAGCCCGCGGTCGCTGGCGACCCACATCGTGCCGTCGGCATCTTCGAGGAAGTCGAAGGCGTTCTGCGCCGGGAAGCCGTGGCCGCTCGGCCGCGCCCGCAGCGTGCCGTCCGCGGCGAGCGTGGCGATGCCCTGGCTGGTGCCGATCCACAACACGCCGGCGCGGTCGCGGTACAGCGCCTGCACCTGCCGCCCCGGCAAGCCGTCGGCGCTGCCGTAGGCCCGCGTGCGATCGCCCTTGCGGTACAGCAGCCCCTCGTTGCCGCCGATCCACAGGCCGCCGTCGGCGTCGGCCAGCAGCGCCCGCACCATGCTCCGCGGCACGCCCGCGGCCATGCCCAGGCGCTGCCGGATGCTGCCGTCGGCCGACAGCAGCAGCACGCCCTGGTCGTAGGTGCCGACCCACATGCCGCCATCGCGCGCGGCGGCCAGCGCCAGCACCGACGGATCGCGGCCCGCGCGCTCGCTCAATCGCACCCCACGGATGCGGCCGCCCTGCCAGCGGTCGAGGCCGGCGGCATGGCCGATCCAGATCGCGCCATCGGCGTTCTGCTGGACCACACGCACGTAGTCGCTGCCCAGCCCGTCCTGGCGGGTCAGACCGCCGGCGTCGCCCTTGGCGACGCGAAACAGCCCGTCGGTACTGCCGGCCCAGATCAGGCCTTCGTGATCCTCGATCAGCGCCGGGCTGACCACGCCGGAAATCGACAGCACTTCGTCGCTGGCGCCGTTGCCGGCGCGCCGCAGCAGTTGTCCGCTGGACAGGCTCATCCACAGGTGCCCATCGCGGTCCTGCAGCGCGGCATCGACGCGCTGGCCGCGCCGCAGCCATTGCAGGCTGTCATCGGCGCCGAGCCAGAACACGCCCTCGTCGCTGGCCGCCAGCAGGCCGCCGTGGCGGTCGGGGGCCAGGCGCCGGATCGACGCCGTGCGCATCGCCGCCGCCCCCCAGCGCTGCGCGCGCGTGCCATGCGCGGTCAGCCGGAACAGCCCTTGCGGCGTGCCCACCAGCACCGCATCGCGGTAGCGCAGCAGCGCGGCGATGCGGGTCCTGCCCAACCCCGCAGCGGCGCCGGCATCGACCAGGCGGCCGTCGGCCTCGATCCGGAACAGGCCGTCCTCGCTGCCCACCCACAGCCCGCCATCGGCATCGCGCAGCATGGCGGTGACCCGCAGCCGTTGCGCGCGCGCATCGCCCAGATGCTCCCAGCGCCCGGCGGCATAGCGGAACACGCCGTCGTAGGCGGTGCCGACCAGCATGCCGCCGTCGGCGTCGGCGAGCAGCGCGAACACCCCCGACAGTTCCATGCCCGGGGTGTTCTGCCGATCGAAGACGGTGAAGGCGCGGCCGTCGAAACGCGCCACGCCCTCCCAGGTGCCGACCCAGATCATGCCGTCGCGGTCCTGCGCCAGCGCGTGCACCAGGTTGTGCGGCAACCCCTCCTGCATGGTCCAGCGCGCGATCACCGGGCGCTCGAGCACCGCGCGTTCGGTCAGCGCCGCGGCCGGTTCGGCGCGCGCGACGACACTGGCGCAGCACAACGCCAGCAACAGGCACAGACCCACGCCCAGGCGGCGACACAGCGCGTGCGCGCCGTCGCGAATATCGTGACGCCGATCCCCCTGTTCCATCCTTTCCGAATCACACCGGTAACGGCGCGCGGGTACCCCCCTGTGGGCAGATGGCTAATCTATCACCGCCTGTTCGGCGCCGATGTCAGGGTGTTCCTGACGCCCAGGCTGCATTCACGGCGGCAGCGGCAGGGTCACGCAAACGCGCAGGCCGCCCAGGGTCGGCGAGGTGTCCAGGGTCACCTCGCCGCCGTGCGCGCTCACCACCTCGCGCACGATCGCCAGGCCCAGGCCGCTGCCCTCCACGCCGCTGCCCAGTTCGCGGTGGAAGCGCGCGAACACCCGCTCGCGCGCCTCGGCCGGGATGCCGGGGCCGGAATCCTCGACGCTGAAGCAGACCCCGTCGCGCCCGGCGCACAGGGCCACCTCGACCTGGCCCTGCGGCGGTGCGTAGCGCAACGCGTTGTCGATCAGGTTGCGCACCAGCGCCGACAGCGCCGCCTCGTTGGCCGGCAGCCGCGCCGGGTCGTTGCGGCGCAGGTGCAGGTGCTGGCCGCGGCGCGCGGCCAGGTCGTGCGCTTCCTCCACCTGCAGCGCCACCAGCGCATCCAGCGCCAGCGGCGACAGCGTCGCGGCGGCAGCCCCCGGCTCGACCCGGCTCAGGGTCAGCAACTGCGCGACCAGCCGCTCGACCCGGCGCACGCTGGCGTCCAGGTGCCGCTGCGAGTCGGCGCGCTCGTCGGCATCGCGGGCCTGCCGCAGGTTGTCGGCGTGCACCTTCAGCGCGGCGATCGGGGTGCGCAGCTCGTGCGCGGCGTCGGCGATGAAGCGGCGTTCGCGCTCCAGCGCGGTCTGCAGGCGCCGCATCAGCCCGTTGACCGCGGCGACCAGGCCGAGGATCTCGCGCGGCACGCCCTGCAGCGGCAGCGGCTCCAGCCGCTGCGGGTCGCGCTCGCCGATCGCCTGCGACACTCGGCTCAACGCGCCGCTGGCCCAGTTCACCAGCAGCCACACCAGCACCACCAGCACCGGCAGCGCCAGCAGCAGCGGCAAGGCCGTGCCCAGCGCGATGTCCTCGGCCAGTTCCTCGCGGATATCGGCCTGTTCGCCGGTCTGGAACCAGCGCCCGCCCGGCGAGCGCAGGCTGAAGGTGCGCCAGCGGTCGCCATCCAGGGTCACGTCGGCGAAGCCGGCGCGCAGCGGCGCCAGTTGCCGGGTCGGCCCGCTGTCCGAGCGCAGCAGCAGATGGCCGTTGCCGTCGCGTACCTGGAACGCCAGCTTGCTTTCGTAGGCGTGCCCGGTGCGGAACGCCAGCGCCTCGCCCACGCCCTGCGCCTGGCCATGCCAGCCGTGGATCACGATGGCATCGCCGGCCGGCCCCAGCCGCGACAGATCGTCCAGCGGCTCGTCGACCAGGCTCAGCAGTACACGCGAGGACTGCACCAGCTTGGCGTCGAACATCTCGCCGGCCTCCTGCAGGCCGGCGCGGTAGCTCAGCAGCGCGGTCAGCGCGAACACCGGCACCACCACGCCGAGCAGGCCGCCCAGCAAGCGTCGCCGCATCGAACTCATGGCGCCGCCGTCGCGGCCTGGGTGTCGAGCGCGTAGCCGACCCCGCGCACGGTGCGGATCAGCGCCGGATCGAGCTTGCGCCGCAACTGGTGCACGTGCACGTCCACCGCGTTGCTGGCCACGTCCTCGTCCCAGCCGTACAGCCGCTGCTGGATCGAATCGCGGGCGATGGCGCGGCCATGGCGCTCGGCCAACAGCCACAGCAGGGCGAACTCGCGTCGGGTCAGGTCCAGCGCACGGCCGCGCCAGCGCACCGCCAGGCGCTCCGGGTCCAGGTGCAGCGCACCGATCTCCAGCTGCGGCGTGGCGCGGCCGGCGCTGCGCCGCAGCAGCGCACGCGTGCGCGCCAGCAGTTCGGTGGTGTCGAAGGGCTTGCCCAGGTAATCGTCGGCGCCCACGTCCAGGCCCAGCGCGCGATCGGCCGGCCGTTCGCGCGCGCTGAGCACCAGGATCGGCACGTCGGCGCCGAGCTGGCGGGTGCGCCGGATCACCTCCAGCCCATCCATGCGCGGCAGCCCCAGGTCCAGCAGCACCAGGTCGATCTCGCCATCGCCGATCGCCGCCAGCGCAGCGGCACCGTCCTGCACCCAGTCCACCGAATAGGCGGCGCGGCGCAACGCGGTGCGGATGCCTTCTCCCAGCGACAGATCGTCTTCCACCAGCAGGATGCGCATGGCCGCAGTGTGGGTGGCCGCTCAGCGGCTGGCAAGATGCGGCTCGACCTCGCGCAACGCCGCCTGGATCTGCTGGCGGCGGCCGTGGTCGGCCACCTCGCGCCCGGGCCGCGGCGGTGCCGCCAGGGCCTTGCGCAAGGCCGCGGCAGCGCCGCTCCAGTCCTTCTGCGCGCGCAGGAAATCGCCGTAGAAGTAGTTGGCGTCGATGCCGTCCGGATCGTACTGCAGGCCCCGCTGCAACAGGGACCGCGCCTTGGCGTCGTCGCCGAAGCCGACCGGCCAGCCGGGCACCTGGTAGTACAGCGCGCCCAGGCTGGTGCAGCCGGCGCCGTTCAAGGCGGCCGGGTCCAGCGCCAGCGCCTGCTCGAAATCGCTGCGGGCGCGCTTGACCAGGCCCAGCGCACCGAGGCCGCCGCGCTCGCCGGCTTCGCTGGACAGCACGATGCCCTCCCAGATCAGCGCGGCCGGATCGCGCGGCGCCGCCTGGCGGGCGGCGGCCGCCTGCGCGGCCAGGTTGGCATAGGCCTGCAGGCGCTGCGGCTTCGGCGTCTGGTAGGCGACCTGCGCCCACTGGTCGCGCACCGCGGCCACCGCCGGGGTCAGCGGCGCGGCAGCGGCCGCCCCCAGCGGCAACAGCGCAAGCAACAGCGACAGCGCACGCAGACGGACGTTCATCGGGCATCTCCAAATCGGGAAGGAGCGCGCGCGGCATGCCGGCGCACCACGGGCAGCTGCGCTTTCAAACTGCGGTCCACCAGTCCCGGCAAGGCGCCGTTGAGGCGGGCGAAGAGCTTTTCCGGCCAGCCGATCTGCAGGCGCCGATCGCCGCGTTCGATCGCCTGGCGCAGCGCGCGCGCCACCCGCTCCGGCGTATCCGCACCGACCTTCAGTTCCTGGTTCATCGCATCCACCTGCGCGGTGTTGAACGCGGTGCGGGTGGCGCGCGGCGCCAGGTACTGGAAACGCACATGGCTGTCGGCGTACTCGCGCGCCAGCGCCTCGAACAGGCCGCGCAGGCCGAACTTGCTGGCGCTGTAGCCGGCGAAACCGGGGAACCCCAGGCTGCCGAAGGTCGAGCCGACCGCCACCACCGTGGCCTGCGGCTGCGCCTGCAACAACGGCAGCAGCGCGCGCACGAGCAACATCGGCGCCATCAGGTTGGTGTCCAGCAGTTGCCGCAGATCCTGCTCGGACTGCTCGGCGAACAGGCCGAAACCGCTCTGCGCATGCGCGATCAGCAGCAGCGACGGACGGATCGGCAAGGCCCCGGCGGCGCCGAGCAACTGCGCGCGCCCGGCCGGCGTGGACAGGTCCAGCGGCAGCGGCAGCACCCGCCCCTGCGGATGCCGGCCGGCGACCTGCGCCAGCCGCACCGGGTCGCGGCCGACCGCCAGCACGCAGGCGCCGGCGGCCACCAGTTCGTCGCACAGGGCGGCGCCGATGCCGCCGCTGGCGCCGGTGAGAATCACGCTGCGTCCGTTGAGATCCATCATGCGGCCTCCGCCATGGGCAGCGCCGGCTGTACGCGCAGGCTGCGGAAGATGTCGCAGTACAGGCCGTAGAAGCGCTTGGCCGCGTGCACCACGGCGCGCTGGTCGTCGGCGTCGTCGAGGCGGTCCATCAGGCCTTCGAAGAAGCCGGCATGCCCGATGTCCAGGTCGCCGTGCGAGCGCAGGTAGCTGAAGGCGTTGCGCGGCAGGCCCAGCGAGGTCTCGATGCTGTCGGCCGCACGCGTGGCCAGCGCCACGCTGGTGCCTTCCAGCACCAGCACCATGCCGAAGAAGCCCACCGGATTGCCGCGGGCGATGGTGTCGTAGGCGTAGGCCACCATCAGTTCGGTCGCCGCCGAGGGCATCGACACCGCGGCCGCGGCACGGTCGGCACCGCAGGCGGCCAGGTCGTCGAGGATCCACTCCTGGTGGCCCAGTTCTTCCTCGATGTACTCGGCCACCGCGCTGCGCAGCCACTCCAGCCGCGCCGGCAGGCGCGCGCCGCAGGCCATCAGCAACGGCACGGTGTGGCGCACGTGGTGATAGGCCTGACCGAGGAAGGCGACGTAGTCGGCGCGGGCGATCTGCCCGGCCAGGGCGGTCTGGATGATCGGAATGGCGATCAGGTCGGCGCGTTCGGCCTGGGTCTCGGCGAGCAGTCGGGCGTGGAAACTCATTGGAAGGCTCCTGGGGCGGGATCGGGTTCGAGTTCGGCGTAGCGCTGCGCCACGGCATCGGCGTAGCGCTGCAGGATGGCGTCGCGGCGCGGGCGGCCGTTGCCGGTGAGCAGGCCGTCGGCAGCGCTGAACGGCGCGGCGGCGCGCACGAAGCCGGCGACGCGGGCGTAATCGGGCAGGCCGGCGTTGACCTCGGCCAGCGCCCCTTGCAGCGCAGCGTCGTCTTCGCCGGGGCGGCGCGGCCACAGCACCGCCAGGTTGTGCGCACGCGCCTCGCCGCATACCACCGCCTGCGCGATCAGCGGATGCTGCAGCAACTCGCTTTCCACCCACTCCGGCGAGACGTTGCGGCCGAACGCGGTGATGAACACATGCTTGCGGCGGCCGGTGATGTGCACGAAGCCATCGGCGTCGACATGGCCCAGGTCGCCGGTGGCGATCGGCCCCGGCACCGGGCCGGGGGCGCCCAGGTAGCCCAGGCAACGCACGCCGTCGACCTGCAGCTCGCCATCGACCACCTGCACCCGCGCATGCGGCAGCGGTCGCCCGACGCTGCCCAGGCGCTGCGCCTCGGGCCGGTTCAAGGCCACCACCGAGGCGCATTCGGTCAGGCCGTAGCCTTCGAACACCGGCAACTGCAGCGCCGCCGCGCGGCGCAGCAGGCCCGGGCCGACGCGGCCACCGCCGACCGCCAGGTAGCGCAACGAGGCGGGCAGCGGCACGCCGCGCTCGGCGGCCATGACCAGCCCCAGCAGCAACTGCGGCACCAGGATCACGCTATGCGGCTGGTAGCGGTGCAGGCAGGCGATCAGGGTCGGGATGTCCAGGCCGGCAGCGCCGCTGTAGCCGATCTCGGCCAGCGACGGCAGCGCGATCTGCGCGCCCGACAGCAGCGGCGCGTAGAGGCCGCCGACGTTTTCCAGCAGCGTCGACAGCGGCATCAGGCACAGGTGCCGGCGCGGCGCCAGCGCCGAGGCCGCGTCGGCCAGCGAGCCGGCCACCTGCAGCAGCGCCTCGGCACCCAGGCACACGCCCTTGGGCTGGCCAGTGGTGCCGGAGGTGTAGGTGATGCAGCCGGTGCCTGCGGGCAGGGCCACCGGCATCTGCGCCAAGCGCCGGCCCGCCAGGCCCGGCTCCGGCAGACGCAGCGCCTCGCCGTCGAGACCGGCCAGCGCCGGACCCGGCGCCGCGATCAGCCCCTGCGCACCGCTGCTGGCCAGGGCGTACTGCACCTGCGCCGGACTGAAGAAGGTCGGCAGCGGCACGTGCACGCCGCCACCCAGGCGGATCGCCAGGTCCAGCAGCAGCCACTCGGGGCCGTTGTCCAGGCGGCTGGCCACGCAGTGCAACCCATGCCGTTGCAGCGCATCGGCCAGGCGCTGCGCGCGCTCGAGCAGATCGCGCTCGGGCAGCGCCCCATCGGCGTAAAGCACGCGCGCGTCGCCGCCGCGCAAGCCGGCCAGCAGGTCGGCGACGCTCGGCGCGCTCACGGCGCCCCCGCCAGGCAGGCGCGGAACGTGGGCAGCGCGCCGTAGCGTGGTTCCGCCTCGCGCTGCAGGAAGGCGTGCCCGGCGGCGATGTCGCCGAACATCAGCCGCGGCTGCGCCGCGTAGTAGTCGCCCCAGTCGCTGGGATCGTCGCGCAGGTCCTGGCCGCGCGCCTCGCCCAGTTCCACAGTCGCCAGGTGCAGGCGGTCGAAGGCGTTGCGCAGTTGCCGGGTCGCCACGAACAGCACCCAGCGCAGGCCGGCGCCATGCAGGGTGCAGGTCAATGCGCGGATCATCGCCCGCGCATCGCCGGCGTGCTCGGCGGCGAAATTGCCCACCTCCACCAGTTCGCTGCGCACCACCCGCCGCGGCATCCGCTCGGCGATCGCCAGTTCGGCCGGCTGCGCCAGGTACTGCTCGACGAACAGCGGGCCCTCGCTGGCGCAGCGCAGGCCCAGCGCGGCCTGCAGGCGACCGTCGGCGTCGTGGTAGGCGAGCAGGTGCGGAAGGAAACCGCGCAGGACCGCGCCGTAGCGCTCGCGGTAGACCCGGGCGATGAAGGCTTCGACCTGCGCGCGGTCGGGATGCAGGGCATCCACCAGCACGGGGTCGGCGAAGCGGAAACCGGAAGCGGCAGAGAGCGGGACGATGGCCATGGCGGCATCGTCGGGGCCGCCGATTAGGCGACCATGAGCCCGATGTTAGGCAAATGTAAGCCGCGCATAAGCAAAGCATTGGACGCCGATGTCGCCGTCCCCCGGACAGACCGTTGGCCGCCTGCCCCACCCGGTCGGCGACGCCGGCCGAACGCAGCGTCACAATAATGAACCAGCGGGTCTAGTATAAATATCGAACCGACTGGTCTAGTATTGCCGCCATGGTCAGCAAATCGCCCGCCGCCGCCAAACCCTCCCCCCGCCCAGCCGGACCCGGCCGCCCCAAGGACATGGGCAAACGCGCCGCGATCCTGGAAGCGGCGCGGGAGATGTTCACCGAACTGGGATTCGGCGGGGTCAGCATGGACGGCATCGCCGCCCGCGCCGGCGTCTCCAAGCTCACCGTCTACAGCCACTACGGCGACAAGGAGACCCTGTTCGCCGAGGCGGTGCGCGCGCAATGCCAGGCGCTGCTGCCGGACGACCTGTTCGGGCACGCGCTCAAGGGCCCCCTGCGCACCCAGTTGCTGGACATCGGCCAGGCCTTCTTCGCCATGATCAGCAGCGAGGCGGCGATGGCCACCCACCGCATGATGCTGACCCCCGGCACCGGCGACGACCACGTCCGCGAGATGTTCTGGAATGCCGGCCCCAAGCGCACCCAGCAGGACCTGGCGCGGTTGCTGCAGGCCCACGTCGCCGCCGGCGAACTGGACATCGCCGACCTGGACCTGGCCGCCTCGCAGTTCTTCTGCCTGGTCAAGGGCGAGCTGCACTCGCTGATGATGTGCGGCCTGTGCCGCGACGCCAGCCAGGAGCAGGTCCGCGCCCATGTCGAGGCCAGCATCGACTTCTTCCTGCGTGCCTATGCGGTGCGCTAGCCCGGCCGCCCGGCCGTTCCCCGGCGCCGATGACTTCCGGCACTGCGCGCCGGGCCGTCCGGCGGCGATGCTGCGGCATACGCCCGGCCTCCGTGCCGGCTAAAATGCCCGGCCCTCCGCGTTGGATGCCCGAAATGACGATCGACTACTCCCAAGCCCGCGAAAAGATGGTGGAACAGCAGGTCCGTCCCTGGGACGTGCTGGACCTGCGCGTGCTCGACGTGCTGTCGCGGCTGCCGCGCGAGACCTTCGTGCCGCCGGCCCACCGCGCCGTGGCCTACGCCGACCTGGAGATTCCACTGGGCCACGGCCAGTTCATGATGAAGCCGGTCATCGAAGGCCGCATGCTGCAGGCCCTGGACCTGCAGCCGGGCGAGGACGTGCTCGAGATCGGCACCGGCAGCGGCTTCGTCAGCGCCTGCCTGGGCGAACTCGGCCGCGAAGTGGTCAGCCTGGAAATCGAGCCGGCCCTGGCCGCCACCGCGCGCGCCAACCTGGACGCCGCCGACCTGGGCAGCAACGTCCGCATCGAGACCGCCGACGCCTTCGCCTGGAACAGCGAGCGCCGCTTCGACGTGGTCTGCGTCACCGCCGCGGTCACCGAGATCCCGGCGCAGTTCCTGGCCTGGCTGCGTCCCGGCGGGCGCCTATTCGCGATCCGCGGCCGCGCGCCGGTCATGGAAGCGGTGCTGGTGCATGCCGAGGCCGGCGCGCCGCGCACGGAATCGCTGTTCGAAACCGACCTGGCGTACTACCTGCGAGGCGCAGCGCCAGTCCCCCAGTTCACATTCTGATCCATCAAGGAAGCCGCAATGATCCGCCGATCCCTCGTCCTGGCGCTGGCCGCCGCGCTGTTTCCGCTGGCCGCCAACGCCACGGACCTGCTGCAAGTCTACGAAATGGCCCGCAACAGCGACCCGCAGTTGGCCTCCGCGGAATCGACCCGGCTGTACGACAAGGAGGGCGAGGTGCAGGCGCGCGCCGCGCTGCTGCCGCAGATCAACGGCAGCGCATCGCTGCAGCGCAGCCATAGCGAGATCGAGCGCGGCACCGGCGAGCTGTCCGGCACCAGCAAGAGCCGCAGCTACGCCGTGCAGGGCCAGCAGACCCTGGTCAACTTCGCGCAGTTCTCCAACCTGCGCGCGCAGAAGGCGCGCAGCCTGGCTGCCGACTACACCCTGGATTCGGCCAACGACGACCTGATCGTGCGCACCTCGGCGGCCTACTTCAACGTGCTGGTGGCGATCGAGTCGCTGGTCGCCGCCGAGACCAACGAAGCTGCCGCCAAGAAGCAGTTCGACTACGCCGACAAGCGCCTGGAAGTGGGCCTGGCACCGATCACCGACGTGCACGAAGCCCGCGCCGAGTACGACCAGGCCCGCGCCGACACGATCACCGCGCGCAACTCGCTGCAGGACCTGTACCAGGCGCTGACCGAGATCACCGGCCAGCCGGTGCGCGACCTGCGCGGCCTGCCGGAGGATTTCCGTCCGCAGCTGCCGGCCACCGGCGGCGACATCGACAGCCTGATCGCCTCGGCGCTGGACAAGAATCCGTCGCTGCGTTCCTACCAGTACCAGGTGCAGGCCGCCGAGGCCAGCGTCTCGGCCGCGCGTGCCGGACACTTGCCGACGCTGAACCTGTCGGCCAGCGCCGGCCGCGATGCGACCTGGGGCGACGGCGTCTCCGGCAGCAATTCGCCGCGCGCCGACAGCAACACCATCGGCGTCACCCTGAGCATCCCGATCTTCGCCGGCGGCGCCACCCAGTCGGCGGTGCGCCAGGCGCTGGCGCAGCGCGACATCGCCCAGGACACCTACGAACTGCAGAAGCGTGCGCTCGACCGCAACACCCGCAACGCCTACCAGACGGTGGTGGCCGGGATCAGCGAGATCGAGGCGCGGCGCCTGGCGGTGGTCTCGGCGCAGGCCGCGTTCGACGCCTCGCAGGTCGGCCTGGAAGTCGGTACCCGCACCGTGCTGGACGTGGTGCAGAACCAGCGCACCCTTTACCAGGCGCAGCTGGCCTACGCGCAGGCGCGCTACAACTTCCTGCAGAACCGCCTGCTGCTGAGCCAGGCGCTCGGCTCGCTGGACGTGGCCGAGGTGCAGTCGATCAACGCGCTGCTGACCCAGAGCGCCGAATCCAAGCTCAACTCCACCAGCACGCAGTAAGCGCGTTCGCGCGTGCACCCATCGAAACGGCGGGCCTTCGGGTCCGTCGTTTTGTTTTGGGGAGCCGCAGGCTGAGCCATGTCAGCGCCCCGGTCGCGGCTGCCGGTCGCGGCTGAATCCGCTCCTACGAGTACGCACTCGCCATGCGACACGCGCCGTGCAGCGTCGCCCGCCATCTGCCAAAGCGAACGCCGTTCTGACCGTGACACGACAGTCCGCCAGCCGCACTGTGGGAGGGACTTCAGTCCCGACGCGCTGCGCGATGGAAGGGGCGGAATAGGCGAACGGAGCGTGTCATGCGTCGCGACTGAAGTCGCTCCCACAACCAGTTGTCTGGAGCCCGGAAAAAGGATGCCGTCGCAGCAACCGTAGGAGCGGCTTCAGCCGCGACACGCTTTACCGGGAATGCCCGTCGCGGCTAAAGCCGCTCCTACAGACGCGCGGATCCCGCTGGCGAAGCACGTCAGTCCTCCGCACTCGCCTCGCCGGCCAACGGCGGCAGATGCGGCGCGATCAGTTGCAGGGTCCGTTGCAGCGCGCCGCGGCCGTTGGCGACCAGCGCGCAGCCCGCCTCGGCCATCTGCTTGCGCGACTCGGCGTCGCCCAGCAGGGACTGCAGCGCCGCGCACACGGCGCCGGCATCCTCGCAGATGGCCACCGCACCGGCCTCGCGCATGCGCCGCGAGATTTCGGAGAAGTTGTGCAGGTGCGGGCCGGTGACCGACGGCGTGCCGACCGCTGCCGGCTCCAGCAGGTTGTGGCCGCCGATCGGCTGCAGGCTGCCGCCGACGAAGGCGACCTGCGCGCAGGCGTAGAAGCCCATCAACTCGCCCAGCGTGTCGATCACGAACACCGCATCGTCGGCACCCGGCCACTGCTGCTGGCGGCGCGTGGCCACGCGCCAGCCCTGGTCGCGCGCCAGCGCCTCGACCTTGGCGAAGCGTTCCGGATGCCGCGGCGCCCACAGCAGCAGCAGGTCCGGCCACTGCCGGCGCAGTTGCCGGTGCATCTCGATCACCGCCGCTTCCTCGCCATCGTGGGTGCTGGCAGCGATCCACACTGGACGCGCCGCCGGCACGCGCTCGCGGAACGCGGCGACGACCTCCGGCAGGTGCGCGGGCGCGGCGATGTCGAACTTCAGGTTGCCCAGCGCACGCACCTGCTCGGCGCGCGCGCCCAGCGCGACGAAGCGCTCGGCGTCCTCCTGCGACTGCGCCGCCACGCAGGTGACGGTGCGCAGCGCGCGCCCGATCAACGGCCGCAGCACCCGGTAGCCGCGCAGCGAACGCGCCGACAGCCGCGCGTTGAGCACGTACACCGGAATGCCGCGGTCGCGGCAGCCGAACAGCATGTTCGGCCACAGCTCGGTCTCCAGGATCAGCGCCAGGCTCGGGCGGAAATGCTGCAGGAAGCGGCCGACGCTGCCGGGCACGTCGTAGGGCAGATACACATGATCCAGGGCGTCGCCCCACAGCGCGCGCACCCGCTCCGAGCCGGTCGGGGTGATGGTGGTGATCACCCAGCGGATGTCCGGGCGCTGCGCGCGCAGCGCATTGACCACCGGCGCGGCGACGTTGACCTCGCCCACCGAGACCGCGTGCAGCCACACCCGCGGGCGTCCGCGCGCCTGCGAGTACGAGGCGTAACGCTCGTCCCAGCGCTGGAAGTACTGGCGCACGCGGAAGCCGCGCCAGACCAGGTGATAGACGGTGACCGGCAGCAGCAGATAGAGCACGGCCGAGTACAGGCCGCGCAGCAGCCGCTCGATGAAATCGTTGCGCATCCGGACAGCATAGCCGGTTGCGCGCGGACGGCGGCAGACGATCGCCATGCCCCCAGCAGTGCGCGCCGACGCGGCCGTGCGCGTGCCCGGCTAAACTTGGCGCATGTCTGCCGCCCCCACTCCGCCCGCCTCCGCGACCCAGGCCGCACCGCCGCCACGCTCGCCCCGCCACTGGCCCACCTGGCTGCTGCTCGGCCTGGCGGTGATCGCCGCACGCCTGCCGTGGCTGTTGCAGCGCGCACTGGGCCGCGGCATCGGCTGGCTGGCGCTGCGCCTGGCCGGCACCCGCCGCCATGCCGCCGAGGTGAACCTGGCACTGTGCTTCCCGGAGCACAGCGAGACCTGGCGCGCGCGCCTGCTGCGCGACAGCTTCGACGCGCTGGGCGTGGGCGTGTTCGAATTCGCCCGCGCCTGGTGGGGCGGCATCGGCGCGATTCGCCGGCGCACCCGCATCGAGGGCCTGGAACACCTGCAGGCGCTGCAGGCGCAAGGCCGTGGCGTGCTGCTGGTGTCGGGCCACTTCATGACCCTGGAGATCTGCGGCCGCCTGCTGTGCGATCACGTGCCGCTGGCCGGCATGTACCGGCGCCACCGCAATCCGGTGTTCGAATGGGCGGTCAAGCGCGGCCGCCTGCGCTACGCCACCGCCATGTTCGCCAATGAGGACCTGCGCGGCAGCGTGCGCCACCTCAAGCGAGGCGGTTTCCTGTGGTACGCGCCGGACCAGGACATGCGCGGCAAGGACACGGTGTTCGTGCCGTTCTTCGGCATGCCCGCGGCCACCATCACCGCGACCCACCAGCTGGCGCGACTGACCGGTTGCGCGGTGGTGCCGTACTTCCACCGCCGCGAAGGCGCCGACTACATCCTGCGCATCGCGCCGCCGCTGGAAGACTTTCCGTCGGAAGACATGGTCGCCGACACCGCGCGGGTCAACGCCGCCATCGAGGCGATGGTGCGCGAGGCGCCGGCGCAGTATCTGTGGATCCACCGCCGCTTCAAGCGCCAGCCCGGCGGCCGCAGCGACTTCTACGAGCGCCAGCGCGGCTGAGCGCTCACCCCGGCGTCGCGGCGTCGGTGCGTTCGCCCGGTTCGGGGTCGTTGGCGAGCAGAGCGCCGGCGTACAGGCCGATCAGCAGCATGGTCAGCGCGCCCCAGAACGACGAGTAGAAGGCCAGGTGGGTGTTGAACGGGAACACCGTGATCAGCAGCGCCTGCATGGCCGGCCGCGCGCGTTCGCGCGCCTGCGCCGACGCGTAGCGCCACGCGCGCCACGCCTGCGCGGCACCGGCCAGCCACAGCAGCAGGCCGATCACACCGGTCTCGGCGAGCACCTCGAGCACGATCTGGTGGGCATGGAAGGCTGGTTCGCGTCCCCATTCCCCGGCATGGCTCGGGTCTGGATCGCAACCGACGTAGGCCTCGCGGAAGCCGCGCACGCCGACGCCGTTGATCGGGTGCTGGCGGATCATGCACCAGGCCGCGGTCCAGATCTGCGCGCGCCCGGTCAGGGCGGCGTTGAGGTCGGCCGGATGCCCGCTGAGCGCGCGCGCGGTGCGCTCGAAGCGGTCGTGCACCTGCGGCGACACCACGCCCAGCACCCCGGCGCCCAGCAGCGCGGCCACGCCCAGCGCCAGCAGCTTGCGCGCGCCGAGCAGGCGCCAGCCCGACAGCACCAGCAGTACCGCGTAGGTGATCCAAGAAGCGCGCGACCCGGCCAGCACCAGCACCACGCCCACCGCGCCCGCCGCAAGCAGCCAGCCCCAGGCGCCGCCGCGGCGCGCGGCCACCCACAGCAGGAACGGCGAGACGCTGGCCAGCACCTGGCCGAACTTCAGATTGCACGGGCCGAACACGCCGCTGAGGCGATCGGCCAGGGCGATCTCCTGCGGCGTGCACAGGCCGTGGTGGCTGATCGCCCACTTCAGTTGGTCCATCGACCAGAACAGCGGGCTGGTGCCGCACAGTGCCTGCGCCAGCGCGTCCACGGTCCAGATCGCCGCGATCACCGCCAGGCCGTTGAAGGTGATGCGGCGCCCGCGCGGCGTCGCCACCGCCATCGCCACCAGCCACAGGAACGGCAGGAAACGCAGGTCCACCGCCGATTCGCGCAGGGCCAGCGCCACGTCCACCGCGCCGAACGCAGACAGCGGCTGCGGCAGCCAGTAGGTGAGGAACAGCAGCGTGGTCAGCGCCCAGGCCGGACCGCTGAGCAGGCGCGCGCCGCCGCGGAAGCGGCTGTGCAGCAGCCGCGCCAGGGTGACCAGGGCGCCCAGCGCCAGCACGCCGGCGGCCAGGCCGGGCGCCGGCCACAGCGCGACGAACACCAGCACCCACACCGGTGCCCAGCGTTCGCGGACCTCGGGCAGGGCAGAAGCAGACAGGGAACCGTCAGGGCCGGAGTTCGTCATAGATCGCCAGGGTGCTGCGCTGCATCGCCTGCAGCGTATAGGGAAGCGTGGCCGGCGGCGCCGGTGGCTGCGCCAGCAGCGCGCGTGCGGCGGCCTGCAGGGCCGTGGCGTCGAACGTCGCCACGGCGCCGGCGGGCTGCAGTTGCGCCAGCAGTTCGCCGACCCCGCCATGCGCCCAGCCAAGGACCGGCCGCCCGACCGCCAGCGCCTCGACCACGGTGCGGCCGAACGCCTCGGGCTTGCGCGAGAGTTGCAGCACCAGGTCGCTGGCGGCATAGGCCTCGGCGATGCGGGCGGTCGGCGGCGTGAACGCCACCGCGTCGGCCACGCCGAGCGATGCCGCCTCGGCCTCCAGCTCGCGCACATACGCGTCGCGCCCGGGCTCGCGCGCGCCGGGCAGCCACAGCCGCGCATCCGCGGCCGCGCCGCCCTCGCCGCGCAGCGCAGCCAGCAGGCGCAGGGCGTCGGCGTGCCCCTTCAGGCGGGTGCCGCGCCCCGGCAACAGCAGCAGCGGCCCGTTGCCGGCCAGCGCCGGCGCCTGGCCAGCGGCCCAGGCCCGCGCCTGCGCGTCGGGCCAGGCACGGCGCGGGAACTGCGCCGGATCGATGCCGCGCGGCACCACCCGCAGGCGCACCGGATCGGTCTGCGGATAGTGCTGCAGCACATAGGCGCGCACCGTCTCGGACACGCAGATGACCCGCTCGCCGCGGGTCATCACCGCGCTGTAGCGGCTAGGCGAGTTGAGCCCATGCACGGTGGTGACCAGGCGCGGGCGCTGCGCCACCGGCATGCCCTGCAGCGCGCGCCAGCCCAGCCAGGCCGGCAGTCGCGAGCGCGCGTGCACGATGTCCGCGCGCTCGCGCGCGAACAGGCGCCGCAGCGCCGGCACATGGCGCAGGGTCATCAAGGACTTGCGGCCGATGTCCAGGGCGATGTGCTCGGCGCCGGTGGCGGCCAGCGCCGGGAGCAGGCGGCCGCCGGCCGACACGACCACGGCGCGATGCCCGGCGTCGACCAAGGCCTGGGCGATTTCCAGCGTGGACCGCTCGACGCCGCCGGACTCCAGCGCCGGCAGCAGCTGCACCACGGTCAGGCGGTGCATCGAATCCGGGTCAGTCGACCAGCACGAAGACCGCGCCGCAGTACGGGCACTTGGCTTCCAGGCCCGGCTCGTCCTCGATCGGCAGGTAGACCCGCGGATGCGAGTTCCACAGCGCCATCTCCGGCGTCGGGCAGCTCAGCGGCAGGTCGGCGCGGCGCACCTCGTAGCGCGTCTGGGCATTGGCGGGCGCGGTGGCGGTATGGCTCATGGCGGTGGGGACACGGCGTAAAGGGACAGGCGATTCTAGCAGCCCATCCCGCCACGGGCGCGGCGCGCGGCGGCGGCTGGAAGCGGTCCTTTCACGCGCCTTTCCGCTTCGCTTGATACGGAACCGACGCACCACTATGCTGGCATCACGCGGCGCCGACATGCCGCTTTGAGGTGTCTCGTGGATATAGGTGTGCGTTTGATGCAGGCGCGGCGAAATGCCGGTTTCACACTGCGCGAGCTTGCCGCCTTGTTGGGCGTGGCGCATAGCACGCTGGGTCATTGGGAGAACAACCGTTCGGTCCCCAATGCCCGCCATTTGCTGAAGATCGCCGAACTTACCGGCGTCGACGCATACGTGCTGCTGACCGGCAAGCCTTCCAAGCTGAACCAGACCGACGGCGACAGCCTGCCGCTGCCGGTGGGCAAGCGCATGGCCTGAACGGGGCGCGGCGCCGCAGGCGCCGCCTTCGTGCCTGGCCTTCCCTCGCGCGGCCTTCGTGCCGGCCGCGCGCGCAGCGATGCGAATGGCACTGCGGCACTTCGTGTCGCCCACGAATGAAAGCGTTTTCAGTCTCGACCTTTCGGTCCCTCCCCTAGCGTCTCCCTCGCCCGCACGGCCCCGCAACCGCGGCCATCGCGGCGCCGCTGCTGTTCTTCCGCTCGTCCCATACCATTGCGCGCAACCAGCGCAGGCGGCTGCGTGCGCGGAACACCCGCGCGGCAGGTGCGATCGCCTGCAATGCGGAATGCGCACGCCAATGCGCCGCCGCGTCGGCGGCAGCGCATCGGCACAGCGAAACCGGCGAACGCACGGCACGCGACGCGTGCCGGCGCCGCCGTATGCGGCGCCGGCGCGGCGCTTATTTCTCCGCGTCGCGTTGCTTGCGGATCTGCGCATCGACCGCGGCGATCGCGGTCATGTTCATCACCCGGCGCGAGGTGGCGCTGGTGGTGAGGATGTGCACCGGCTTGGAGATGCCCATCAGGATCGGGCCGATCGCCACGCCGTCGGTGAACACGCGCACCAGGTTGTAGGCGATGTTGGCCGCTTCCAGGTTCGGCAGCACGAACAGGTTGGCGCGGCCCTTCAGCGTGCTGTTGGGCATGATCTGCTTGCGCAGCGCCTCGTCCCACGCGGTATCGCCCTGCATCTCGCCGTCGATGTTGAGCTCGGGCTTGCGCTTGAGCAGCGCCTCGCGCACCTGGCGCATCTTCAGCGCGTCGCGCGAATCGTGGCTGCCGAAGTTGGAATGCGACAGCAGCGCGATGTTCGGCTCGATGCCGAACAGCTTCAGGCGATAGGCGGCCTGCAACGTGGCCTCGACGATCTGCTCCACGCTCGGGTCTTCCTGCACGTGGGTGTCGACGAAGAAGAACGCACCCTGCTGGTTGATCACGCCGGTCATCGCCGAGGTCGAACTGACCCGCGGCTCCAGCGGAATCACGCTGCGCGCGTAGCCGAGCTTCTTGTGGAAACGGCCGACCACGCCGGTGAGCAGCGCATCGGCTTCGCCGCGCGCAACCATCACTGCGGCGATCAGCGTCGGCCGCGAGCGCATCAGTTCCTTGGCCGCGGTGACGGTGACGCCGCGACGCTCGGTGAGCGCGTGGTAGTACTGCCAGTAGTCGTTGAAGCGCGGATCGTCGTGGATGTTGGTGATCTCGAAATCCACGCCGGCGGTGATGCGCAGGCCCAGGCGCTGGATGCGTGCCTCGATCACGTCCGGGCGGCCGATCAGGATCGGGAACGCCAGGCCTTCGTCGATCACGCTCTGCACCGCGCGCAGCACCACTTCCTCTTCGCCCTCGGCGTACACCACGCGCTGCTTGTCGGCGCGGGCGCGGTCGTACACCGGCTTCATCATCAGGCTGGTGCGGTAGACGAACTGGCTGAGCTTGTCGCGGTAGGCGTCCATGTCGGCGATCGGCCGCGTGGCCACGCCCGAATCCATCGCCGCCTGCGCCACCGCCGAGGACAGTTCGACCAGCAGGCGCGGGTCCAGCGGCCGCGGAATCAGGTAGTCGGGGCCGAAGCTCGGCGTCTCGCCGCCGTAGGCCGCGCCCAGGTCCGAGGCCTCGCGCCGCGCCATCGCCGCGATCGCCTTGACGCAGGCGACCTTCATCTCCTCGTTGATGCCGGTGGCGCCGACATCGATGGCGCCGCGGAACAGGTAGGGGAAGCACAGCACGTTGTTGATCTGGTTCGGGTAGTCCGAACGGCCGGTGCCGATGATCGCGTCCGGGCGCACTGCCTTGGCCGCTTCCGGGGTGATCTCAGGATTGGGATTGGCCAGGGCGAAGATCACCGGCTGCGGCGCCATGGTCGCCACCATCTCCGGCTTGAGGATGCCCGCGGCCGACAGGCCGAGGAAGATGTCCGCGCCCTCGACGATCTCGGCCAGCGTGCGCTTG
Organism: Xanthomonas sp. D-109; assembly: GCF_017746095.1. NCBI lineage: Bacteria > Pseudomonadati > Pseudomonadota > Gammaproteobacteria > Lysobacterales > Lysobacteraceae > Xanthomonas > Xanthomonas sp. D-109. Next base: position 99,786 of record NZ_JAGHWV010000009.1, read on the forward strand.
TCGGTGTCGCGCGCGTAGCGCGCCTTGTCCGGGTCCAGGTCGGTGCGGCCGGTGTGGATCACCCCGTCGCGGTCCAGGGCCAGGATGTTCTCCGGCTTCAGGCCCAGCGAGACCAGCATGTTGACGCAGGAGATGCCGGCCGCGCCCATGCCGGTGGTGGCCAGCTTGACCTCTTCGATCTTCTTGCCGGTGACCACCAGCGCGTTGAGCACGGCCGCGCCGACGATGATCGCGGTGCCGTGCTGGTCGTCGTGGAACACCGGGATGTTCATGCGCTCGCGCAGCTTGCGCTCGACGATGAAGCACTCCGGCGCCTTGATGTCTTCCAGGTTGATGCCACCGAAGGTCGGCTCGAGGCTGGCGATGATGTCGACCAGCTTGTCCGGATCGTTCTCGTTGATCTCGATGTCAAACACGTCGATGCCGGCGAACTTCTGGAACAGCACGCCCTTGCCTTCCATCACCGGCTTGGACGCCAGCGGGCCGATGTTGCCCAGGCCCAGCACCGCGGTGCCGTTGCTGATCACCGCCACCAGGTTGCCGCGCGCGGTCAGTTCGCTGGCCTGCTGCGGATCGGCGACGATGGCCTCGCAGGCGAAGGCCACGCCCGGCGAATAGGCCAGGGACAGGTCGCGCTGGGTCAGCATGGGCTTGGTCGCGGAGACCTTGATCTTGCCCGCCGGCTGTTGGCGGTGATAGTCGAGGGCGGCCTGTTTGAAATCGTCGTTTGACATCGAGGGCTTCTTTTGTCGAAAGGCGCGGAGGCCCGGAATTCTACCCCCAGCAGCAGGAGTGGTCCTGTCTGGCGGCTGTCGCCAGGGCCTTGAGTGCCGGGAAAAACGCAACGCGCCGGCAATGCCGGCGCGTCGTGCGGTGCAGCGGATCAGCGCGTGGCGAGCGGTTCGACCGCCACCGCGGGCAGCGGCACGGCCTCGCCGTCCAGCGCCAGGCGCAGGCGATCGCGATCCAGTGCGTTCTCCCAGCGCGAGACCACCACGGTGGCCACCGCATTGCCCATGAAGTTGGTCAGCGAGCGGCACTCGCTCATGAAACGGTCCACGCCCAGGATCAGCGCCATGCCGGCCACCGGCACTTCCGGCACCACCGCCAGCGTCGCCGCCAGGGTGATGAAGCCGGCACCGGTCACGCCGGCCGCGCCCTTGGAGCTGAGCATCGCCACCAGCAGCAGCGTGATCTGATGGCCGAGGGTGAGTTCGGTATTGGTGGCCTGGGCGATGAACAGCGCCGCCAGGGTCATGTAGATGTTGGTGCCGTCGAGATTGAAGGAATAGCCGGTAGGCACGACCAGGCCGACCACCGACTTCTCGCAGCCGGCGCGTTCCATCTTCTCCATCAGCGACGGCAGCGCCGATTCGGACGAGGACGTGCCCAGCACCAGCAACAATTCGGCCTTCAGGTAGCGGATCAGCTTGAAGATCGAGAACCCGCACAGATAGGCCACGGCGCCGAGGATCACCACCACGAACAGCAAGGAGGTGACGTAGAACGAACCGACCAGCCAGGCCAGCTGCACCAGCGAGTGCAGGCCGTGTTCGCCGATGGTGTAGGCGATCGCACCCAGCGCGCCGATCGGCGCGGTCTTCATCAGGATGTGCACCAGCTTGAACACCGGCGCGATCAGCGCCTCCAGCAGGTTGACCACCGGCTTGCCGCGCTCGCCGATCAGCGCCAGCGACACGCCGAACAGCACGGCGACGAACAGCACCTGCAGGACATTGGGACCGACCAGCTTGCCATTGACCACCTGGTCGCCGGTGAACGCGCCGATCAGCGACGTGGGGATGATGTCCATCAGGAAGCCGACCAGGGTCAGGTCGTGCGACTTCTGTACGTAGCTGGCGACCTTGCTCTGGTCCAGCGTGGCCAGATTCACGTTCATGCCCGCGCCGGGCTGCACCACGTGCGCGACGATCATGCCCACCACCAGCGCGAGGGTGGAGAAGAACAGGAAGTACACCATCGCCTTGCCGAACACCCGGCCGACCGTCTTCAGGTGGGTCATGCCGGCGATGCCGGTGACGATGGTCAGGAAGATCACCGGCGCGATGATCATCTTCACCAGCTTGATGAAGGCATCGGCCAGCGGCTTGAGCTGGGTGGCGAACTGCGGTTCCAGATGGCCGAGGACGGCACCGATGACGATGGCCGCCAGCACCTGGACATAGGTGTGCCGGTAGAACGGCACAGGCCGCGGCGCAGGCATGGCCGGGGAAGTTGAGATGTGCATCGAAAGCGCTCCGGGACGGTCCGCCCACCCGACGCGGGTCGCGGAATGCTGCCTTTGTACGCGTCGCCAGCGTCTAAGCAGATAACCTATTGGTACTAGGCCCGGCGCCGCGCCGTGTCGACGCGGTTACAGTGGCGCGGTAGGCTCACGGAAGGGCCAACGCAACGCCGCACGCAGACGCCGCCTCGCGCGGCCGATGGCGGCGCCGTCGCCATCGCAGCGCGCGTCTTCAGGGGTAGACGCCGCCGCAGGACTGCAACATCGCCGTAAAGATCGACCGGGCGCGTCCGCTATTGCATGCAGGGGGCATCACGTCCGGCACCGTGTCCGCATCGCGGCGGCGTCGCCGTTCGCGTGCGGCCCACCGCCGCACTGCCCGCGTCATCGTGCCACCTGCCCGGCCGGGGACTGCCGTGCCTTCATTCCTTACCGAGACGACTCCATCATGCGCCACACTCTTCTCTTCGCCGCGCTGGGCCTGACCGCCGCCGCTCCCGCCTTCGCTGCCAACGGCTTCGACGACTGGCCGACCAAGGTCGCCTTCAACGACGGCACCGAACTGGCCGTGACCGGCAACTACGCCTACGACTGGAACAACTTCTCCAACGACGACGGCCGCCTGGAGGACGACAATACGTTCCGGCGCAAGGAATTTGGCGCCACGCTGAAGAAGAAGGGCGTGTACGACGCGATGGTGTACTTCGACTTCCAGTCCAAGCTGTGGCTGGACGTGTTCTTCCGCTTCGAGACCAAGGCGCTGTTCGGCGCCGACTACGGCAAGGTGCGCCTGGGCTACATCAAGGTACCGGTGGGCCTGGAAGGCGTGACCAGCTCGCGTGCGGACAGCTTCATGGAAGTGGCGCTGCCGGTGCAGGCGATCTACCAGGGCCGCCGGACCGGCGTGGAGTGGACCTTCGAGCGTCCGCAATACCTCCTGCAGGCCGGCGCCTACGGCGGCAAGGATCTGCAGGGCGACAATCCCGGCACCACCCAGGCGGTGCGCGGCGTGTGGACCCCGTTCAAGGCCGACGGCGACGTGCTGCACCTGGGCCTGGCGTATTCGCAGGAGAATCCGCGCGGCTACCACAACGGCCTGGACGTGAGCTTCAGCCCGCGCGCGCGCTTCCGTGCGCGTCCGGAAGCCGGCCTGACCGACGTGCGCCTGATCGATTCGGGCACGCTGGTCGACGTCGACCAGGTGCGCCGCACCGGCCTGGAGGCGATCTGGATCAAGGGTCCGTTCTCGATGCAGGGCGAGGCGCTGCGCGCCGACGTGACCCGCGACAACGGCCGCCCCGACTACACCGCCGACGGCCAGTACGTGTTCGCCAGCTACGTGCTGACCGGCGAATCGCGGCCCTACAGCGCCGGCAACGTCGGCAACATCAAGCCGGCCAACGCCTACGGCGCGGTCGAACTGCTGGCGCGCTACAGCCGCCTGGACCTGGACGACGGCACGGTGCTCGGCGGCCGCCAGCACGACTGGACCCTGGGCGCCAACTGGTACCTGACCAGCCACTTCAAGTTCCAGGTGAACTACGTGCGTGCCGATGCCGAGCGCGCCGGCGTGCGCGTCAAGCCGAACTCGCTGGACCTGCGCGCCCAGGTCCAGTTCTGAGCGGACGCAGTCCGGCCGATCCGACGCGATCGGCCGGGCTGCTGCCCACTGCGCCGCGCGAAGGCGCTGCGCAGCGAACTGCAGCATGGCGCTCAACGATGCCGACGACGCTTGGGTGATGTGCCCTGCCCACCCACGGCGTGCCCGTTGCAGATCCGCCAGACGGCATCGACGGCGTCCACCGACACGATCGGCGGCCAATCTGCCTGGCCCTTCGCTTTGGCTTGGCGGTCCACGGCGCCAGCCATCGCCACCGCGCACCGCAAACGCCAGCGCACCCTCTAAGCTGATGCGGTCCCGGCCGTCGCGTTCTTCCGCATGCCTTCGCTCCTGCGCCATCGTCGCCTGATCCTGCTGCTGGTCGTCATCGTCGGCGGCATGGTGCTGGCGATGCTGTCGGCGCAACACGTCGCCGAACAGCGCGCGCTGCGCGCCGAGAGCGTGCAGTTGCGCCAGCAGCTGGAGCTGTATGCGCAGACCCTGCAGCAGCGCATCGACCGCTACCGCACGCTGCCGCAGGTGCTGGCGCTGGACCCGGAACTGCGCGATGCCCTCACCCATCCGCTGGACGCGGCCACGCAACAGCAGTTGAACCTGAAGCTGGAACGCGCCAACGACGTCACCCGCTCCTCGACCCTGACCCTGATCGATGCCAACGGCGTGGCCCTGGCCGCCAGCAACTGGCGCCTGGCCAGCAGCAACGTCGGCGCCGACTACAGCTTCCGCCCCTACGTGAAGCAGGCCCTGGCGCAGGGCAAGGGCCGTTTCTACGGGATCGGCATGACCACCGGCGTGCCCGGCTACTTCCTCTCGCAGGCGATCCTCGACGCGCAAGGACGCCCGCTCGGAGTGATCGTGATCAAGATCGAACTGGCCGCGCTGGAGCACGAATGGCTGCGCGTGCCCGACGTGGTGCTGGTCAGCGACGGCCATGGCGTGGTGTTCCTGTCCAGCCGCGACGTGTGGCGCTACCGCCAGTTGCAGCCGCTCAGCGCGCGCGAGCGCGACGAACTGCTGGCGACCCGCCAGTACGCCCAGCAGACCCTGCTGCCGGCGAAGCGGCGGGTGCTGGAGACGCTGGACGACGGCGGCCAGGTGATGCGCATCGACATGCCGGCGCAGCCGGCGCCGCTGCTGTGGCAGAGCATGGCGCTGCCGGAGAGTGGCTGGCGCCTGCACTTGCTGCACGACGTCGGCAGCAGCCGCGCCGCCGGCCGTGCCGCCGCGCTGGCCGCGGCCGGCATCTGGCTGGCGCTGTCGTTCCTGGGCCTGCTGTTCCAGCAGCGCCAGCGCCTGGCGCGGCTGCGCCAGCGCAGCCGGCGCGAACTGGAAGCGCTGTTGCAGCAGCACGCGCAGGAACTGCGCACCGCCCAGGACGGCATCGTGCAGGCCGCGCAACAGGCCGACACCGGCCTCAGCCGCAGCCTGGAGCACCTGCCGCAAGGCGTGGTGATCATCGACGCGCAACTGCGCCTGGTGGCGTGGAATTCGCGCTATCTGGAGATCTTCCGCTTTCCCCCGGAGCTGATCCGGGTCGGCCGCCCGATCGAGGACGTGTTCCGCTACAACGCGCGCCGCGGCCTGCTCGGCCCCGGCCCGGTGGAAGCGGCGATCCAGCGCCGCCTGGACCACCTGCGCAGCGGCCGCCCGCACATGCGCGAGAGCGAGAAGGACGACGGCACGGTGCTGGAGATCCGCGGCAATCCGCTGCCCGACGGCGGCTTCGTCACCAGCTACGCCGACATCACCAGCTACAAGAACGCCGCACGCGAACTGCGCTCGCTGGCCGACGCGCTGGAGCACCGCGTCGCCGAACGCACCCACGACCTGGCCGAGGCCAAGCGCGAGGCCGAGAACGCCAACCGCTACAAGACCCGCTTCGTGGCCTCGGCGGTGCACGACCTGCTGCAGCCGCTCAATGCCGCGCGCATGTTCGTCTCGGCACTGCGCGGCAAGCTGCACGACGCCGATGCACGGCAGATCGCCGACCATGTCGACAACGCGCTGGCGGCGCAGGATGCGATCCTCAACAGCCTGCTGGACATCTCGCGGCTGGAAGCGGGCACGCTGAAGACGCAGGTGCAGGACCTGGCGCTGGATCCGCTGCTGCAGACCCTGGCGCGCGAGTTCGGCATCGTCGCCGAAGGCCGCGGCCTGCGCCTGGACTACGTGCCGACCCGCGCCACCGTGCGCAGCGATGCGACCCTGCTGCGGCGCATCCTGCAGAACTTCCTGTCCAACGCGGTGCGCTACACCCCGCGCGGGCGCGTGCTGCTGGGCTGCCGGCGCGACGGCGCGCAGTTGCGCATCGAGGTCCACGATCAAGGGCCGGGCATTCCCGACGCGCTGCAACAGGAGATCTTCGAGGAGTTCCGCCGGCTCGGCGACGGCGTCGCCAACGACCGCGGCGCCGGCCTCGGCCTGGCGATCGTGGAACGCATCGGCCGCCTGCTCGGCCATCGCATCGGCCTGCGCTCGCAGTTGGGCCGCGGCAGCGTGTTCTCGGTGACCGTGCCGCTGGGCGATGCCGCGGCCGCACAAAGGCAGGCGCCGGCGGCGATGGCCAGCGACAACGGCGACGATCCGATCCTGCACGGCTGCCGGGTCTGGTGCATCGACGACGACCCGCGGGTCTGCGAGGCCAGCCGCACCCTGCTGACGCGCTGGGCCTGTCAGGTGGAACTGGCCGCCGGCCCGGACCAGGCGCTGGCCGCGGCGCAGCCGGCGCAGGCGCCGGAACTGGTGCTGCTGGACGTGCGCATGGGCGAGTGCGACGGCCCGACCCTGTTCGCGCAGTTGTGCACGCGCTGGCAGGCCGAGCCACGCGCGATCCTGATCACCGCCGAGGCCGACCCGACGCTGCGCATCCTGGCGCAGGAGCGCGGCTGGGGCTTCCTGGCCAAACCGGTCCGCGCGCCAGCCCTGCGCGCGCTGATGACGCAGATGCTGCTGCGGCGTGGGTGAGGCGTGTGAGCGGGTTTATCAGGTTTGGGGGATGTGGATCTTTGGCTGCCGTACCCTCATCCGCCCCTGCGGGGCACCTTCTCCCGGAGGGAGAAGGAAAAAGCCGGCGGCGCCGCGCTTTAGCCCCTCTCCCCCCGGGAGAGGGGTTGGGGTGAGGGTCCGGGGCGCGCAGCGCCACCCAAGATCTCATGCGCCGTTAGCGAACGGCCCTCACCGCTGCCTGGTGACGGAGAAAACTCCAGCCGCCGCACCCTCATCCGCCCCTGCGGGGCACCTTCTCCCAGCGGGAGAAGGGAGGTGCTAGCCCCTCTCCCCCCGGGAGAGGGGTTGGGGTGAGGGTACGGGGCGGCGCGCGATGTCTACCACTCGCGCGGCGCGATCAATTCCTCGACGTCGGCGTCTTCGAAACCGTAGGCCTTGGCGATGTGCAGGAAATCCACGCCGATGTTCTCGCTTGCGGCGGTCTCGATCTCGCTGTCGTGGGCCTCGAATTCCAGCGCGAGCTTGTTGAATTCCTCGGTGGCGGCATGGGTCAGCCGGTACAGCGCCGGCAGGTCCGCCGGTGCCTGCGCCTCGATCGCCTCGCACAACCGCAGCAGGATCTTCTGCCCCTTGCCGACCAGCGACGGGGGGAAGTAGTCGTCGTCCAGCATCTCCTGCAGGAACGGATAGTGGGCGGTCTGCTCGTTGCGGAGGGTCGTGGTGGGCATGGTCCGGTGGTCTCCGCCCGCGGGGGGCGCGGGCATCGGCGCATAGCATCGCGTATCCGGGCGCCGCGGAAAACGCCCCCCGCCGCGATTCGGTTCAGGCCTCGCCTTCCGGCTCCAGCGCCTTCACCAGCACCGCGGCCTGGGTGCGGCTGTGGCACTCGAGCTTCTTCAAGATCGCGGTCACGTGGACCTTGACGGTGTTCTCGGCCAGGCCCAGCTCATAGGCGATCTGCTTGTTGAGCAGGCCGTCGGCCAGGCACAGCAGCACCCGGAATTGCTGCGGGGTCAGTTGCGCCAGGCGCGCGGCCAGCTGCGCGTCTGCCTCCGACCGTGCCGCGGTCAGCGGCGGGAACCAGGTGCCGCCGTCGAGCACCGCCGCCACCGCGATGCCGATGGTCTCGGCCGGCGAGGACTTGGGGATGAAGCCGGCCGCGCCGAACTGCTGCGCACGACGGATGACCCGCGGGTGATCGTTGGAGGAGATCACCACCACCGGCACGTCCGGGCGCTCGCCGCGCACGTGCAGCAGAGCCGAGAAGCCGCGCGCGCCGGGCATGGCCAGGTCCAGCAGGATCAGGTCGGCATCGGCCTGCGCGGCCAGCGCAGCGTCCAGGGTGGCGGCGCTGGCCGCTTCCACCACCAGGGCGCGCGGCAAGGCCTGGCGCAGCGCGTGCAGCACGGCGGCGCGGAACAGCGGGTGGTCGTCGGCGACCAGGATCGTCGGGGCATCCATGGGCGTGAGGCGGCTGGCATGACGCCGCGAGGCGTCGGGTGGGCGCGGACGGCGCGCAGGACATGCAGTGTACGTGTGGCGCGGAGGGATGCCGAGCGTGCGTCCGCGCCACCGGAGAGTTGCGCGCCATGACCGGCCTGCCGGATCTTGTCGGCAGCGCGCACCACGCGGCACCGCCCCGCACGCGCCGCGCCGGACAATCGCCCGGCATGCTGATCGCCAGTGGCAGCGGCAGGCCCGACTGCCGCACATTCAAGACCGACACCACATTGGCCGATAACACGGCGTGATCGCCTCCCTCTCCAACCTGCTGGGCCGCCTGCCGCTGGCCGCGTCCTGCCTCACCCTGTGCCTGGCGCTCGCGCCGGCTGCCTCCGCGGCCGTGGCGGCCGACGACGACGCCCTGCCCAGCAGCCTGGAGCACTTCGGCCTGGACGAGGGCCTGTCGCAACTGTCGATCAACGCCTTGCAGAGCGACGACCAGGGCTTCCTGTGGGTCGGCACGCAGGAAGGCCTGAACCGCTTCGACGGGCATCTGTTCCGCGCCTACCGGCGCGAACTGGGCAGCGACAGCCGGCAGAGCCTGCTCAGCAGCAGCATCGACAGCATCGGCTTCGAGCCGCGCGGCACCCGCCTGTGGCTGGGCACCAACGACGCCGGCCTGGAAGTGATCGAACTGGCGACCTGGCAGCACCACCGTCTCGACACGAAGCAGGGCCTGTCGCACAACCGCATCACCCAGATCCTGATCGATCCGCAGGGCGGCGCGTGGCTGGGCACCGAACGCGGCCTGGACCGGGTCGAGGCCGACCTGCAGCGGGCGCGGCCGCTGGGCGGCGATGCACCAGTGGTGGGACTGACCTGGATGCCGGACGGCACGCAGCCGGTGGCGCTGGACCGGCAATGCCGGCTGTGGCGGCTGAGCCGCGACGCACGCGAGGAGCTGCCGGCGCCGCGCGGGATCGACGAATGCGTGGGACTGCAGTCCGGGCCGGAAGGCCTGTGGCTGGCCTCGGCGCGCGGCGGGCTGTTCCAGCTCGATCCGCGCGGCGAGGTGCTGGCGCACTGGACACCGGCGCAGTTGTTCACCCGCGGCAGCGACCTCAGCGCGCTGATCCGGCTGCACGACGGCCGGGTGCTGGTCGGCACCACCAACGCCACGGTGACGCAACTGGACAGCGTGCGCCATGTACCGCAGCGGCTCAGCTTCGACCTGCCGCCGAACAGCGCCATCATCCGCTTCTACCAGGCCCCCGACGGCACCTGGTGGATCGGCACCTACACCGCCGGGCTGTACCGGGTGCGGCCGTTGTCGGCGGTGATCCGCAACGACGAGGAGCGCGTCAGCGACACCCACGACTGGTCCAGCAGCAGCGTACGCAGCATCTGGCGCGACGGCGAGCGCATGCTGATCGGCACCGACCAGGGCCTGCTGACCCGCGACAACAGCCACGCCGCCTGGCAGCTGGTGCCGGGGCTGGCCAGCCAGGCGATCCGCAGCATCGCCGCCGATCGCGACGGCTGGTGGCTGGGCACGCGCCAGGGCCTGTGGCGCCTGGACCGCAGCGGCGCGCTGCGACGCCTGGGCGGCCTGGCCGACGAGCACATCAACGATCTGCTGCTGGAAGGCGACACGCTGTGGGTGGCCACCCGCCGCGGCCTGAGCCGCGTGGTCGGCGGCCAGGTGCGCAACGATCCGCGCTGGGCGCCGCTGAACGGGCACACCCTGACCCGGGTCTACCGCGACAGCGAGGACACGCTGTGGATCGGCTGCAACGACTGCGGCGTGTGGCGCATGCGCAGCGGCCGTCCCGCCGAACCCTACCGCCCGCGCGGAAGCACCCTGTACCCCTCGGTGTGGTCGCTGTACGAACACGACGGCGTGCTGTGGGTGGGCACCTTCTCCGGCGGGCTGTACCGCATCGACCTCAAGCGCGACGTGGCGCTGCGCTACAGCGACCGCGAGGGGCTCAGCAGCAACGTCATCTACACCATCCTGCCGGATCCGCAGGGGCGGCTGTGGCTGAGCACCAACAACGGCCTGAGCGTGCTCGACCCGCGCACCCGCATCGTGCAGAGTCTCGGCCGCCGCGACGGCCTGCAGAACCAGGAGTACAACAGCGGCCGCGGCTACCGCGACGCGCACGGCCTGCTGTACTTCGGCGGCACCCAGGGCGTGGACGTGGTCGATCCCACGCGCCTGCCGCTGCGCAGCCCGCAGGCGCGCGCAGTGCTCACCGACCTGCGCATCCTCAATGCCGGCGAGGACCGCGACGGCGGCGAGAACCAGACCGAGAGCGACGTGGTCTACGCGCAGCGCATCGCTCTGGACCACCGCGACAACGTGTTCACCGTCGGCATGACCGCGATCGACTTCGCCGCGCCCGGCACCGCGCGCCTGCGCTACCGCGTCGACGGCCTGCAGAAGGGCTGGGTGTATCCGCAGACCGCGCACAGCGATTTCTCGGTCAGCCATCTGCCGCCGGACCGCTACACGCTGGTGGTGGAAGCGGCCGGGCGCGACGGCCAGTTCGGCGCCGCTCGGCGACTGCAGATCGAGGTACTGCCGCCGCCGTGGCGGCATCCGCTGGCCTACGCCAGCTACGTGCTGCTGGGGCTGGCGCTGCTCGGGCTGGTCTTGCATCGCGTGCGACGCACGGTCAACCGCGAGCGCGACATGGTGGAACTGTTGAACCTCACCGTGGCCGAGCGCACCCGCCAGCTCGAACGCGCCAACCAGCAACTGCTGCAGAGCAACGCGCGCCTGCAGGCGGCCACGCGCCTGGATCCGCTGACCCAGGTCGCCAACCGCCGCGAGCTGCAGGATTGGCTGGCGCGCGAATGCCCGGTCCTGCTGGCGGCGCTGGACGACGGCAGCAGCGCCGATGCGCTGTATTTCTTCATGATCGACGTGGACAACTTCAAGCGCATCAACGACGACTACGGCCACCAGGCCGGCGACGCGGCGCTGGTGCACTGCGCCGACCGCCTGCGCGGGCTGTGCGGCGAGCGCGATCTGCTGGTGCGCTGGGGCGGCGAGGAGTTCCTGCTGGTCACGCGCCTGCGGCGCGAGGACGCCGCCAGCGCCCTGGCCGAACGCCTGCGCGCGGCGGTGGCGACGCAGGGCTTCGCCCTGGCCGAGCGCGAACTGACCCTGACCTGTTCGATCGGTTTCGCACCGTGGCCGTTCGTCGCGGCGTGGCCGGCGCTGGGCGACTGGGAACAGAGCGTGGGCCTGGCCGACCGCTGCCTCTACGCCGCCAAGGGCGCCGGCAAGGATGCCTGGGTGGGACTGGCGCCGGGCGCGGCCCCGGACCGGCCGCGCCTGCACGCGCTGCTGGCCGGCGGCGCGCCGGAAGAACTTGGCGACAGCGTGCGCGTGCTGTGCTCGCCCGGGCGCCAGCCGGGCTTCGCGCGCTGAGCGCCGCCGCCGCGGCTCAGCGCGGCGGCGCCTGCTGCATGCTGCTGCGCCAGGCGTCCAGGAACTGCCGGCGCTTCAGCGCATCCAGGTACACCAGCAGGCCCGGGCCCAGCGCGATCGGGCGGAACGCCGCGGCCGCGGCCGGCCCACCCTGCGCGACCCCGCCCGGCTGCGGCAGGATCGGCTGCAGCCGCGCCTCGCGCGACAGCACCTGCTGTCCGCGCGGCGACAGCAGGTAATCCAGGAAACGGCGCGCTTCGGCCGCGTGCGGACTGTCGCGCGGGATCACCGCGGTGCGCAGCGCGACCAGGGTGTAGTCCTCCGGCTGCACGATCGCCAGCGGCGCGCCGGCGTCGATGCGCGCCTGCGCATACGAACCCAGCACGTTGTAGGCCAGCAGCAGCTCGCCGCGCGCGACCTTGTCCAGCAGCACGCCGGTGCGCTCTTCCAGCACCACGTGGTTGTCGCCCATCGCCGCCAGCAGCGCCCCGGCCATGCTGCCGAGCTGGCTGTCCTGGGTCGCGAACAGATAGCCCACACCGCTGCGTTCGACGTCGTAGGTGCCGATGCGCCCGCGCAGCGGCGATGCGGGCGCGCGCAGCAGTTCCAGCAGCCGGCGGCGGGTCCGCGGCACCTGCGCGGCCGGCAGCCGCGCGGTGTTGTAGACGATCGCCACCGGCTCGTAGCTGATGCCGAACACTTCGTGCCGCCATTGCGCCCAGGCCGGCAGCGCCTCGGTCTGCGGCGAGCGGTGCGCCAGTGCGTGGCCGTCGTTCACCAGCTTGGTCTGCAGGTCCATGCTGGCGCTGATCAGCAGATCGGCGCAGCGCGGGCCGGGGCCGGGATGCAGATAGCGCTGGTAGATGTCCCAGGCGATGGCGTCCTGATAGACCACCTCGGTGTGCGGATGCAGGCGCTGGTAATCGCCGATCACCGCGGCGAACACCTCGATGTCGGTCGAGCCCTGGATGCACAGTTGCGCGGTGGCCGCGCCCTGCGCCGGGAAGCGGCGCACGTCGCCGGGCGCGGCCAGTGCGCTGCCGGCGAGCAGAACGATCAGCAGCAGCGGCAGGCGGCGCAGCAGCAGCAGGGACAGGCTCATGGATGCAACCTCGGCAGATGCAGGCTGGCGATCAGGCCACCGCCCACGCGGTTGGACAGGTCGATGCGCCCGCCATGCGCTTCGACCACGCGCTTGACGATCGCCAGGCCAAGCCCGGCGCCGCCGGCGGCCGCGCCCTCGCCGCGCACGAAGCGCTCGAACACGCGCTCGGCCTCGGCCGCCGCGATACCCCGGCCGTGATCGGCCACGGTCACCACGCAGTCGCGCGCGCTGCAGGTCAGCGCCACCTGCAACGGGCCGTCGCCGCCGTACTTGCAGGCGTTGTCGATCAGGTTCTTGATCGCCTCGCGCAACAGCAGCGCATCGCCGCGCACCAGCGCCGGCTCGCTGGCCACGGCCAGTTGCACGCGCGGCCGCGGTGCGGCCTGCGGCACGGCCTCGTGCAGCGCCTGGTGCAGCACCTCGGCCAGGTCCACGCTGGCGTAGCGCTGCAGGTTGGAGCGGTGGATCACGCTGGCGTCGCTGAGCAACTGGTTGAGCAGGCGGCTCATGTGCGTGGCGTTGCGCTCGATCGCCTCCAGGCTGCGTCGCATCTCCTGCGGGTCGTCCTCGTCCAGCGCCAGTTGCGCCTGCGCGCGCAGCGCCGCCAGCGGCGTGCGCATCTGGTGCGCGGCCTCGGCCATGAACGCACGCAGGGTCTCGTTGCTCCCGGCCAGGCGCGCCATGAAGCGGTTCAACGCCGCCACCATCTGCTGCATCTCCTGCGGCGCAGTCGCGGCCACCGGCTTGAGTTCGGACGGTTCGCGCCGCGACAGCTCGCGTTCGAGCGTGCGCAACGGCCGCAAGGCGCGCGACACGCCCAGCCACACCAGCGCCAAGGCCAGCAGCGACAGCAGCGCGATCGCCACCAGCGCATGCAGCACCACATCCTGCGCCAGCGCCTCGCGCGCGCGCCGGGTCTGCCCCACCTGCACCCACACCTGGTCCTGCGCCGCCGCCGAGGACACCCGCCGCGACACCACCGCAAAGCGCACCGGCTCGCCGCTGTAGACCGCGTCGAACAAGCGCGGCGGCGCGCTGGCGCGCGGCAGCGACGGCGCCGCCGGCAGGTCGTCGTAGCCGGTGATGGTGCGCCCGCGCGCATCGAACACGCGGTAGAACACCCGGTCCTCCGGCGCCATCGCCAGCAGGTCCAGCGCCGCGTACGGCAGGTCCACCTGCCACTGGCCGCCGGCCAGCGCCACCGAATCGACGATGGACAGCGCCGAGGACACCAGCAGGTGGTCGTAGGAACGGTTGGCGGCGCGCTGGCCGTAGTCGCGCGCGACGAAGAACAGCGCCACCGCGCCGAGCAGCGATAGCGCGCCCAGGTAGCGCAGCAGCGTGCGCCGGATCGACGGCGCCGGCAGCGCGGCCTCAGCCATCGGCGTCCGCTGCCGCCGGATCCGATGGCGTCGCCGCCGCCTCCAGCTTGTAGCCGACGCCGCGCACGGTGACGATGCGCAACGGCGCGGCGGCCAGCTTCTTGCGCAGGCGCCCGACGTACAGCTCGATCGCGTTCGGCCCGGCCTCGTCGTCGAAGCCGAACAGCCCGTTGCCGATCTCGTCCTTGCCGACGACCTGGCCGAGCCGACCGATCAGGATCTCCAGCAGGCGGTACTCGCGGTTGGGCAACTCGATCGGCGTGCCGTCCAGGCTGACGCTGTGCGCGGCGTTGTCGAAGGCGAAGCCGCCGAGCTGCACCACCTCGCTGGCCTGGCCGCGGTTGCGCCGCAGCAGCACCCGGCAGCGCGCCTCGAACTCGCGGAAATCGAACGGCTTGCCGAGGTAATCGTCGGCGCCCACGTCCAGCGCCTGTACCCGGTCCTCGATGCCGTCGCGCGCGGTCAGCATCAGCACCGGCGTGGTATCGCCACGCTCGCGCAACCCGGCCAGCACGCGCAGCCCGTCCAGCCCCGGCAGGCCGATATCCAGCACCACCAGATCGAAACGCTGGTAGCGCAGCACCCCGGCCGCACTCAAGCCATCGCGCTGCCAGTCCACCGCATGCCCGCTGCGGCGCATGCGCCGCACGATCGCATCGGCGAGATCGGCGTTGTCTTCTACCAGGAGCAGGCGCATTGGAGGCCGGGAATAAGGAATCGGGAATCGGGAATGGAAACAGCAACGGCAGAAGCCTAGCGCATCCGGGAACGTGCTTTTTCGATTCCCCATTCTCGATTCCCGATTCCCCACCGCCGACAGGTCGTTGACAGCTACGCCCGACTAGGCTGCGTCCATGCCGGTCCGCGGCCGTTGTTGCCGGGCCGATCCAATCGCTGCGACACGCACCTGGGAGGGGACGTGGAACTGAAGACTCTGACATTGGGCAGCGCCTGCGCGTTGCTGTGCCTGGCCGGCTCGGCGCGCGCCGCCAGCGACGACGACGGCCCGGTGACCGCCGAGCTCGGTGGGCGCCTGCACTGGGATTTCGCCCACTTCGACAACGACAACCGCGGCACGCCCAATCCCGACGACACCGAGATCCGCCGACTGTGGCTGGACGTGTCCGGCAAGTTCTTCGGGTTCGGCTACAAGGTCGAAGGCGATTTCGCCGGGCTGCAGGACGACTTCAACGGCAAGGGCATCGAGGCCAAGGACGTCTACATCACCCGCAAATTCGGCGCCGGCACGCTCACCGTGGGCCAGTTCAAACAGTACTTCACCCTCGACGACCGCACCGGCTCCAACTTCGGCCAGTTCCTGGAGCGCAGCGGCGCGGCCAGCACGCTGGCGCCGCTGTACCGCAAGGCGGTGTCGTGGCAGGCCGCGGGCACCGACTACACCTGGGCCGCCAGCGTCTACAGCCTGCAGAGCATCGACGTCTCCAACACCCGCGGCCACGCGTTCGGCGGCCGCGGCACGTGGGCGCCAGGCGCGCGCGACGGCGCCGTGCTGCACCTGGGACTGTCGCTGGCGCACGAGCACTACGACCATCCCGGCGCCGGCGGCGCGCCGGCGCTGAGCATCCGCCCGCGCCCGGCCGGGCATCTGTCCGACGACAGCCGCGTCACCCTGGCGCGCTTCGCCGACGGCCGCGATACCGACGTGGACAAGTGGTCGCTGGAATACGCGCAGGTGCGCGGGCCGTTGTCGTGGCAGGGCGAGTTCAGCGGCGGATTGTTCGACGACGGCGCGCAGCGTGCCGACGTGATGGCGGCCTATGGCTTCGTCAGCTGGTTCGCCACCGGCGAATCGCGCCGCTACGACAGCAAGACCGGCCGCTTCACCCGCATCAAGCAGGTCAACCACAAATATGGCGCCTTCGAACTGGCATTGCGCTACGACCGCATGTGGGGCGAGCAGCACCGCGACGGGCAAGCCGACCTGCTCGACGCGTCCACCGCGTCGTGGACGCTGGCCGGCAACTGGTACATCAAGCCGAACCTGCGGCTGATGCTCGACCTGATCGACAGCCGCAACCGCGATCACCTGGCCGGGACCACGCTCGACCATACCCGCGCGATTACCGGTCGTTTCCAGTACGACTTCTGAGTCCTCCGCTCCTCTGCAGGAGCGGCTTCAGCGGCGACAGATCCTTCCGATGCCGGCCTGTCGCGGCTGAAGCCGCTCTTACAAACACCGCGACGCCTCTTCCCCCCGCACCACCAAGGAACTTCCATGCTGACCGCGCTCGGTTTCGGAATGGTCATTACCTTCATGTACCTGATCATGAGCAAGCGGCTGTCGCCGCTGGTCGCGTTGATCATCGTCCCGATCGCGTTCGCGCTGGCCGGCGGCTTCGGCACCGGCATCAACGAGATGATGCTGGAGGGGATCAAGAAGATCGCGCCCACCGGCGTCATGCTGATGTTCGCGATCCTGTACTTCGGCGTGATGATCGACGCCGGCCTGTTCGATCCGCTGGTGCGGCGCATCCTGCGCCTGGTCAAGGGCGACCCGATGAAGATCGTGGTCGGCACCGCGGTGCTGGCGCTGCTGATCTCGCTCGACGGCGACGGCTCCACCACCTACATGATCACCGTCTCGGCGATGCTGCCGCTGTACCGGCGGCTGGGCATGAACGCATTGAACATGACCTGCGTGACCATCCTCGCCGGCGGGGTGATGAACCTGACGCCGTGGGGCGGCCCGACCGCGCGCGCCGCCACCGCCCTGCACGTGGACCCGGCCGACGTGTTCGTGCCGCTGGTGCCGGCGATGGCGCTGGCGATCGCCGGCATCCTGGTGCTGGCCTGGTACCTGGGCATGAAGGAGCGGCGCCGCCTCGGCGTGGTGACGCTGCCCGGCGACGCCTGGATGGACGGCAGCGTGGCCGACGACGGCGAGGCGCTGCCCACCGTGGAAGACGCCGAGGACATCAAGCGGCCGCGGCTGCTGTGGGTGAACCTGGTGCTGACCCTGGCGCTGATGGCCGCGCTGGTGATCGGCGTGCTGCCGATGCCGGTGCTGTTCATGATCGGCTTCGCGCTGGCGCTGCTGATCAACTACCCGAACCTGGCCGAGCAGCGCCGCCGCCTGGTCAACCATGCCGGCAACGTGCTGTCGGTGGTGTCGCTGATCTTCGCCGCCGGCGTGTTCACCGGCATCCTCTCCAACACCGGCATGGTCGAGGCGATGTCGCGCAGCTTCCTGGCGGTGATCCCCGACGCCTGGGGCCCGTACCTGGCGGTGATCACCGCACTGGCGAGCATGCCCTTCACCTTCTTCATGTCCAACGACGCCTTCTACTTCGGCGTGCTGCCGATCCTGTCCGACGCCGCCAGCCACTACGGCATCACCCCGGTGGAGATGGCCCGCGCCTCGCTGGCCGGACAACCGGTGCACCTGCTCAGCCCGCTGGTGCCGTCCACCTACCTGCTGGTCGGCCTGGCCAAGGTCGACTTCGCCGACCACCAGCGCTTCACCCTGAAATGGGCGGTGCTGGTGTCGTTGGTGTTGATGGGTGGCAGCTTGTTATTCGCACTGTATCCGTTGGCCGCTTGAGCGCTGCCGGGAATGGGGAATCGAGAATCGGGAATCGCAACAGCGCCCCGCTTCTCACCATTCCCGATTCCCCATTCTCGATTCCCAACTCCGAAGGAGTTCAACGTGACCCTCAGAATCGCCTACGTCACCAGCGGCATGGGCAGCATCGGTACCGCGATCTGCCAGAAGCTGGCGCGCAACGGCCATACCGTGGTCGCCGGCTGCGGGCCGGACTCGCCGCGCAAGTCGGCGTGGCTGCGCGAGCAGCGCGAGCTCGGCTTCGATTTCATCGCCTCCGAGGGCAACGCCACCGACTGGGATTCGACGGTGGCCGCGTTCGCCAAGGTCAAGGCCGAGGTCGGCGAGATCGACGTGCTGGTCAACAACGCCGGCGGCAGCCGCGACATGCTGTTCCGGCAGATGGGCCGCGAGGACTGGCAGGCGGTGATCGCCAGCAACCTGCATGCGCTGTTCAACATCACCAAGCAGGTGGTGGATGGCATGACCGCGCGCGGCTGGGGCCGCATCGTCAACATCGGTGCGGTCAGCGCGCAGAAGGGCCAGATCGGGCAGATCAACTACGCCACCGCCAAGGCGGCGATGCAGGGCTTCAGCCGCGCGTTGGCGCAGGAAGTGGCCTCGCGCGGGGTCACCGTCAATACCGTCTCGCCCGGCTACATCGCCAGCGCGGCGATCAGCGGCTTCCCGCCGGACGTGCTCGACCGCCTGGCCAGTTCGGTGCCGCTGCGCCGGCTCGGCAAGCCGGAGGAAGTGGCCGCGCTGTGCGCCTGGCTGGCCTCGGACGAGGCCGCCTACGTCACCGGCGCCGACTACGCGGTCAACGGCGGCCTGCACATGGCCTAGGGCGCCGCGACGCGCGCCTGGCATACACTGCCGGTTCCGCTTCGTCCGTCGCGCCCGCTCCGCATGTCCGACAAACCCGAATCCGGCGCGCCCGCCGCGCGCCTGCAGATGGCCGACATCGCGCGCATGGCCGGCGTCTCCGAATCCACGGTCTCGCGCGCGCTGGCCGACAATCCGGTGGTCGCCGAACGCACCCGCGCCTACATCAAGCAGCTCGCCCGCGACGCCGGCTACCGGGTCGATCCGGTGGCGCGCAGCCTGCGCTCGCGCCGCTCCAACATCGTCTGCGTGGCGGTGCCGCTGATGCACGCGCACGAACAGCCGCTGTCGGACCCGTTCATGATGACCATGCTGGCGCTGCTGGCCGACGCGCTGACCGCGCGCGGCTACAGCATGCTGCTGTCCAAGCTGGACCAGCACCAGGACCACTGGGTCGAGGACCTTGCGCACAACAGCCGCGCCGACGGCGTCATCATGCTCGGCCAGAGCCACGAGCACGCCTCGCTCGACGCCGCCGCGCGCGGCGGCCTGCCGATGCTGGTGTGGGGCAGCCGCATCGACGGCCAGGCCTATGCCAGCGTGGGCAGCGACAACCTGCGCGGCGGCGAACTGGCCACCGCGCACCTGATCGAGCATGGCCGCCGGCGCATCGCCTTCCTCGGCGACGAGCAGTTGCCGGAAGTGGCGCCGCGCTTCGCCGGCTACCGGCGCATGCTCGACGCGCACGGCCTGGCGTTCGACCCGCGGCTGCACGCGCGCAGCCACTTCCTCAGCGAGGACGCCTACCGCCTGACCCGCGCGATGCTGAAGAAGACCGACCCGCCGGATGCGGTGTTCGCCGCCTCCGACGTGATCGCCCTGGGCGCGATCCGCGCTCTCATCGAAGCCGGCCACCGCGTGCCGCAGGACATCGCCCTGGTCGGCTTCGACGACATCCCCCTGGCCGCCTACAGCCAGCCGCCCTTGACCACCGTGCGCCAGGACCTGGCCCAGGCCGCCACCCTGCTGGTGGACGGCGTGCTGAACCTGATCGCCGGCACGCCGGTGGACTCGGTGGAGATGCCGGTGAGTCTGGTGGTGCGGGAGTCGGCTTGAGGGCTGGGAATGGGGAGTCGGGAATAGGGAATCGGAAAAGCGTTGGTCGCGCGCTGACGCTGAGTCAGCTGGCCTAGGGTTCTACATTCGAATTAGGGAGTTGGGAGATCGGTCAGCACGCAGAGTCTCAGCGCACGACGCCGCGCTTTTCCGATTCCCCATTCCCGGTTCCCCATTCCCGACGCTTCACCAACACCATCGCCACCGCCGCCGCCAGCATCAGCGCGCCGGCCAGGCGGATCACGTTGCGCGGGTCGCCCTGCAGCAGGCTGTCGTAGTACAGCGGCAGGGTCACGATCTGGATCAGCATCGGCAGCACGATGAACAGGTTGAACAGGCCCATGTACACGCCGGTGCGTTCGGGCGGGATGCTGTTGGCCAGCATCAGGTAGGGATTGCCCATCATGCTGGCCCAGGCCAGGCCGATGCCGATCATCGGCAGCAGCAACAGCCAGCGGTCGTGGATCGACGGCAGCACGCACATGCCGAGGCCGGCGGCGACCAGGCAGGCGGCGTGGGTGGCCTTGGGGCCGAACCGCCGCGCCACCGGCACCATCGCGAACGCGGCCAGGAACGCGACGAAGTTGTAGAAGCCGCCGATCTGCCCGTTGACCAGGCCGGCCTCGCGGAAGCCATGCGAATCGGCCGCGGTGGTGCCGAACAGGGTGGTCGACAGCGACAGCACGATGTACTGCCAGTAGCAGAACATCGCATACCACTGGAACAGCATCACCGGTGCCATCTGCCGCATCGTCGGCGGCATCTGCCTCACCGCGTCGACGATCTCGCGCAGCGTCGCCAGCGGCCCGACCGCGGCGCTGCGCAGGCGCTGCAATTCCGCCGCCGGCAGCACCGGCTCGCGCACGCTGCGCGCGGTGAGCAGGATCGAGGCGGCGGAGAACCCCGCACCGATCGCGAACGCGGCAATGGTGACGTAGGGAATGTGGTGGGCGTTGGCCGCGTCCTGGTTCATGCCCAGCCATACCAGCAACGGCGGGGTGACGTAGGCCAGGGTCTGGCCGAGGCCGGTGAACGCGCTCTGGGTCAGGTAGCCCAGCGGCCGCTGCGGCGGCGCCAGTACGTCGCTGACCAGCGCGCGGTACGGCTCCATCGCCACGTTGTTGGCCGCATCCAGCATCCACAGCAGCGCCACCGCCATCCACAGCGCCACGCTGAAGGGCATGGTCAGCAGGCACAGGCTGCACACCAGCGCGCCCACCACCATGTACGGCATGCGCCGGCCCCAGCGGGTCACGGTACGGTCGCTGAGCACGCCGACCACCGGTTGCAGCACCAGCCCGGTGATCGGGCCGGCCAGCCACAGATACGGCAGGTTGGCGTGGTCGGCGCCCAGGTAGTTGTAGATCGGGCTCATGTTGCTCTGCTGCAGCCCGAAGCTGTACTGCACGCCGAAGAAACCGGCGTTGAGCGCCAGCACGCGCGAGAGCGGAAGCAGGGGACGATCGGAACGCATGAGCATCGGCATCGGCCTGGACGGGTCGGGCACGCGGGAGGCGTGCCGCAGCGGCGGAGCGGAGTGTCGCCGCGCCTGCAATCGTTTGTAACGCTGCGCTGCACCATGCAGAATGCCTCGGTCTCTCAGAGATAAGGTTGGCGTAAGCGCCACTGGTGGATTTGCTGCACTGCAAATTGCAATCGATTGCGGACAGCCGTATCTGTACGCCGCCGCACCCACCGACCGCGCCGCGCCCTGCCCATTCCGGCAGCGGCGCGCCGCCACCCACTGCACCACTCGCTTCGGGAGAGACAGCGATGCATCACCCTTCGATCCGCCTGCAGACCCTGGCCCTGGCCGTCGCCGCGGCGCTGTCCGCACCGGCTGCGCTCGCGCAACAGGCCACACCCGCCGCTGCCGACGCCCCGGCGGCGCAGGGCGACGTGGTCAGCCTGGACTCGGTCTTCGTCACTGGCACCGCCACGCCCAAGAGCAAGCTCAAGTCCAGCGTCTCGGTCAGCACCGTCGGCGCCGAGGCGATCGAACAGTCGGCGCCGCGCAGCACCGCCGAGATCTTCCGCAACATCCCCGGCATCCGCTCCGAATCCAGCGGCGGCGAAGGCAATGCCAACATCGCCGTGCGCGGCCTGCCGGTCGCCTCCGGCGGCGCCAAGTTCCTGCAGTTGCAGGAAGACGGCCTGCCGGTGCTGGAATTCGGCGACATCGCCTTCGGCAATGCCGACATCTTCCTGCGCGCCGACTACAGCCTGGAGCGCATCGAGGCGATCCGCGGCGGCTCGGCGTCCACCTTCGCCAGCAACTCGCCCGGCGGCATCATCAACTTCATCAGCAAGACCGGCGATACCGCCGGCGGCAGCGTCGGCCTCACCCGCGGCCTGGGCGGCTACGACAACACCCGCCTGGACTTCGACTACGGCGCACCGTTCGCCGAGCACTGGCAGTTCAACGTCGGCGGTTTCTACCGGCGCGGCGACGGCGTGCGCGACGCCGGCTACACCACCGACAAGGGCGGCCAGCTCAAGGCCAACCTGACCCGGCTGTTCGACAACGGCTACGTGCGCGTCTACGCCAAGTACCTCAACGACCGCGCCGCCGGCTATCTGCCGGTGCCCACGCGGGTCAGCGGCAGCGACGGGTCGCCGCACTTCGGCAACATCGACGGTTTCGATCCCGGCACCGACACGCTGTACAGCCCGTACTTCCGCAGCAGCGCCACCCTCGATGGCGGCAACAAACCCTCGCGGGTGGAACTGAGCGACGGCATGCACCCGCTGTCGCGCGCGTTCGGCGCCGAGGCGCAGTTCGACATCGGTGGCGGCTGGACGCTGACCGACAAGTTGCGCATCGCCGATACCTCCGGCCGCTTCGTCGCGCCGTTCCCAGCGCAGGTCGCCGATGCCGGCGCGCTGGCGGCGAGCATCGGCGGCGCCGGTGCCGGCCTGCGCTACGTCGACGGCCCGAACGCCGGCCAGGCCTACACCGGGCTGGCGCTGCGCACGCATCTGTTCAACGTGCATCTCAACGACCTGGGCAACGCAGTCAACGACGTCAGCCTGGCGCGCGACTTCGGCAGCGGCGACGGCGGCAATCTCAACCTCAAGGCCGGCTGGTATACCTCGCGGCAGACCATCGACGTGGACTGGACCTGGAACTCCTACGTGCAGTCGCTGGGGCACCGTGCGCGGCTGCTGGACGTGGTCGCCGCCGACGGCAGCCTGCGCTCGCAGGACGGCCTGTACGCCTACGGCGTGCCGTACTGGGGGCTGGACAATACCCGCCACTATGACGTGCGCTACGACATCAACGCGCCGTACCTGGCGCTGAGCTGGGACCAGGGCCCGCTGAGCGTGGACGGCAGCCTGCGCTACGACATGGGCCGCGCGCGCGGCAGCACCGCCGGCGGCGTGCTGGCCAGCAATGTCGACGTGAACGGCGACGGCGTGATCGAGGCGCCGGAGCAACGTGTGGCGACCATCGACTACGCCAACCCCAAGCCGGTGCGCTACGACTGGAACTACCTGTCGTATTCGTTCGGCGGCAACTACATGCTCAACGACGACCTGGCCGCGTTCGCGCGCTACAGCCGCGGCGCCCGCGCCAACGCCGACCGCCTGCTGTTCGGCGTGGTCCGCGACGACGGCTCGGTCTCATCCAACGAAGCGGTGAACGTGGTCAAGCAACTGGAAGGCGGCCTGAAGTGGCGCAGCGGCGGCCTGAGCCTGTTCGCCACCGCCTTCGCCGCGCGCACCCAGGAGCAGAACTACGAAGCCACCACCCAGCGCTTCTTCGACCGCACCTACAAGGCGCACGGCCTGGAACTGGAAGCCGCGTACCGCACCGGCGGCTTCACCCTCAACGGCGGCCTGACCTGGACCGACGCCACCATCGACAAGGACCAGATCACCCCGGCCAATGCCGGCAACACGCCGCGTCGGCAGGCGCGCTTCGTCTGGCAGCTGACGCCGAGCTACCGCGGCGAGCGCTACCAGGTCGGGGTCAATGCGATCGGCACCACGTCGGCCTACACCCAGGACAGCAACCAGCTGAAGATGCCTGGCTACACCCAGGTCAACCTGTTCGGCGACTACCGCATCACCGATGCGCTGACCGTCTCGCTCAACGTCAACAACCTGTTCAACACCTTCGGCCTGACCGAAGCGGAGGAAGCGTCGATCGCCGACGCGGCTTCCGGCGTGATCCGCGCGCGCTCGATCCCGGGCCGCACTTCCAGCATCAGCCTGCGCTACGACTTCTGACGAGGACCGCACATCCGCGCCCCGCCCGGGGCGCGGCCAAGCCCCCCATGACCGCACCCGCTCCTTCCGCACTGTCCGCGCTCGCCCACACCCTGTGGCAGGCGCATCTGCAACCGGACGCCGCCGACGCAGTGCTGCCACGCCTGCAGCGCCACGGCGAACGCCTGCTCGCCCCCTTGCATGCGCTGTACGGCGCGCATCCGGCGTTCGCGCAATGGTTGCCGCAGTGGCTGACGCAACTGGCGGCCACCGCCAATGCGCGGCCGGCGGCGCTGCGCCAGCTCGATGCCGAGCGCGCCCCTGACTGGTTCGCCACCCCGGCGATGCTCGGCTACAGCGCCTATGTCGACCGCTTCGCCGGCACCTTGCATGGCGTCGGCGAACGCGTGCCCTACCTGCAGGAACTGGGCGTGCGCTACCTGCACCTGCTGCCGTTCCTGCGCGCGCGCGAGGGCGACAACGACGGCGGCTTCGCGGTCAGCGACTATGGCCAGATCGAGCCGCGGCTGGGCGACACCGCCGACCTGGCGGCACTGACCGCACGCCTGCGCGCGGCCGGCATCAGCCTGTGCGCCGACTTCGTGCTCAACCACACCGCCGACGACCACCCATGGGCGCTGGCGGCCAAGCGCGGCGATGCGCAGTATCTGGACTACTACCACCACTTCTCCGACCGCAGCGCGCCGGACGCCTACGAGCGCACCCTGGGCCAAGTGTTCCCGCACACCGCTCCGGGCAACTTCACCTGGGTGGAAGGAGCCGATGCCTGGCTGTGGACCACGTTCTACCCCTACCAATGGGATCTGGACTGGAGCAACCCCGCAGTGTTCGGCGAAATGGCGCTGGCGCTGCTGCACCTGGCCAACCTGGGCGTGGAGGTGTTCCGCCTGGATTCCACCGCCTACCTGTGGAAGCGCCCGGGCACCGACTGCATGAACCAGCCGGAGGCGCACACCATCCTGCAGGCGCTGCGCGCACTCACCGACATCCTGGCCCCGGCGGTGCTGCTGAAGGCCGAGGCGATCGTGCCGATGGCGCAGTTGCCGCCGTATTTCGGCGAAGGCGCCGCGCGCGGCCACGAATGCCACCTGGCCTACCACAGCACGCTGATGGCAGCCGGCTGGGTGGCGCTGGCCGAGCAGCGCGGCGACATCGTGCAAGCCGCGATCGCACACACGCCGGCGCTGCCGACAGCCTGTGGCTGGCTCAGCTACGTGCGCTGCCACGACGACATCGGCTGGAACGTGCTGCAGCGCGAAGCCGCCGGTGGCGATGGCGTGGCGCCGTTCGCGCTGGCGCGCATCGCCCAGTTCTACGCCGGCCGCACCGCCGACAGCTACGCGCGCGGCGAAGCGTTCCAGAGCAGCGGCGATGGCGTGCACGGCAGCAACGGCATGAGCGCGGCGCTGGTCGGCATCGCCGCGGCGCTGGCCGCCGACGACAGCGACGCACTGGAACTGGGCGTACGCCGCCTGCTGCTGCTGTACGCCGTGGCGCTGGCGATGCCGGGCATCCCGCTGCTGTACATGGGCGACGAACTGGCGCTGGGCAACGACGAGGACTATCGCCACGACCCGCTACGCCAGCACGAAGGCCGCTGGCTGCACCGCCCGGTCATGGACTGGGCACGCGCGGCGCAACGCCACGACACCGACAGCCTGCCCGGCCAGGTCTACACCCGCCTGCGCGGGTTGATCGCCGCGCGTACCGAAACCGTTGCACTGACCGCCGACCAGCCGCTGCGCGCGGTGCCACTGGGTAATCCCGCCCTGCTCGGCCTGGCGCGCGGCGAAGCGTTCGTGGCGATGTACAACTTCAGTGCGGAGCCGATTGCGGTGGAGGTCGCCGATGCGCTTGGAACAGGCGACTGGCACGCCATTGCCGATGGCGGCAGCGATCCGGCAACGCTGGTGCACTGGGATGGCATCCTGCCGGCGTACGGCCTGCGCTGGTGGCGGCGCGGCTGAGCCGAAAGCAGCAGCGGCGCCGATCAGCGCCGCTGCGTTGCATCTGCGCTTGCGAGTGCGTGCAGTCGGGACTGAAGTCCCTCCCACAGGCGCGCACCTGGCTGGCCCGCAGCGGCACATCTAGGCCTTGTAGGAGCGGCTTCAGCCGCGACCGGCATCAGTGGGAACGCCCGTCGCGGCTGAAGCCGCTCCTACGGATGACGGAGCAAGGATACGTTTAGTGGAGCGCTACAACGTCGGCTGTCAAAGCGACCTTCAAGCGCTGCGCCATCACCAGGAACCAAAGCGCGCCCGATACCGTGATGGCAAGTCGCCTTGCCATCATCGCGCTCGGTGAGCGCTCACTTCCCGCGCAGCATTCCCAGCAACGCCTCGGCCGCCGCCTCGGACGAAGCCGGGTTCTGCCCGGTGACCAAACGCCCGTCCTCGACCACATGCACGCCCCAATCGGCGACCTTGCTGTACTGGCCGCCCAGTCGCTGCAGTTCGTCCTCGACCAGGAACGGCACCACGTCGGTCAGGCCCACCGCAGCCTCTTCGCCGTTGGTGAAACCGGTGACGCGGCGGCCTTTCACCAACGGCGCGCCATCGGCCCCGGTCACCCGGCGCAGCACGCCCGGTGCATGGCAGACGAAGCCGATCGGCTTGCCGGCGCGCGCGAACGCTTCGATCAGCGCGATGGAGTCGCGGTCTTCGGCCAGATCCCACAGCGGGCCGTGGCCGCCCGGGTAGAACAGCGCGTCGTAGTCGTCCATGCGCACCGATGCCAAGATCTGCGTGCTCGCCAGTTGCTGCTGCGCCGCCGGGTCGTCCTTGAAACGCCGGGTGGCCTCGGTCTGCGCGTCCGGCGCATCGCTCTTCGGGTCCAGCGGCGGTTGCCCACCCTTGGGCGACGCAAGGGTCAGTTCGGCACCGGCGTCCTTGAACGTGTAATACGGCGCGGCGAACTCTTCCAGCCAGAAGCCGGTCTTGTGGCCGGTGTCGCCGAGGCGGTCGTGCGACGTCAGCACCATCAGGATCTTCATGCGGGTCTCCTCGTGAGGGGAAAGCGGCCATGCGGGGGCAGGCCGGGCGCCGCAGTATCGGCAGCCGCACATTCGCGGCGGGTGAGCGCGACGTGGCGCCGTTCAGTCCACCTGATCCATGCGAATCCGGTTGGCGAACAGCGAGAACGCCAGCATCCCGGCCAGGCCGCTGGCGCGCGCCACCCAGGTCGGCAACCAGCGCGGCGGCGCCAGTACGCCGGACTCGAACAGCGGCGCGAACGCGGCCACGTCCTCCAGCGCCATCTTGCCGGCGAACAGCCAGCGGCACAGCGGCAGCCGGTCGCGCTGCAGCGCCTGGCGGAAGAACGTGTGCACCGACACCAGGCCGCGCAGGTACACGGTGTCCTTGGTGAACGCGGCGCCGCCGGTGGTCGGCACGCCGCGGAACACGCGCTGCGCCGAGGAAAAGCTTTCCGCCGGCGATTGCCCGGCCGCATCGAAGTAGCGGAACACCTCGATGAAGTCGGCGCCGTCGCGGGCCAGCGCGATCGCCTCGATGCGCAGGCTGATCCGCTTCATCCGCTCGATGTCGATGCTGCCAGTGATCTGCTCGGCGAAGGTCGCCAGGCCTTCCTGGGTGGCGGTGGTGCGCGGCGAGGACAGCGCCAGGCTCGGCAACTGCGCCTGTTGCCGGCCGTTGAGCGCGGTCAGCGAATGCACCAGCGCCTCGTGGTGGAACAGTTGCGCGCGGTCGTAGTCGCTGAAGTGCGCGCCGGAGCGCAGGCGGATGCGCTGCGCGCCGGCGGCGGCCTTGGCCAGCAGGTCCGGATCCAGTTCCACCGTGATCACCCGCGCGCCGAAGAATTCGTCCAGATCGCGCTGCAACAGCAGGCGCAAGGCGGTGGCCGACACCGGCACCTGCTCCTCGGCCGAAAACAGCTCGCGGTCCAGCTCCTGGGCGATGCGGATGAAATGGCCGGCGGCCTCGCGGGTGGTGGGACCGTGGCCGGGCATCGGGTCGTCCGGCACGCCGAACAACTGCGCCGAGTACGTGCCCACCGCCGGCGTGCCGAGCGCTTCCAGCAGGGCCGCGGCCAGATCCCAGCTATGCACCGAGGCCTGCAGGTAGGCGCCGAGCGGATGTGCCGGATCGGCGGCCTCGGCGATCGCCGCCAGCTCGCGACGGGTGTCGGCGAAATCCAGCCTGGGGTAGTCCACCTGCGGCAGCTGCGGCTGCCCGCGCGCCACGCTCTCCAGGAACGGCGTCTGCAGCGCCACCGGCCAACTCGCCAGCGCCAACAGGCGGATGCCGCGCACCGCCTTGACCAGCCGCGCATCGAGCGCGGCGTGGTGGCGGATCTCGGCCGGCAGCGCGCGCTTGGCCACGGCCGGCGTCAGCGGCGCAGGTTGCGCGGCGGCGGGCGCTTGCCTCCCGGCTTGCCGCCGCCGGGCTTGCCGCTGCGGCCGGCGGCCGCGTTCTGCGCCTGGCGCTGCGCCAGCTTGCCGGCGGCGCCGGCCACTTCCTCGCGCAGCTTCAGGTAGTTGGCCAGACGCGCGGCATCGATCTCGCCGCGCTCGATCGCCGCCTGCACCGCGCAGCCCGGCTCGGCCAGGTGCGCGCAATCGTTGAAGCGGCACTGCGTGGCCAGCGCCTCGATGTCGGCGAAGGCGCCCTCGGCCAGGTCTTCCTCGCCGGTGGGCTTGAGTTCGCGCATGCCCGGGGTGTCGATCAGGCAGGCGCCGGACGGCAGCGGCAGCAGCGCGCGATGCGTGGTGGTGTGGCGGCCGCGCGAGTCGGTGGCGCGTACCGCCGCGGTGCGCATCTTCTGCACGCCGAGCAAGGTGTTGGTGAGGGTAGACTTGCCGGCACCGGACGAGCCGACCAGCACCGCGGTCTGCCCCGGCCCCAGCCACGGCCGCAGCGCGGCGACGCTGTCGGCCTCGCGCGCGTTCACCGTCAACAGCGGG
This sequence comes from Xanthomonas sp. D-109, assembly GCF_017746095.1. Classification (NCBI taxonomy): domain Bacteria; kingdom Pseudomonadati; phylum Pseudomonadota; class Gammaproteobacteria; order Lysobacterales; family Lysobacteraceae; genus Xanthomonas; species Xanthomonas sp. D-109. The sequence continues at coordinate 128,624 of NZ_JAGHWV010000009.1, forward strand.
ATCGACTGCGCCGCCAATTCCTCCAGCACCGCCAGCGCGTCGTCGGCGTACTCGGTGAGGTCGGCCTTGGTCAGCACCACCACCGGTGCCGCACCGCCGCCGCCCACCAGCAGCAGATAGCGCTCGATCCGCCGCGGATTGAAGTCCGCGTCCAGGCCGCAGACGATGAACACCGTGTCGATGTTGGCCGCGATCACCTGCTGGTGGTAGTGCTCGCCGGCGGCGCCGCGCTTGATCGCGGTGCGCCGCGGCAGCAGCGCGACGATGCGCGTGTCCTCCAGCAACACCCAGTCGCCGACCGCGGCGCGCTCGTGGCTGGGAAAGCGCGGCCGCTGCCAGTCCGGCAGCGACTCGACCTTGAATCCGGTGTCCACCGCGTCGGCGACCACGTAGCCGGTGCGGTGCTGCTCCACCACCCGCGCCGGCCGCGCCTGCGGATGCGTCTCGAACAGCGCGCGCCAGGCCGGCTCCTCGGGCAATCCGGGCCAGGGCCAGCCGATGGGGCGCAACGCGTCGAAGTCGATCGGGGAGGAAGTCATGCGCGGATTCTAGAGGGTGTGCCGCGCCCGGAGGTGAGCGCAGTCCGGCCGTGGGGGCGACGTGCGCGGGCCTGCCCGGCGCCGCCGCCTCGCCCATCGCAGCGCCGAGCGCGGAGGCCAACCGCCGTAGACGGCCCGCCACCACGCAGCCCCCCGCCCCGCCGCGGTGTCACATTTCCGCTACCATGCAGGTCCCACGCCCCACCGGCCAATGCGATGCCCACCCTGCCGATCAAGCCGCTCGCGATCCGCGAACGCCTGTCCGAAGTCCGCTACGAGATCCGCGGCGAACTGGCACGGCGAGCCCGCGAGCTGGAGGCCCAGGGGCGCAAGCTGATCAAGCTCAACATCGGCAATCCCGGCGCGTTCGGCTTCCGTGCGCCCGAGCACCTGCAGCGCGCGATCGCCGACGACATGGGCCGCACCGACCCCTACACCCACCAGCAGGGCCTGCCGGAGGCGCGCGAGGCGATCGCCGCGGCCTACGCCCGGCGCCAGCATCCGGACGCGCACCCGGACCGCATCTTCGTCGGCAACGGCGTCAGCGAGCTGATCGACCTGTCGCTGCGGGCGCTGCTCAACCCCGGCGACGAAGTGCTGGTGCCCTCGCCCGACTACCCGCTGTGGTCGGCGGCCACCATCCTCAACGACGGCCGTCCGGTGTACTACCGCTGCGCGCCGGAGAACGGCTTCCAGCCCGACCCGGTGGAGATCGAGACGCTGGTGTCCTCGCGCACCCGCGCCATCGTGCTGATCAACCCGAACAACCCCAGCGGCGCCAGCTACTCGCGCGCACTGCTGGAGAAGATCGTCGCCATCGCGGTCAAGCACAACCTGCTGCTGATGGTCGACGAGATCTACGACCAGGTGTTGTACGACGCCGCGGAGTTCGTGTCGGTGGCGCCGCTGGCCGGCGCGCATCCGTGCATCAGCTTCGGCGGCCTGAGCAAGGTGCACCGCGCCTGCGGCTGGCGCGTGGGCTGGGCGCTGCTGTCCGGCGATAGCGAGCGCGTCGGCGATTTCCGCAACGCCATGGACCTGCTCGGCGCCCTGCGCCTGTGCGCCAACGTGCCCGGCCAGTTCGCCATCGATGCCGCGGTCAACGGCCCGGACACGATCTCGCCGCTGTGCGCGCCCGGCGGCCGCCTGTACGAGACCCGCCGCGCGGTGATCGAGGCCTGCGCGGCCAGCGAGCACCTGTCGCTGGTGCAGCCGGCCGGCGCGCTGTACGCGTTCCCGGCCGTGGTCGGCGCCGCCGCGCGCGGCTTCGACGATCACGCCTTCGCCCTGGAACTGATGGAACAGGAAGGCGTGCTGGTGGTGCCCGGCTCCAGCTTCAACGTGCCCTACCGGCACCATTTCCGCGTCACCCTGCTGCCGGAGGCGGCGACGATGCGCGAGGTGTTCGCGCGCATCGACCGCGTGCTGGCGCGCCGCGCCGAGGACGCCACCAAGGTGGTGCCGCTGAAGCCGCGGGCGGCTGTGGGGCGGTGAGTGGGGAATGGGGAATGGGGAATGGTGAAGCGTGCGCCGCTCCTGCGAGCGCGCGTCCCGGTGATGGGGCTGCCATTGGCGCCGCGTAGATGAGCCAGGCGCGTTTCGCCGCAGTCCAGCACGCACCGCTGCGCTACCTGGCGCTGGGCGATTCCTACACGATCGGCGAAGGCGTTGACGCCGACGGACGCTGGCCGATGCAACTGGCGGCGGCGCTGCGCCGCGACGGCATCGCCCTGGCCGATCCGCAGATCGTCGCCACCACCGGCTGGACCACCGACGAACTGGACGCCGGCATCGACGCGGCCGCGCCGCAGGGACCCTTCGACCTGGTGACGCTGCTGATCGGCGTCAACAACCAGTACCGCGGCTATCCGCTCGACGACTACCGCGCGCAGTTCGACGCGCTGCTGCAGCGTGCGATCGGTTTCGCCGACGCGCGGCCGCAGCGGGTGCTGGCGGTATCGATCCCGGACTGGGGCGTGACCGCCTTCGCGCAGCCGCCCGCACACGATCCGGCGCGCATCGCCGCGCAGATCGACGCCTTCAACGCCGCCGCGCAGGCCTGCTGCGCCGCGCGCGCGGTGCGCTTCGTCGACATCACCGGCTGCAGCCGCGACGGCGGCGGCGATCCGGCGATGCTGGCCGCCGACGGGCTGCATCCGTCGGCGGCGATGTATGCGCGCTGGAGCGCAGTGCTGTCGCCGGCGGCACGCGATGCGTTAGCCTAGCTGGCGTACGCCCGCTGCCAAGGACCGACATTGCGCGACGCCAGCACCACCCAGCCCATGACCCGCCCGCAGGCCCTGGCCATCGCCCGCGCCTTCCTGCCCACGCACCCGCTGGGCAACCGCTACGACTACTACTACACGCGCACCAAGCTGCGCACCGACCCGCTGTATCCCGGCGTGCTCGCTGCGCTGCGCGGCACCGACGCGCCGGTGCTGGACCTGGGCTGCGGGCTGGGCCTGCTCGCGCACGCGCTGCGCGCCGACGGCCAGCGCCAGCGCTACCACGGCGTGGACATCGACGCGGCCAAGATCCGCCGCGCCGGCGCCATCGCCGCGCGCAACGGGCTGCAGGACACGCATTTCGCGGTGGTCGACCTGGGCCAGTCCTGGCCCGAGCACCACGGCAGCGTCGCGATCCTGGACGTGCTGCAGTACCTGGACCGCGACATGCAGTCCAACCTGATCCGCAGCGTGGCGCGCATGCTCACGCCCGGCGCCAAGCTGGTGATCCGCAGCGGCCTGGGCGATGCCAGCGGCCGCGGCCGCACCAGCCGCATCACCGACGTGCTCGCGCACCTGGCCGGCTGGATGCAGGAACTGCCCAAGGCGTACCCCACCCGCGACAGCCTGCAGGCCCAGCTCGACGCCGCCGGCCTGCGCGCCAGCTTCGCGCCGTTGTACGGCAACACGCCGTTCAACAACTGGCTGATCGTGGCGGAGCCGCGTTGAGGCGGGTGCAGGAAGGTCGCTTACGCAGCGGCCGCGTCGGCTGCGCCGACCCGCACCCGGATCGCCGCGCATGACCGCGCCCGCGCCACGGCCACGCTCCGGCCTGGGCATCGCGTCCCTGGCGACCAGCCTGCTCAGCGCGTTGGTGCTGCTCGCGGCGCTGGTGCTCAGCACCTTCTTCGTCATCCCGACGTTCGCCGCTGGCCCGCACGCGCCGATGTCGCTGCTGCTCGGCCTGCTGGCGTTGTTCACCGCCATCGCGCAGGTCTGCGCCATCGCGCTGGGCATCGGCAACTGCCTGCAGCCTGGTCGCAGCAAGCAGTACGGCCTCCTCGGCCTGTCGTGCGCCCTGCTCACCCTCGGTGCGATGGCGGCGTTGATGGCCTACGGCATGACGCGGCCGGGCTGATTCAAGCGCCGAGCGAACGATCGGCGCGCGGCGTGCCGCGCGCATCGCAATGCCGCGGCACGACCACGTACCTCCCAGTCAATCCGGCAGCACCGCCTGCAACCCGCGTGCCTGCAACGCCTGCAACACCCCCTCCACGATCGCCGGGTTGTGCCCGTGCGCCGCGCCCTCGTGCAGCAGCACGATGGCGCCGGGGCGCAGGTCGCGGGCAATGCGCGCGACGGTGACGGCCGGATCGCAGCGCACACCGTCGAAGCCGCGCGCGCTCCAGGCCACCCGGGTGAGGCCGTGCCGGCGCAACGGTGCGGCGACGAAAGGGTTGGTCATGCCCACCACCGAGCGGTACCAGCGCGGCGCAGTGCCGGCGATCGCCGCCAGGGTCTGCTGCGCCTGGCCGATTTCCTGCGCCATGCGCCGCGGCCCCAGCGCCCAGAACCACGCCTGCGGGTGATGCTGGCTGTGGTTGCCGATGCCGTGGCCGCGGCGCAGGATCTCGCGCACCAGCTGCGGGCGCGCGGCGGCGCGGGCACCGACCAGGAAGAAGGTGGCCTTGGCCTGGTGGCGGTCGAGCAGGTCCAGGATCGCCGCGGTGTCGTCGGACGGGCCGTCGTCGATGGTCAGCCACACCCGCGGCGCGCTGCCGGGCAGGCGGTCCAGCACCGGCGCGTACAGCCGCGCCCGCGGCAGGAATACCGGGAGCACCAGCGCCGCGTGCGACAGCAGCAGCGCCGGCAGGCCGACCTGCCAGCCGTACATCCACCACAGCGCCGCCACCAGCGCCTGCGAGGCCAGCGCCCAGGGCAGCCAGCGGTACGGGTGGCGCGGGATGCGATGCAGCGTTTCCGGAACTGTCATGCCTCATGATGCCATGCGGCGTAGAATGACCGGTCCGACTCTGCGACGACTGCTGCCATGTCCCTCGACCCCGCCCTGCGCTCCCGTATCGAAACGCTGCTCAGCTCCAACCGCGTCGTGCTGTTCATGAAAGGCCAGCCGGGCATGCCGCAGTGCGGGTTCTCCGCCAAGGCGGTGGGCGCGCTGAACGAGCTCGGCGTCGACTTCGCCCACGTCAACGTGCTGGCCGACCAGGACATCCGCGAGGGCATCAAGGCCTACGGCGACTGGCCGACCATCCCGCAGCTGTACGTGGACGGCGAGCTGATCGGCGGCAGCGACATCATCCTGCAGATGGCAGGCAGCGGCGAGCTGAGCGAACTGCTCGGCGTGGCCGCGCCGGACCGCACCCCGCCGTCGATCACCATCACCGATGCCGCCGCCGAGATGCTGCGCGGCGCGCTGGCCGACGCCCCGGGTGCGAGCCTGGCGCTGGCGATCGACGCGCAGTTCCAGCCGAACTTCCAGCTGGCGCCGACCGATCCCAACGCCATCGCCGCCGAATCCAACGGCCTGCGCGTGCAGTTCGACCTGGGCAGCGCGCGCCGCGCCGACGGCATCACCATCGACTGGGTGGACGACATCCGCGGCCGCGGCCTGGCGATCGACAATCCCAATGCGCCCAAGCCGGTGCAGGACCTCAGCCCGCGCGACGCCGACGACCAGGTGCGCGCCGGCAGCCTGCTCCTGGTGGACGTGCGCCCGCCGGAAGAGCGCGCGGTGGCGGCGGTCAACGTGCCGTTCCGCACCCTCGACGGCGAGCAGCGCGCGCAACTGGAAGCGCTGCCCAAGGACACCGCCCTGGCCTTCCTGTGCCACCGCGGCGGCCGCAGCGCGCAGGCGGCCGAGCACTTCCGTTCGCTGGGCTTCAGCAACGTGCACAACGTGGTGGGCGGCATCGACGCCTGGACCGACCAGGTCGACGGCAGCGTGCCGAAGTACTGAGTTACGCACCTCGTTGTTTGCGTCCAGTGCGGACGCGCCGAAAGGGCGATCGAACGATCGCCCTTTTTTGTATCCGCGCGCTGTGATTGCCATAGCGCGCAACCGCGCAACCGCGTAGGAGCGGCTTCAGCCGCGACCGGGCCTTACCGGGAACGCACGGTCGCGGCTGAAGCCGCTCCTACCCTGGGCACACCACCGCTTGGCGTCTTGCGCACCTGCTGACGGCAGCACCGAAGTCCGGCAATCCTTGTGGGAGGGACTTCAGTCCCGACTGCAATGAAGTCGAATGCGTCCGATGGTTTCGCTCGTCGCGGCTGAAGCCGCTCCCACAAGAAGCGCACTCCGTGTCGCCGGTGCGAGTACCAAGCGAATGCTGGCGGCCGCGCCAACTGCCTGGTGGCTCCCTGTGGGAGGGACTTCAGTCCCGACTGCAGTGACATCCGATGCGCCAGCGGCGTCGCTGGCATGACGCCATGATCGCGCAGGCACCGCTTCCCTCACCCAGCGAACCCACCCGCATCCAGAAACGCCTGCTCCTCCGCCGTGGTCGTGCGCCCCAGCGCCGCATTGCGGTGCGGGAAGCGGCCGAAGCGCTGGATCACGTCCTCGTGCACCACCGCCCACTGCAGCGACTCCGCGTCGCCGAGCGCGCTGAACAGTTCCACCGCCTGGCGCTGCCGCGCCGCGTCCTCGGCATGCGTGTAGGGCAGGTAGAAGAACATCCGCAGTTCCGCATCGGCCTGCTGGTCGAAGCCGGCCGCCAGCGCCTGGTCGGCGTAGCGGCCGGCCAGGCCGTCGGTGGCGAAGGCGTGCGCGCTGCCGCGGAACACGTTGCGCGGCACCTGGTCGAGCAACAGCAGCAGCGCCAGCGCGCCCTCGGCGTCGGCCAGCCAGTCGACGCGTTCGCCACGCGCGGCGGCATGGTGCGCCTCCAGCAGGTGCTGGCGGACATTGGCGTCGAAGGAGTCGTTGGCGGCGAACCAGCGTTCGCGGCCGGCGCTGCGCCAGAAGTCCACGACGGTGCGCGCGGGGGTGTCGGTCATCGCAGTTTCCATGGGCGGGAATCGGCCCTGGATAGCAGGTTCGGCGTCGCGATCCGGTGCAGCCGGGCGCGCCGATGCCGCACCCGCACTTGGCAAGCGCGCCGGCTCGGGCTAGCGTGCGGGCACGGCCGCAAGGGCCGCGTCCATCTTCCGGGGAAAATCCGATGCGTCATCTGTTGCTCGCCTGCCTGGGCGTGGCGTTGTGCGGCCCTGCCGCGGCCGCCTCGCGTTTCGTCGACGATCCCTATCCCAGCACCTACCGCGCGCTGCCGTCGGTGCCGGTGCTGATCGAACACGCCACCGTGCTCACCGGCACCGGCGAGCGCCTGGACGATGCCGACGTGCTGCTGCAGGACGGCCGCGTGCAGGCGGTCGGCCGTGCGCTGGCCGCGCCGGCCAACGCCACCCGCATCGACGGCCACGGCAAGTGGGTCACCCCCGGCATCATCGACGTGCACTCGCACCTGGGCGTCTACCCCAGCCCGGGCGTCAGCGCGCACAGCGACGGCAACGAGGCGACCGCGCCGGTGACCCCGAACGTGTGGGCGGAGCATTCGATCTGGCCGCAGGATCCCGGCTTCGGCACCGCGCTGGCCGGCGGCGTCACCGCGCTGCAGGTGCTGCCCGGCTCGGCCAACCTGGTCGGCGGCCGTGGCGTCACGTTGAAGAACGTGCCGGCCACCACCTACCAGGCGATGAAGTTCCCCGGCGCACCGTGGGGCCTGAAGATGGCCTGCGGCGAGAACCCCAAGCGGGTCTACGGCGAGAAGGGCGGCCCTTCCACGCGCATGGGCAACGTCGCCGGCTACCGCGCCGCCTTCATCGACGCCAGCGAATACCTGCGCAAGAACGCGCCCAAGCAGAAGAGCCCGCCCAAGCGCCACTGGTGGAGCCGCGGCAACGGCGACAACGACAGCAGCGGCGACAGCGGCGGCAAGCGCGACCTCAAGCTGGACACCCTGGCCGGCGCCATCAACGGCGACATCCGCGTGCATATCCACTGCTACCGCGCCGACGAGATGACCACCATGCTCGACCTGGCCAAGGAGTTCGGCTTCAAGATCGCCGCCTTCCACCATGGCGTGGAGGCCTACAAGATCGCCGACCGCCTGGCCCAGGAGAATGTCTGCGGCGCGCTGTGGGCCGACTGGTGGGGCTTCAAGATGGAGGCCTTCGACGGCATCCAGGAGAACATCGCCCTGGTCGATCGCCCCGCCAACGGCTGCGCGATCGTGCACTCGGATTCGGAGGAAGGCATCCAGCGGCTCAACCAGGAAGCGGCCAAGGCGATGGCCGCCGGCCGCCGCGCCGGCATGGAGATCCCGCCCGAACGCGCGATCCGCTGGCTGACCAGCAACCCGGCCAAGGCGCTGGGCATCGACAAGCAGACCGGTTCGCTGGAGCCGGGCAAGATGGCCGACGTGGTGCTGTGGAACGGCAACCCCTTCAGCTCCTACGCCCTGGCCGACAAGGTCTACATCGACGGCGCGCAGGTCTACGACCGCGCCGACCGCCGCCTGCAACCGACCTCCGATTTCATGCTCGGCCAGGAGGCTGCCCGATGAGCCGCGCCCCACTCTCGTCCCGTTGCCTGGCGCAGCGCCTGGCCCTGGCCGCCTGCCTGCTGCTGGGCAGCACGCCCGGGTTCGCCCAGGACATGCTGATCCGCGGCGCCACCGTGCACACCGCCAGCGCCCGCGGCACCCTCACCAATGCCGACGTACTGGTCCAGGGCGGCGTGATCCGCGCGGTCGGCCCCGGCCTGAGCGCGCCGGCCGGCGTCGCCGTGGTCGAGGCCAAGGGCCGGCCGCTGACCCCGGCGCTGTTCGGCGGCATCACCGAGATCGGCATCGAGGAGGTCTCCGGCGAGGCGTCCACCGTGGACAGCACGCTGACCCTGCCGCACGACCAGCCGATGCGTCCGGAGTTCGACGTGACCCTGGCCTACAACCCCGAATCGGTGCTGATCCCGGTCGCACGCGTGGAAGGCATCGGCTTCACCGCGCTCGGCGCCAACACCGGCGGCGCCTTCGTCGCCGGCCAGGGCGCGGTGATGCGCCTGGACGGCGGCGCCGACCCGATCGGCCCACGCGCGCTGTACCTGCACCTGGGCAGCGATGCGCTGGAACTGAGCGGCAAGTCACGTGCGGCGCAGTGGATGCTACTCGACCAACTGGTCGCCGAAGCGCGCGGGCGCCTGCCCGCCGACTCGCCGCACGCGCTGCTGACCCCGGCCGGACGCGCGGTGCTGGCGCGCTACCTCGCCGGCCAGGGCCGCATCGTGGTGACGGTGAACCGCGCGGCCGACATCCGCCAGTTGCTGCGTTGGGCACAGCGCGAGAAGGTGCGCATCGCCATCGCCGGCGGCGACGAGGCCTGGAAGCTGGCGCCGGAACTGGCGAAGGCGCAGGTACCGGTGTTCGTCAATGCGCTGGACGACCTGCCGGCCAGCTTCGACCAGATCGGCGCCACCCTGGAGAACGCCGCGCGCCTCAACGCCGCCGGCGTGGCGGTGAGCTTCACCCAGGGCGGCGACGGCGCGCACAACGCGCGCAAGCAGCGGCAACTGGCCGGCAACGCGGTCGCGCACGGGCTGCCGTGGGACGCCGCCCTGGCCGGCCTGACCCGGGTCCCGGCCGAGGCCTTCGGCGTCGGCGATCGCCTGGGCAGCATCGCCCCGGGCAAGCTCGCCGATCTGGTGCTGTGGGAAGGCGACCCGCTGGACGTGGCGCATTACGCCGAGCAGGTCTGGCTGGGCGGCCGCGCCATCCCGATGCGCTCGCGGCAGACCGAGCTGCGCGACCGCTACATGCAGCAGAGCGGCGCGCTGCCGAAGGCGTACACGCACTAAACCGCGTCGAGTACGCCGGGACGGCATCGCACGGACGATGCCGTCCCATCGGTGGCAACGCCCCGCAACGCGCACCTGAGCGCCGCCCCACCGCCGCGCGGACGCGGCATCGCGCCCGCGTCCGCGCGCAGTAGGCTGTGCGCCTCGCTGCCGTCGCCCGCGCCGCCATGCCCTGCTTGCTTCGCCTGCTGCTGTGCTGCCTCGCCCTGTCCGCCGCGGCACCCGCGCTGGCGAACGCAGCCGATTTCGGCGTCGCCCAGGTCGGCGATCGCTTCGTCGTCGACAGCGGCGCCGATCTGCAGTTCAGCGTGGACGCGCACACCGGCGACGTGGTCTCCATGCGCTACCGCGGCGTCGAACTGGATAGTCCGGAAGCCAAGCACTCGCAGATCGCCTCGGGTCTGGGCAGCGCCCGCGTCGCCGCGCGCACCGTCGGCGACACCGTCGTGGTCTCGGCCAGCACCGGCGACCTGGTGCAGTACTACATGGCGCGCAAGGGCCACGACGCGATCTACCTCGCCACCTACGCGCCGACGCTGCTGCCGGTCGGCGAACTGCGCTTCATCGCCCGCCTCGACGCGGCCAGGCTGCCCGACGCCGAACGCGAGCCGGATGCCAACGTCGGCACCGCGATCGAAGGCAAGGACGTGTTCCTGCTGCCCGACGGCCGCACCAGCTCCAAGTTCTACTCGGCGCGGCGCGCGATCGACGACAGCGTGCATGGCGTCAGCGGTCCCGGCCTCGCCGTGCGGATGTGGATGGGCGATCGCGAACACAGCGCCGGCGGGCCGTTCTTCAAGGACATCGCCACGCAGCAGACCGCGCGCACCCACGAGCTGTACAACTACATGTTCTCCAACCACACCCAGACCGAGCCGTACCGCGGCGGTCTGCACGGGGTGTACGTCCTGCAGTTCAGCCGCGGCGGCGCGGAAGCGCAGGTGCCGCCGGACCTGCGCTTCGTCGACGCGTCGCTGGGCTTGCAAGGTTTTCTGGGTACGGAAGCGCGCGGCGCGGTGGCTGGCCAGGTCTCCGGCATCGCCGCCGGACAACCGGCGGTGGTGGCCCTGCGCAACGCACAGGCGCAGTACTGGACCAGGGCCGATGCCGCCGGCCGCTTCCGCATCGCCGGCATCCGCCCCGGTGCGTACCGCATCGCGCTGTATCAGCACGAACTGGAAGTGACCCACGACACCGTGCAGATCGCGGCAGCGGCCACCGCCCAGGCCGAGCTGCACGCGGTTCCGCTGCCGGGCCAGGTGATCTGGCAGATCGGCGATCCCGATGGCACGCCCGCCGGCTTCCGCAATGCTGCGTTGCTGGCGAGCGCGCATCCCTCCGACCGGCGCATGGCGCCATGGGGGCCGCTGACCTATCGCGTGGGCCACGACCATCTCGACGCGTTTCCGGCAGCGCAATGGCGTGGCGTCAACACGCCCACGCGCATCGCCTTCGTGCTCGGGCTCGACCAGGTCCACGCCTACCGCCTGCGGCTGTTCGTCACCCTGACCCAGGCCGGCGGCCGACCGCAGCTGCGGGTAAACGAACGTTGGAGCGGGCCGGTGCCGCCGCGCCCGGAGCAGCCGGACAGCCGCGGCATCACCCGCGGCACCTACCGCGGCAACAACACCGTCTATCTGTTCGACATTCCCGCCAGCGCGCTGCAGGCCGGCCTCAACACGCTGGACATCGATGTCGCCTCGGGGTCGCCGGACAACGGTTTCCTCGGCCCGGGCATCGTCTTCGACAGCGTGCAATTGCTCGCACCGTGAGGCGCTGCGGGCAGACACGCCACACGCGCCGGCGAGGACGTCGCGACGCTGCTACGCTGCGCCCCTGGCCCGACGGAGACGTGCCGATGCGCAGTTCGCTGTCCCTCCAGCGCCTGCTGCCGCTGGCGCTGCTGGTCGTCGCCTGCGGCGCCGGCGCCGCGCCGCCCACACCCGGCGTCTATCTCGCCGATGGCGGCGACCGCCTCGACGTGGCGCGCGACGCCGACGGCCTGGGCTTTTCGCTCGACGTCACCGGCGCCAACGGCCATACCTGTGCGCTGGACGGCACGCTGCAGGGCGAACTCGGCTTCACCCGCGCGCACGACGACGATCCCGCGTCGCTGTGCCGCACCCGCCTGCATGCCGAGGGCGACGCCATCCGGGTCGAGGCGCTCACCCCCGACACGTGCCGCGACTACTGCGGCGCACGCGCCTGGTTCGAAGGCGATTACCGACGCGTCGCGCCGGCCTGCGTGCCCGAGGCGGCGGAGGCCACGCGCGCGCGCTTCCTGCGCCAGTACCAGGCCAAGGACTACGCCAACGCCGAACGCACCCTGGCGGCGCTGCTGGACGGCTGCGGCAAGACCCTGTTCTGGCTGGACGCCGCGCAGGTCCGCACAGATCTGGCGCTGACCCAGTATCACCTGGGCGACCGCGCCGGTTGCCTGCGCACGCTGGCACCGGTGCTGGAACGCGCCGGCAGCGATGCCGAGGACGTGCGCAACAGCCTGCCGCCCAGCGATGCCGACGGGTTTCTGCCGATCGCCCGCGCCGCCTGGCACAACGCGGCGCTGTGCAAGGCGCCGCCGCGCTGAGCCAGGCAGGAACGGCGGCGCCCGTGCGGCGCCGTCAGTTGGCGCCGATATTGGCCTGGATCCAGGCCCAGCCGTTGCCGCGCACCACCTCGAAACCGGCCTCGACCACGTGCAGGTACATCGCGTTGCTGAAGCGTCCGTCCTGCGCGCGGTGCGTGTGCAGCCAGGTCAGGAACGGCTTGATGTCGATGTTGAGATTGCCGTTGCTCGGCAGGGTCGGCTGGCCCGCGGTGTTGTGCGGAATGAAGGTGTAGACGTAGTAGCCGGCGGCGCTGTTCATGCCTTCCCACAGATCGAAGGTGTAGCCGCCGGCGCTGATGACGTTGCTGGCGGTGAGGGTGCCGATCGGATACGAGTTGTGGCCGCCCCAGATCATCACTTCGGCCTGGGGAATCGCGCTGGAGGACACCGTGCTGTCCCAGCGGAAGAACAGGTCGTAGGCGAAGTCGCCGGCCAGGTTGCTGCCGCCGGACGAGTACGCGAAGGTCGCCGGCAACGACCGCAAGGCCGAGACCTGCCGCGGGAAGGTGCGGTCGGCGGTGGGATTGAAGCCGTAGTGCGAGCCGCGCAGGATCGCCGGATAGCCGTACAGGCTGGCGTTGGGGAAATTGAAGGTCACGGTCATGCTCGGCGTGCTGCCGCTGTGGAAGGTGCCCTGGATGACGTTGTTGGGATCGTTGAAGTTGTTCACCCAGGCGTACTGGTTGCCGTACACCTGGTAGGGACCGGCCAGCGCCAGCGGCGCGACGGCGAACAGGGCGGCGGCGAACAGCGCGCGCAGGACGCGCGTCCGGCCGCGCCGCGGCGCGGCGACGGTGGCGGGAAGGCGCGGCGAAGCGGCAGCGGAAACGGGAGCGGAAGCGTGCATGGCGGTCTCTCCTGGGCGTGCAGGGGCAGCGACACTGCTGCCGCGGCGGACGCTAGCAAGGCGCGCGCGCCGCGAGCTATGACAAGACCCGCGCGCGCCATGCGCCAGCGCAATAGCGCTAACGCGATCCAGGCCGCGGGCGTGGGCCGCTTCACAGGTATCTCGTGCCGGCGAGATTCTCGCCAATGCATCGTCTACGCAGTGCTGTCCGCACTCGCACCAGGCGGCACCGACGTCCCGCACTGCACCATGCGCTGGCAGGTCGCCGCGCGCGCAGCGCCGCGATAAGCTGATGGGTCATTGCGGAGAAGCACGATGACATTGCGCTGGTACTTCGATTTCATCTCGCCGTTTTCCTATCTGCACTGGCAGCAGGTGAAAACGCTTCCGGAGTTCGACCGGATCCAGCCGGTGCCGATCGTGTTCGGCGCGGTGCTGGCGCAGTTGCAGGCGCGCGGGCCGGCCGAGGTGCCACACAAGCGCGAATTCACCTACCGCTTCGTGCAGTGGCAGGCGCAGCAGCAGGGCGTGACGCTGCGTTTCCCGCCGGCGCACCCGTTCAACCCGCTGACCGCGCTGCGCCTGTGCGTCGCCGCCGGCACCACGCCGCAGGCCATCGACGCGATCTTCGACTGGCTGTGGCGCGACGGCCACGCCGGCGACGACGCCGCGGCGCTGGCGCCGGTCGGCCAGGCGCTGGGCATCGGCGACGTGGCCGCGGCCACCGCCGATGCCCAGGTCAAGGCGCAGCTGCGCGCCAACACCGAACAGGCGCTGGCGGCCGGCGTGTTCGGCGTGCCGACCCTGCAGATCGACGACACCCTGCTGTGGGGCAACGACGCGCACCCGCTGATGCGGGCGGTGCTGGCCGACCCGCAACTGCTGCAGCGCGGCGAGATGGCGCGCCTGGCGACGCTGCCGGCCGCCGTGCAGCGGGGCGCCTGAGCGGCCGCCATGTGCATCGACATTTCCCCGTACTGGAGCTTCAGCGGATGCGTATCGGCATCGTCGTAGATTCCGCCTGCGATCTGCCGCAGGACTACATCGCGCAACACGACCTGGTGGTCCTGCCGATCAGCGTGCGCCTCGGCGGCACCGTGCTGGCCGATCAGCGCGACGAAGCGGCGACGCTGGAATTCCTGCACGCGCAGGTCAGCGCGCACGGCGCCGAGGCCGAGACCGTGCCGTACAGCGTGGCGCAGATCCGCGAGCTGTTCCTGGGCCGGCTGGTCATCGACTACGACCACGTGTTCTGCCTGACCATCGCCAAGACCCGCAGCCCGATCCACGACCACGCGCAGCAGGCTGGCTTTGCCATCCTCAGCGACTACAAGCCGATCCGCCAGGCCGCCGGTCACGCCTCGCCGTTCGCGCTGCGGGTGATCGACACCCAGAACCTGTTCGCCGCGCAGGCGGTGATCGCCGTCGAGGCGGTGCGCTTGCGCGCCGACGGCGCCGGTGTGCAGGCCATCCGCGAGCGGCTGGAGACGCTGGCCGAGCACACCCATGGCTACATGATCGCGCGCGACCTGTACTACCTACGCAGCCGCGCGCGCAGCAAGGGCGACCGCAGCGTCGGCCTGCTCAGCGCCGCGCTCGGCTCGGCCCTGGACATCAAGCCGGTGCTGCACTGCCACCGCGGCGAGACCGCGCCGGTGGCCAAGCTCAAGGGCTTCGACCACGCCGTGCAGACGCTGTTCGGCCTGGCCGCCAAGCGCGTGGCCGCCGGGTTGATGACGCCCACGCTGTGCCTGAGCTATGGCGGCGAACTGGCGGAACTGCGCGCCCTGCCCGGCTACGCGGCGCTGCGCCAGGCCTGCGACAGCCAAGGCGTAGAGCTGCAGGAGAGCGTGATGAGCCTGACCGGCATGGTCAACGTCGGCAAGGGCGCGCTGGTGCTGGGCTTCGCCGGCGAGGCGCTGCGCTTCGGCTGATTCGTCCGGGCCGCGTCGACGGCGGCGCGGCGCCGGCTCTGCTAGGCTGCGCCGCTTCGTACCGCCCACAAGAGATGCCCATGGCCGTGACCTACTCGATCAGCCTGCCCGATCCCGCCCGTGCCCGCGGCAACCAGCCGTCGCTGAGCTTCACCGCGCACGGCGCCGACGCCTTCGCCGAACAACTGCAGGCCGCGCTGAGCGACCCGGCCTGGTTCGAGCGCTGGCGCGCGCTGCAGCCGGAGCCGGACGAGGTCGATCCGGCGCTGGGCGTGACCGATCCGGCGGCACGGGTGACCGGCCGCCAGGACGATCTGCGCATCGACCTGTCCGCCACCACCAGCATCCCCGGCGACATCCTCAAGCAGCGCCTGCGCCTGCTGGCCGGCAGCGGCTGGGAACTGCGCGACGTGCGCTGAAACGCGCGCCCAGGCCACCGCACCGCGGTGGCCGACGCGCCCACGCGGAGCCGCGTCGCGCTACGACGCGGCCAGCGCGCGGCGCGGCCAGGACCAACGCAGATTGACCGCCAGCGTGCCCAGCACGATCAGCGCCAGGCCCAGCCACTGCACCGGCACCAGCCGGTGGCCGTACAGCAGGTAGTCCAGCAGCAGCGTCACCAGCGGGTAGACGAAGGCCACCACCGCGATCGCCGCCACGTGCAGGTGCCGGTAGGCGCTGTAGAACAGCACGTACACCACCCCGCTGTGGATCACCCCCAGGCCGACCAGCCAGAACCAGTGCCGCCCGGGATGCAGCGCGGCGCTGCTGGAGAAGCCGGCCAGCATCGCCGCCCCGACCCAGCACTGCACCGTCACCACCGCCAGCGGCCGCTCGCGGCTGATCCGCCGCGACATCAGCAACGACGCGCCGCACAGCAGCGCACCCAGCAGAGTCAACGCGATCCCGCCCAGGTAGCCGCGATCGGCGCTGGACCACAGCCGCAGCGGATCGGCCGAACAGGCCACGCCGACGAAGGCCAGCAGGGTCCAGCCCAGGTCGGCACGGCGGCTGCGCTCGCCCTGCAGCAACGCCGCCAGGATCAGCATGACGAACGGGAACACGTGGTAGACCATGGTCGCCACTCCGATCGACGAGCGCGCCATGCCGGCGAACAGCGCCACCCAGTTGAGCACCAGCAGCACGCCGCTGAGCGCGGCGTCGCGCAGCAGCGCGCGCTCGCGCCACAGGCCGCGCAACTGCCCGCCGAGCAGGCCGCACACGGTCAGGAACAGCGCGCCGAACAGGCAGCGGTAGAACACCGCGGTCACCGGATCCTGGCCGCTCTCGTGCACGAACACGCCGACCGAGCCGATCAGCACCTCGGCCAGCAACAACTGCCACAGTGCCCGCCGTGACGCGCCCGCAGGCGCTGCGTGCACCGCGCTCATAACGCGATCGTCCCGTGCAGGTACTGCACCGCCGCGCCACGCACCTGCACGTGGTCCGGCAGCACCCGGCAGTCCAGTTCGCCGCCGCGCGCCGAGGCCTGCCACGCACGCAGGTCGCACTTGCCCAGGCGCTGCGCCCACAGCGGCGCCAGCGCGGCGTGGATCGAGCCGGTCACCGGATCCTCGGCGCCGCCGTTGGCCGGCCAGAAATAACGCGAGACGAAATCGTGCTCGCGGCCGGGCGCGGTGACCGCGACATCGCGCGGTGCCAGCGCCAGCATCCGCGCCAGGTCCGGCACCACCGCGCGCACCTGGGCTTCGTCCGCGTACACGGCGATGTAGGCCTGGTCGTTGCGGTACGCCGCCTGCGGCACGATCGACAACGCCTGCGCGAGCGCCTGCGGCACCGTCGCCAACGCGGTCGGCGCCTGGTTCGGAAAGCGCAGGACGAAGCGCCCGTCGGCCTCGCGGTCCACCCCCAGTTCGCCGACCGCCGCGGCGCGAAACCGCAACGGCAGCGGCGCCAGGCCCTGGGTGGCGACGACGAAGGCGCTGGCCAGGGTGGCATGGCCGCAGAACCCCACTTCGCGCAGCGGCGAGAACCAGCGGATCGCGAACGCGCCGTCGGCCTCGCGCACGAAGAACGCGGTCTCCGACAGATTGTTCTCGCTGGCGATGGCCTGCATCAGCGCGTCCGGCAACCAGGCCTGCAGCGGTACCACCGCGGCCGGGTTGCCGCGGAACCGCACCGTGGTGAAGGCATCGACGATGAACAGCGGCAGTTGCACGCGCGGCCTCGGGAATGGGGAAGGACGCGGCCAGTGTGCGCCGGGGTGGGCGACCAGCACAGAGTCAGATACGCTGCAAATCGACCGATACAGATGAGGCCGCCGCATGCGCCTGTACGAAGCCCTCGCCAGCCAGCTGCGCGAACAGATCGCGCAGGGCACGCTGCGTGCCGGCGAGCGCCTGCCGTCGATCCGGCAACTGGCCGCCGGCCACGGCATCAGCGCCGCCACCGCGGTGCAGGCCTGCCTGCAACTGGAACGCGAAGGCCGGGTGCAGGCGCGGCCGCGCTCGGGCTACTTCGTCCGTGCCGCCGCGACACCGCAGCCGGCCGCTGCCGGCCCATCGCGGCGGCGCGCGCCGGGCACGGTCGCCAATCCGGCGCTGCAGGGCGTGCTGGACATGCTCGCGCGCTCTGACCTGGTGCCGCTGCACACCGCCACGCCGGCGGCGGCGCTGCTGCCCGGCGCGCACCTGGCCAGCGCACTGGCGCGGCAGTTGCGCCGCCAGCGCAGCGCTGCGCTCGACTACGCGCCGCCGCAGGGCCATGCCGCGCTGCGCCGGCAGATCGCGCAGCGTTACGCGCACTGCGCCACCGCCGTGGCCGCCGACGAGGTGGTGGTGACCGCCGGCGCGATGGAGGCGATCAGCCTGGCCCTGCGCACGCTCACCGCGCCCGGCGACGTGGTGCTGGTCGAGACCCCGACCTACCACGGCATCCTGCAGGCGGTGGCGGCGCTGCGGCTGAAGGTGCTGGAAGTGCCCAACCGTCCGGGCCAGGGCATCGACGCCGCACGCCTGGACGCGCTGCTGCAGCGCACGCCGGCGCGCGCCGCGGTGCTGGTGCCGAACTTCAACAACCCGCTCGGCAGCCTCACTCCGGATGCGGCCAAGCGCGCTCTGCTGGACAGCTGCGCGCGCCACGGCACGGTAGTGATCGAGGACGACATCTACGGCGAACTCGATTGGTCGGGGCAGCGCCCACGGCCGCTGCGCCATTTCGACACCCACGGCAACGTGATCACCTGCGGCGCCTTCTCCAAGGTGCTGGCGCCGGGCCTGCGCGTGGGCTGGCTGCTCGGCGGCGCCTGGACCGACGCGCTGGTGCGCGCCAAGTATTTCTCCACCATCGGCGGCGCCAGCCTGCCGCAACTGGCCCTGGCCGACTACCTGCAGCGGCACGACCTGGAACGGCACCTGCGCAAGCTGCGCCGCACCCTGGCCGACAACGGCCAGCGCCTGCGCGAGGCAGTGCTGCGGCACTGGCCGGCCGGCACCCGCATCGGCGACCCGGCCGGCGGCCTGTCGCTGTGGCTGCAACTGGCCGACGCCGGCAGCGGCCAGGCCTTGTTCGAGGCTGCCCTCGCCGCCGGCATCGGCACCTCGCCCGGGCACCTGTTCTCCAGCCGCGGCGACTACGCCGACCACCTGCGGCTGAGCTGCGGCCAACCGTGGAGCGAGATGCTGGAACACGCAATGCGGCGGCTGGGCACGCTGGCGGCGCGGCTGCCGCGCTGAACGCGACGCCCGGCGCCATGCCGCTGCCCCGATGCGAAACGCGTACTGCCAGCGTTTGCCTGACAGTCCATCGCACCATGCTGTCCTACCGACACCGCGGGGCGATGCAGCGGATTGCAGGCGAGCGCTTGCCGATCCAGGCAATGCCGCCGCGGTACGGCGCGACCGCGTCAGCGCGTCCCGCAACGGCGTCGATGCGATCGCCGGCAGCCGGGACTGGCTGCGCTAGCGCGTGGCCGCGCCGATCGCCAACGCCACGCAGGCACCGAACACGGTGCAGGCCAGCATCGCCACCGCGCTGAGCGGGCTGCGCCAGCGCTGCCAGGGGAGCAGCAAGGTGCGACGGCAGGACATGGCGCGGCTCCGATCCAGTGACGTGGGCATGGCGAACACTGCGGAATCTAGCCAGCGCCCGTCTCAGCAGGCGCGAACGCGATCGCACAACCGCACGCCGGGTGCCGCCGCCCCCACGTTTGTTTACGAGACCGGCCACACCGCCACCGTGATGGTCACGGCGCTGTCATGTGCACGGCCGGTGCGTGCCGCATGCATCACGTGCCTGCGGCGCCCCGGCCGCGGTGTGCGGCGCCCTGCCCGGCGGTCCGCGTCGCGCGGCTGCCGGCGGAGCGCGCTCAGTCCTGCAGCGCGCGTGCGTGGAAGGCGATGTGCTCGCCGATGAAGCTGCCGATGAAGTAGTAGCTGTGGTCGTAGCCGGGCTGCACGCGCAGGGTCAGCGGATAGCCGGCGGCCTCGGCGGCGGCCTGCAGCAGCTGCGGGCGCAACTGCTTGTCCAGGAACTCGTCGCCACCGCCCTGGTCGACCAGCAGCGGCAGGCGCTCGCTGGCGCTGCCGATCAGCACGCTGGCGTCGTACGCCTGCCACTGCGCGCGGTCCTCGCCCAGGTAGGCGGTGAAGGCCTTCTCGCCCCACGGCACCTGCGTGGGCGCCACGATCGGCGAGAACGCCGACACGCTGCGGTAGCGGCCGGGATTCTTCAGCGCGATCACCAGGGCGCCGTGGCCGCCCATCGAATGCCCGCTGATCGCGCGCCGGCCGTTGTGCGGGAACTGCGCCTCGATCAGCGCCGGCAGTTCCTGCACCACGTAGTCGTACATGCGGTAGTGCGCGGCCCACGGCGCCTGGGTGGCGTTGACGTAGAAGCCGGCGCCCTTGCCCAGGTCGTAGCCCTCGGCATCGGCGACGTTCTCCCCGCGCGGGCTGGTGTCGGGCGCGACCAGGATCACGCCGTGCTCGGCCGCATAGCGCTGCGCGCCGGCCTTGGTGATGAAGTTCTGTTCGGTGCAGGTGAGGCCGCTGAGCCAGTACAGCACCGGCAGCTTGCTGTGCTCGGCCTGCGGCGGCAGGTACACGGCGACCTGCATGCTGCAGCCGAGTACGGCCGAATCGTGGCGATAGACGTCCTGCCAGCCGCCGCAGCAGGCGTGGTGTTCGATGCGTTCCATGGGCAGTTCCGGGAAGAGGGCCTGCGACCGCGCGCGGCCGCAGGCGGAGATGCCGCGACGCGTCGACCGGCGACGCGCGCGGCAGCGGACGTCAGTGCAGCACGCCGTTCTTGCGCGCCACGTGGGTGGAGATCGCATCCATCAACGGCGGCGACAGGCAGTCGTACGGTTCCAGCTTCAGTTCGCGCAGGCGGTTGCGCACCCCGTCCATCGCCTCCGGACGCGTGCCGCTCTCGATGATCGAGGACACGAACGCCGCGAAGCCCGGCGCCGACCAGCCCTGCTGCGGCGACAGTTCCGTGTGCACGAAATCCAGGCCGTAGAACGGATGCTCGGTGTTCTCGATGCGGCCGTACATATGCACGCCGCAGCCGGTGCAGGCGTGACGGCGGATGGTCGCGCTCTCGTCCACCACCTTGAGCTTCTCCTCGTGCGCGGTCACCTTGACCTTGTCGCGCGCCACCACCGCCACCACCGAGAAGGTCGCGCCCTTCGGCTTCCAGCACTTGGTACAGCCGCACGCATGGTTGTGCGCGGTCTGCGCCCCCACTTCCACCACCACCTTGTCGCTGGCGCAGTGGCATTCCAGGGTACCGCCCTGGAAATGCTCCGCGCCGGCACGCACGCCGGCATCCACCGACGGATGAATCGTCACAGTACTCATCTTGCCCCCTCCCGGGTTCGTTGCGTCACTGCAATGCGCGGAAACGGCCGCGCGCCGGACTGACCTGCGGTCAGAAGTGGATGACGGTGCGGATCGACTTGCCCTCGTGCATCAGGTGGAAGGCTTCGTTGATCTCGTCCAGCGGCAGGGTGTGGGTGATGAACGGATCGAGATCGATCTCGCCGTGCATCGCCTGTTCCACCATGCCCGGCAACTGGGTACGGCCCTTGACCCCGCCGAAGGCGCTACCGCGCCAGACCCGGCCGGTGACCAGCTGAAACGGGCGCGTGCTGATTTCCTGGCCGGCGCCGGCCACGCCGATGATGACGCTCTCGCCCCAGCCCTTGTGGCAGCACTCCAGCGCCGAGCGCATCACGTGCACGTTGCCGATGCATTCGAAGCTGAAGTCCACGCCGCCATCGGTCAGCTCGACGATGACTTCCTGGATCGGCTTGCTGTAATCCTTGGGGTTGATGCAGTCGGTGGCGCCCATGCTGCGCGCCAGTTCGAACTTGCCCGGATTGGTGTCGATGGCCAGGATGCGGCCGGCCTTGGCCTGCACCGCGCCCTGGATCACCGCCAGGCCGATGCCGCCCAGGCCGAACACCGCCACGGTGTCGCCTTCCTTCACCTTGGCCGTGTTGTGCACCGCACCGATGCCGGTGGTGACGCCGCAGCCGAGCAGGCACACCTTCTCCAGCGGCGCCTCGGGATTGACCACGGCCAGCGAGATCTCCGGCACCACCGTGTACTCGCTGAAGGTGCTGCAGCCCATGTAGTGGTAGATCGGCTGGCCGTTGTAGGAGAAGCGGGTGGTGCCGTCGGGCATCAGGCCCTTGCCCTGGGTGGCGCGCACCGCCTGGCACAGATTGGTCTTGCCGGACAGGCAGAACTTGCACTTGCGGCACTCGGCCGTGTACAGCGGGATCACGTGGTCGCCGACCTTGACGCTGGTCACGCCCTCGCCCACCGCCTCGACGATGCCGCCGCCCTCGTGGCCGAGCACCGCCGGGAAGATGCCTTCCGGGTCGTCGCCGGACAGCGTGAACGCGTCGGTATGGCACACGCCGGTGTGGGTGATGCGCACCAGCACCTCGCCCTGGCGCGGCGGTTCGACATCGATCTCCACGATCTGCAGCGGCTGGCCGGCTTCGAAGGCAACGGCGGCTCGGGATTTCATGCGCTTTCTCCTGGCTGAGGAAATGGGTGTGGGGTGCGGATCACTTGAGATAGGAGCGGACCAGCATGCCCATCTCGCGCACGCGCGCGGCGCGCTGCGCGTCGGAGCTCGCGGGATGGCCGAATTCTTCGCGGACGTGGGCTTCCATCACCTCCGACATCAGGCCGTTGACCGCACCGCGGATGGCGGCGATCTGCTGCAGCACGGCAGCGCACTCCGTCCCCTCTTCCAGCGCGCGTTCCAGCGCCTCGGTCTGGCCGCGCAGGCGGCGGATGCGGGCGAGGACGCGCTTCTTCTCGTGCGGGGTGTGCGGCATGCGGTGAGGCCCAAGAACTATACTGGGGGATAGTATGCCGACCGCCGGCAAAAGAAAACGGCCGCGCATCCCGCACCCCCGGCCCAACCTGTGACAGACGCCCCGCCGGCGCAGGTGCCGGCGCATGGCAACGCGTGTCGGCACAGGACACGCGACGGCCATGATCCCGCTGCCGGCGCTGCCTATGATGGCCATGCGTTCACGCGCGTGCCCCGGATGCGGTGGCCACGTCCCTGAGCGCCCCCAGTTCCAGGCAGCCGCGGCCACGTCTAGACTGGGCGACTCCCGTGTGGCGGCCCTTCAAGATCGTGGACATGAAATCCTTCATTCTGGTCGTCGACGACGATCCGGATCTGCGCCGACTCATCAGCGAGTTCCTGAGCGACCATGGCTACCAGGTGGACACCGCCGAGACAGTGGCGGACATGCGCCTGCGGATGGCCGAGCGCCAGCCGGACCTGGTGATCCTGGACGTGATGATGCCCGGCGAGGACGGCCTCAGCGCCGCCCGCCAGCTCGCCAGCGAGCGCGGCGCGCCAGCGGTGATCATGCTCAGCGCGCTGGGCAGCGACACCGACCGCATCATCGGCCTGGAGGTCGGCGCCGACGACTACCTGGCCAAGCCGTGCAATCCGCGCGAACTGCTGGCGCGGGTGCGCGCGCTGCTGCGGCGCAGCCAGGCCACGACGCTGCCGCCGGAAGCGCGCGGCAACGTCTACGAGTTCGCCGGCTGGCGGCTGGACGTGATCCGCCGCGACCTGCGCGATCCCACCGGCATCTTCATCAACCTCTCCGACGGCGAGTTCGCGCTGCTGCGCACCTTCGTCGAGCATCCGCAGCGCGTGCTCAGCCGCGACCAGTTGCTCGACTACGCGCGCGGCCGCGACACCGAGGTCTACGACCGCGCCATCGACAGCCAGATCAGCCGCTTGCGCCGCAAGATCAACGAACGCGTGCAGACCGAACTGATCCGCACCGTGCGCAACGAGGGCTACATGCTGTTGCCGAGCGTCGCCCGCCTGTGAGTGCGTCCACGCGCGCCCGCCGCGGCGTGCCGATCTTCGCCCGCGCCTTCCTGCTGCTGGTGGTGGCGCTGCTCACCGCGCAACTGATCGGCATCGCCCTGGTGCTGCGCACGCCGGTCTACGAGATGCCGGTGCATCCGCCGGAGGTGATCGCCCTGCTCAGCACGCGCATGCCGGCCGGGACCCAGACCCTGAAGGTGCAGGACACCGCGCATGCACCGCTGCCGGCGCGCGACCAGGTGCGCGACCGCAATGCCGAACGGGTGATGGCGCACTGGCTGGACGTGGCGCCGGACCAGGTGCGTTTCTACCGCAACAGCGACGGCCGCCTCGAGCGCCTGCGCCTGCGCCTGGGCGAACACCCGCCGCCGCCGCCGCATGCCGTCGCCGCCGACGACGATGCGTCCTTGCACGGGGCGATGCCGCCGCCGCACGGGCAGGAACCGCCGCCGATGGAGCCACCGCCCGGCCCGGGCGAGCCACCGCGCGATGGCGCCTTCGGCGGGGCCATGCATGCATCGGGCTGGCGCGAGCGCGGCTTCGCCCCGGCGGTGCCGCTGCTGGATGGCTTCACCGCCGCACTGCGCCAGCCCGACGGGCGCTGGCGCAGCGTGATGTCGCCGCCGCGGCGGTTCTCCAACGAATTCAAGACCAAGGTGGTCATGCTGTTCCTGGCCGGCATGCTGGCGATGCTGCCGCTGGCCTGGTGGTTCTCGCGGGCGCTGTCAGCGCCGATCCGGCGCTTCGCCGAGGCGGCCGACCAGCTCGGCCGCAATCCCGACGCGCAACCGCTGCGGCGCAGCGGCCCCAGCGAGATCGTGCAGGCGGCCGATTCGTTCAACGCCATGCAGGCGCGCCTGAACCGGCTGATCAACGAGCGCACGCACATGGTCGCGGCGATCGCCCACGACCTGCGCACGCCGCTGGCACGGCTGGCGTTCCGCCTGGAGACCCTGCAGTCGCCGCTGCGCGAGAAGACCATGGCCGACATCGACGAGATGAAGGCGATGATCTCCGCGGCGCTGGACTTCATCCACAACGACAGCCGCCGCGGCAAGCGCTCGCCGCTGGATTTCCGCCTGCTGGTGGAAAGCGTGGTCGACGACGCCAGCGACACCGGCGCCGACGTGGTCCTGCTGCTCGGCGACGCCATCACCCTCGACGGCGACCCGCTGTCGCTGCGGCGCATGGTGATGAACCTGGTGGAGAACGCGCTGAAGT
This sequence comes from Xanthomonas sp. D-109, assembly GCF_017746095.1. NCBI lineage: Bacteria > Pseudomonadati > Pseudomonadota > Gammaproteobacteria > Lysobacterales > Lysobacteraceae > Xanthomonas > Xanthomonas sp. D-109. The sequence goes on from NZ_JAGHWV010000009.1 coordinate 153,212, forward strand.
ACGGCAAGCGCGCACGCCTGCAGCTGCGCCACGAGGCCGGCGAGTGCGTGCTGTGGATCGACGACGATGGCCCCGGCATCGATCCAGCGCAGCGCGAAAAACTGTTCCTGCCGTTCTTCCGCGGCGAGAACTCGCGCAACCGCGATACCGGCGGCATCGGCCTGGGCCTGTCGGTGGCGCACAGCATCGTGCTGGCGCACGGCGGCCAGATCGCCCTGGACAACCGCCCCGAGGGCGGCCTGCGGGTCAGCGTGCGGCTGCCCTGCCACGCGGTCGGCGGCTGAGCCGTCCCCGCGGCCGGAGCGCCGCACGCCGACCGGCTCAGTGCGGGTTGGGCTCGACGATCACGGCCGTGCCGTAGCACAGCACCTCGGTCAGGCCGGCCATCAGCTCGGTGGCGTCGTAGCGCACCGCGACGATGGCGTTGCCGCCCATCTGCCGCGCGTGCTGCAGCATGTCGCGGTAGGTTTCCAGGCGCGCCTGCTCGCACAGTTGGGTGTAGATGGTGATATTGCCGCCGAAGATGGTCTGCAGCCCGCCCAGGAAGTTGCCGACGATGGAACGCGAGCGCACGGTGATGCCGCGCACGATGCCCAGATTGCGCACGATGCGGTAGCCGGGAAGCTCCAGCGCGGTGGTCACCATCGTATCGTTGAGCGGCGAGGCCGCCATCGCGCGTGGCGGCGAGGAATTGTACGGATCGGTCATGGATGCCCCCTGTGGCGCCGGTCCGTGGCTCCGCGGACCGCGGACCCGGCGCGTAAGCGCCGAGGCCGGCAGTGTTAGCACCGCAGGAAGAACGACGCAATCGCCAGGACCAGGCCGCCGATCCACAGCAGCAGCATCGCCCCGACCCCGGCCAGGACGACCGCGACGCGTCGCCAGCGGCGCAGGCCGCGCGCGCGCCGTACCACGTGCACGCACAACCCGGCGCCCAGCACCCCACCGGTGACGATCACCGCCCATCCGAGCAGATCGACGAGCGGATCCTTCGGGCCAAAGTCAGCTGGGCATTGGCTGGTCGCATGCGCGGATGCCATGCAGCCGAGCAACACGCTCAGAACGCCGGCCCTGCCGCCACGGTGGCGCCCGACGCCGCTGCCCGCCTTCATGCAGGTCGCGGACTCGGCACGCACGCGACGAAGCGTGGGCAATACGAAGGGGCTCGACATGCAACGCGGCTTCGCGGAACGCGCAAAATGCCGTTCAACGGATCGGCGGCACCGGGTTGCCGGCACCTGTCGCGGAGGGTCGCCGAAACTCGGCCGTCACGGATCGCGACAGCAAGCGCGCGATGATCCAGCCATGCAAGGCGACGAAGCCCGCCGCAAAGACCACGCCGATCGCCGCCATGGCCCACAGCATCGGCCGCATGTCCGGCGCGCCCTGCATCTGCGCAACAGCGAGCTGCTTCTGCATGAACGCGATCATCTGCACCTGCACGACTGCGCCGCCCAGGTTCCATGCGATCACCAGCGACATGGCCGCGATGAAACACCACCGCGCCCAATTCAACCGCCGCAGAAGCCCGATGGAACTCGCCAGGGTCCACGCCGAAAACAGCGCAGTTCCAAGAAACAACCAACGAAAGTTCGAAAAAATGAAGGCGATCGTCGGCGGCATTCCTGGCGGAAACCTGTGCACCGCATCGGCGAACTGCACGTGATCGAACATGGCGAACACAACGAAGACCTGCATGATGCCGATCACCGTGCCGAAACCGGAGAGTGCGATGAAGATCGAGGCCAGGATGGTGACAAAGTTGGACCGCGGTGGTGCCTGATGCATACGTCCCCCTGAAGACGAGTCGACAATAGTGCCGCCTGGCCGCTCCCCGCGCCATCGCCTGCAGCCACATCCGATCGCCGAACGCTCTAGCCGCGTCGCGCCATGCGCATGCGGCGATCACCGCGCTGGTACAGCCAGCGCGCCGGCAGGACGCCGCAACAGGCAAAACGGCACTCAGCGGCACGGTCAGGTGGCGTCGCCCGCGGCGACGCGCACCGCCTCAACGTCGCTGCGCCAGCGCCGCGGCATGACGCCCCAACAACAGCGGCAGTGCGGTCGTCCGCCAGAACACCAGGCTGACGTACCCCGAGGACATGCCGCCATGGCTGAGGCGCGGCACGAACACCGACTCGACAGAGGCGTCGTGCAGTGCCGTGCCGACCAGGCGCGCGAAGGTGTCGGTCAGCAGCGCCTCGCACTGCGCGGACGTCGCCGGCAGCGGCACGCCGGCCAGGGTCGACGCCATCTCCTCCCACAGATACGGATCGCCACGGCCGCCCCATGTGGGCGGCTCGTCCTGGAACAGGCCCGCGATGTCCTCGATTGCGGTCACCGTCGTGCCTGCGCGCGGCGCGACGCTCAGTACGCGAACTCGCGGAACACGTGATCGATGTCGCCCTGCCACGCGCCGTGGTACAGCGCCAGCTTGCGCTCGGCCGCGGTCTCGCCGGCGTGCAGGATTTCCACCAGCGGTTCGAGGAAGCGCGATTCGTCCTGGCCGTCGCGGTTCAGGCGCGCACGGCGGCGCAGGCCGTCCAGGGCGATCTTCACCGCCTCTGCGGCCAGGTCCTGCACGGTGCCGTTGCGGAACGGCAGCTTCAGCGCCTGCTTCGGCACGCCGTCGCGCAGCGCGTGGCGTTCGACCAGGGTGAAGTCCTTGACCAGGTCCCAAGCCGCATCCAGTGCGGCATCGTCGTACAGCAGGCCGACCCAGAACGCCGACAGCGCGCACAGCCGGCCCCACGGGCCGGCGTCGGCGCCGCGCATTTCCAGGTACTTCTTCAGGCGCACTTCCGGGAACGCGGTGGTCATGTGGTCGGACCAGTCGCGCAAGGTCGGCAACGCGCCCGGCAAGGCCGGCAGCCTGCCCTGCAGGAAGTCGCGGAAGCTCTGTCCGCTGGCGTCCACGTAGGTGCCGTCGCGGTAGGAGAAGTACATCGGCACGTCGAGCAGATAGTCGACGTAGCGCTCGTAGCCGAAGCCGTCCTCGAACACGAAGTCGAGCATGCCGGTGCGGTCGGCGTCGGTATCGGTCCAGATGTGCGAGCGGTAGCTGAGGTAGCCGTTGGGCGTGCCGTCGGCGAACGGCGAATCGGCGAACAGCGCGGTGGCGATCGGCTGCAGCGCCAGCGACACGCGGAACTTCTTGATCATGTCCGCTTCGCTGGCGTAGTCCAGGTTGACCTGCACCGTGCAGGTGCGGGTCATCATGTCCAGGCCGAGCGAACCGACCTTGGGCATGTAGTGTTTCATGATCTGGTAGCGGCCCTTGGGCATCCACGGCATCTCGTCGCGGCGCCACTTCGGCTGGAACCCCATGCCGAGGAAGCCCAGGCCCAGTTCGTCGGCGACCTGCTTGACCTCGTTGAGGTGGCTGCCCACTTCCACGCAGGTATCGTGGATGGTCGGCAGCGGCGCGCCGGACAGTTCCAACTGGCCGGCCGGCTCCAGCGTCACCGAGGCGCCGTCGCGCAGCAGGGCGATGGTGTGCCCGGCTTCACGCACCGGCTCCCAGCCGAAGCGGGTCAGGCCCAGCAACAGGGCCTCGATGCCGCGCTCGCCGTCGAAGGTCGGCGGCCGCAGGTCGTCCAGGCGGAACCCGAACTTCTCGTGCTCGGTGCCGATGCGCCACTGCGCTTCGGGCTTCTCTCCGGAGGCGAGCACCTGCACCAGTTCGGCGCGGTCGGTGATCGGCGTCTCGGCAACGTGGCTGGGGCTCGACAAGGGCAGGACTCGCACGGCGGGTGAGGCGATGTGGGGGCCGGGCCCGGCCATCGCAAGGCCCGCACTATAGCCTGCCGGGGGTGAGGCCCATATCGCTACCGGCGGCACTGCAGCATTCCACGGCCGCGCCGCCGCGGCGTCGAGAGTGAGACGCAGCAAGCGCCCGCGGCGCCGGCTTCGGTAGGCTGCGGACTCCCTCACCGCCCGCGGCAGGCAACGCATGCGCCCGACCCACTCCGAACGCCATCGCACCGACCGCGCCGGCTGGCTGCGCGCGGCCGTGCTCGGCGCCAACGACGGCATCCTGTCGGTAGCCGGCCTGGTGGTCGGCGTCGCCAGCAGCGGCGCGTCGGCGGCCACGGTGTTGACCACCGGCATTGCCGGCCTGGTCGCCGGCGCGATGTCGATGGCCGCCGGCGAATACGTGTCTGTGCAATCGCAGGCCGACACCGAGCGCGCCGACCTGGCGCTGGAGCGGCGCGAACTGCACGAGGATCCGCAGAGCGAACTGGAGGAACTGACCGCGATCTATCGCCAGCGCGGGCTCGATCCCGGCCTTGCCCGCCAGGTCGCCGAGCAGTTGACCGCGCACGATGCGCTGGGCGCGCACGCGCGCGACGAACTCGGCATCACCGAGAGCCTGCGTGCGCGTCCGCTGCAGGCGGCCGCCGCGTCGGCCGCGGCGTTCTGCAGCGGCGCGGCGCTGCCGATCGTGGCCGCCTGGCTGGCGCCGGACGGCCGGCAACTGTGGGTGACCGGCGCGGCCACCCTGGTCGGCCTGTCGCTGACCGGCGCGCTGGCCGCGCGCGCCGGCGGCGCCTCGGGCCTGCGCGGCGCGGTGCGCGTGGTGTTCTGGGGCGCGGCGGCGATGCTCGCCAGCGGCGCGATCGGCCATGTGTTCGGCGTGCATGTCTGAGCAGTCGCGCCGCGCGCTGCGGTAGCATCGCCGGCATGGCCGACACCGGTTCCCCCGAAATGCGAGGCAACCGCACGCCCATCGCTCAAAACGGAACCTGACCTGGAGGACTGAAAATTAACGCTGGCACCTTCGTCGTCGACCACATGGGATTTTCCGTGTCATCGCTGGAGCAGGCGATCGCATTCTGGACGGAGGCCATGGGCTTCGAACTCGTGCGCACAGGCGAAATGGGCGGCGATTTCCTGCGCGAGGTGACGGGCGTCGACGATCCTCGTTGCCGCATGGCGCTGGTGGTCTCGCCTGCCGGCTTTCCCATCGAACTGCTGGAATACTCGACAGCCCGCACATTGGGCAAGACACCCACAAGCGCTGGCGCGATCGGCGCAGCCCATCTTGCCGTCACCGTGACGGATCTCGACGTGGCCGTCGCCAGGATCCAGGCGCAGGGATGGCACTTGAAAGGATCTCCGCGGCCGATCGAGGCAGGGCCACGCGCGGGAACCGTCGTTGCCTACGTCAGCGGGCCCGACGGGATCACCATCGAGGTCATGCAACCTCCCAGGTAAGCGTGGCTGACAAAACGACTGCGCAGTCGCCAGACCGCGGGGAACCGGCCTGTGGCGCGCCGAGACCGGCAGTTTGCGGGGCCGGCACCAGCGCAGTCGTGGTGGTCCGGCCGGCTGCGACGTAGCAGCTTGGCGCTTTGCTCTGAGCGCGCGCCGCGCTGCGCTGCGCTAGCATCACGGCCATGGCCGACACCACCTCTCCCGACGCCCTGTTGCTCGCGCGCCTGTCCAGCCTGGCCGACTGTACCCAGGCCGAGGGCTACGCCTGCATCAGCGCCCGCCGCGAACACGGCGCGCGCTCGGTGGAGATCCCGCGGCCGCAGCTGGCGATCCTGCTGCAGGGCCGCAAGCAGGTGCGCACCGCCACGCAGACGCTGGACTTCGTGCCGGGCGATCTGTTCCTGGTGACCCGGCGCTGCCGCATCGATGTGGTTAACATCCCGGATCCGCACAGCGGCCTGTACCTGAGCGTGCTGGTGCCGCTGTGCGAGGAAGCGCTGAGCGCCGCCCGCGTGCTGTGGAACGAGCCGCTGCCCGCCGCCGGCGCGGAACTGGCGCGCCTGCGTGCCGAGACGTTCGGCAGCACCCTGCTGCAATGGCGGCAGGCGCTGCAGGACGGCCGCTACACAGAGGCGCGGCTGGCGCTGGCAACGCTGGTGGTGGCGCTGTGCCGGCAAGGTCACGGCGGCCTGCTGCTGCCGCCGGCGCCGAGCGTGGCGGCGCAGGTGCGCGAGCTGATCGCCGCACAGCCACAACGCGACTGGCGTTCGCGCGACATCGAAGACCACCTGGGACTGAGTGGTGCGACCCTGCGCCGGCACCTGGCCGGCGAAGGCACCTCCTTGCGCGAGCTGCTCGCCGATGCGCGCCTGGCGCATGCGATGCAGCTGCTGTACACCACGCGCTGGCCGCTGAAGACGGTCGCCGCGCACGCCGGCTACCGCTCGGTGCGCAGCTTCAGCCAACGCTTCCAGCAACGCTACGGCCTGGATCCGGCCAGCATCGGCAATTGAGCCGCGGCGGCATTGAGCGCCGCGCGCAGCGGAATGAGCGAATCGCGCCGGGGCACCGGCGCAGCATGCCGGTACCGCGGCACCTGCCGCATTGCCAGGAAATCCCCATGTCCGTGTTCCCGTTGCGCGCGCTGTGCGCGCTGGCCCTGACCACCAGCGCGGCGCTGACACTGCCGCCCATCGCCCATGCCGCCGCGCCGGAGAGCGCCGTTGCGCAGGTGCCAGGCGTCTATCGCCAGGCGGTCGGCCGCTTGCGCATCACTGCCCTGTTCGACGGCACGGTGGCACTGCCGCGCGCGCAACTGGCGAACATCCCGCCAGAGGCGATCGCACGCCTGCTCGACCACCGCTACGTGCCGGAGAACGACAAGGGCCTGCAGACCGCGGTCAACGCCTACCTGATCCAGGACGGGACGCACCTGACCCTGGTCGATACCGGCACCGCGACCTGTTTCGGCCCCGGGCTCGGCCAGGTGTTGGCCAATCTGCGCGCCGCCGGCTACGCACCCGAGCAGGTCGACGACGTGCTGCTGACCCACGCCCATCCCGATCACCTGTGCGGCCTGCTTGATGCGCAGGGCCAGCCCGCCTATCCCAAGGCGACGGTGTGGCTGAGCGCTGCCGACGCTGCGTACTGGCTGGATCCGGCCAGCGAGGCCGGCGCGCCGCAGATGCTGCGCTTCGCCTTCCCCCTGGCGCGCGCGGCGGTGGCGCCGTACCAGGCCGCGCAGCGGCTGCGCCGTTTCCGCCCCGGCGATGCGTTGCCGGGCGGCGCGGTGGCGCTGGACACCCACGGGCACACGCCCGGGCATGTGTCGTACCGCTTCGACGGTGGTGCGGGGCAGCAATTGCTGGTGTGGGGCGATCTGGTGCACTACCACGCGGTGCAGTTCGCGCAACCGCAGGCCTCGTACGAGGCCGACAGCGACCGCGCCGCAGCGATCGCCGCGCGCAAGCGCATGCTGGCGCAGGCCGCGGACCACGGCTGGTGGGTGGCCGGCGCGCACCTGCCGTTCCCGGGCCTGGGCCACGTGCGCCGCGAGGGCGAGGCCTTCGCATGGGTGCCGGCGGAGTTTTCGCCGTTGCCGGCGGCGCCTTAGCCCGTACCCTCATCCGGCCCTGCGGGCCACCTTCTCCCAATGGGAGAAGGAACAGCTGCTAGCCCCTCTCCCCTCGGGAGAGGGGTTGGGGTGAGGGTCCGGCGCGAAAGCGTCTCGCAAAGTTCGGCCGCACGAGGCTTCGCCCGTACCCTCATCCGGCCCTGCGGGCCACCTTCTCCCAATGGGAGAAGGAACGGCTGCTAGCCCCTCTCCCCTCGGGAGAGGGGTTGGGGTGAGGGTCCGGCGCGAAAGCGTCTCGCAGCATTCAAGCGCAAGAGGCCGAATCCAGCGCCACCCTACTCACTCCGCGGCAGTCGGCTCCGTGTCCAACCCCAGCCAGCCACCGACGATGCCACGCAACTCGTCCACGCCCTGGCGGCTCTCGCCAGAGAAAGCCTGCACGCTGACGGTGTCGCCGAACGCGCTGGCCAGCTCCTTGCGTACCTGCTGCAGCACCTGCGCCTGCTGGCCGCGGCCGAGCTTGTCGGCCTTGGTCAGCAGCGCATGCGCCGGCAGTCCGCGCTGCACCGCGTAACCGAGCATCTGCCGGTCGTAGTCCTTGAGCGGATGGCGGATGTCCATCACCACGACCAGCCCGCGCAGGGCCTCGCGCGTGCGGAAATAGGTGTCGATGAACTTCTGCCAGTGCGCCTGCAGTTCCTGCGGCACCTTGGCGTAGCCGTAGCCGGGCAGGTCCACCAGGTAGCGCTCGGGCTGGACCTGGAAGAACACCAGTTGCTGCGTGCGGCCGGGCGTCTTGGACACGCGGGCCAGGGCGTTCTGCCGGGTCAGCGCGTTCAGCGCGCTGGACTTGCCGGCGTTGGAGCGGCCGGCGAAGGCCACCTCCCAGCCGCCGTCGTCCGGCAACTGACGGGCATTGTGGGCGGACAGCAGATAGTGGGCACGTTCGAGGATCAGCGACATCCGCCTAGGATCGCACGTCCGCGGCCCCGGGCGGGCTTCGTTGACCGCCGGGCCGCGGCATGCCGATAATCGCGCGAGTGCGGTCGCCGGCCCGGCAGCCGCGGGGTCGGGTCATACGGAGCTTCAGCAATGCGCCACGCTCGCGTTCTTGCCTTTGCCGGTCTAGCGGTTTCCGTCGCCGCCGCGGTCGCGTTCGCGCAGACCTCGGTGGTTCCCATTCCAGACCACGCTCCGGTGCGCACCACGCCGCTGGAGAGCGACGTCGGCAAGGCCGCCTGGGGCGACCCCAAGGCCGGCCAGGCCAAGGCCGCGGCCTGCGCCGCCTGCCACGGTGCGGACGGCAATCCCGCCATCGCCATGTATCCGCGCATCGCCGGCCAGATGGAGCGCTACAGCGCGCGGCAGATGGCGCTGATCGCGCACGGCGAGCGCACCAGCGGCGCGGTCGCGGCGATGGTGCCGTTCGTGCAGCCGTTGAGCACGCAGGACATGCGCGACATCGGCGCCTACTTCGCCACGCAGAAGGCCGGCGCCGGCATCGCCGACGATGCGGTGATCGCCGACGGCCCGTACGCCGGCATGAAGTTCTACGAGGTCGGCCAGCAGCTGTATCGCGGCGGCGATGCGACCCGCGGCATCCCCGCATGCATGGCCTGCCACGGCCCGGCCGGCGCCGGCAACCCTGGCCCCGCCTACCCGCACCTGGGCGGCCAGCACGCCGACTACGTGGCGCGGCGCCTGCAGGAATACCAGGCTGGCACCACCCAGGAACGCGATCCGACGATGTTCAAGATCATGGCGCAGGTGGCCAAGCCGCTGACCGACCAGGAGATCAAGGCGCTGGGCAGCTACCTGCAGGGCCTGCACGACCGCGCCGACGACGCGGCCGCGGCGCAGGCCGCACCGGCCGCGGCAACGCCACAGCAGCCGCCGCCCGCGCAACAATCCTGACCGCGCGCCGCCGCGGCGGCGCCGGCCCGTTTCCCCTTCGCGCCGGTCCCGACGACCGGCGTTCGTTTTTTGCCTTGGAGATCGCATGAATCGTCTGCCCCGCCTGCTGTTGTGCCTGCTCGCCCTGCTGCCGTTGAGCGCCTGCGCGCAACCCAAGTCCGCCACTGCGGTGGAAGGCGAGGACTACACCCTGATCGCCGACCCCAAGCCGTTCGCGCCGCTGGCCGGCAAGATCGAGGTGGTGGAAGTGTTCGGCTATACCTGCCCGCACTGCGCGCACTTCGAGCCGCTGCTGGAGGAATGGGCCGGCAAGCAGGCCAAGGACGTGCGCCTGACCCTGGTGCCGGCGGCGTTCGGCGGCTACTGGGACAGCTTCGCCAGCGCCTTCTACGCCGCGCAGCAACTGGGCGTGCAGAGCCGCAGCCACCGCGCCATGTTCGAGGCCATCCACGACAAGCGCAGCGTGCCGGTGCAAAACGTGGCGCCGGAGGAACTGGCCACGTTCTACGCCGGCTTCGGGGTCAAGCCGCAGGCCTTCATCGCCGCCTACCAGAGCCCGCAGGTCGCCGCGCAGGTGAAGGCCGCGCGCGATTTCGCCGTGCGCGCCGACATCGCCGGCACCCCGGCGCTGATCGTCAACGGCAAGTACCTGGTCAAGGGCAAGAACTTCGAGGACATGCTGCGCATCGCCGACGCGCTGATCGCCCGCGAGCGCGCCGGCAAGTAATCGGCGCACGGCGCTTCATCCGCGCCATGGCATCATGACGGGGTGGCCGGACCGCGCTTGCGGCGCGTCCGGCGTTTTTCCCCCATCCTGCTGGAGATGTCGCCGATGAAGACCCGCTTCGCCCTGACCCTGATGGCCTTGCTGCCGATCCTGGTGGCATGCAAGGCCCAGGACGGCACTGCCGACACCGTCGCCCCCGCCTCCGGCAGCGCCGCAGCCCCGGCTGCGCCTGCCGCCGGCGACAATGCCGCCACGCCCGCCGAGACCCCGGCCACGCCTGCGGCCACCACCGCCGATGCCGCCGCGCAGCCCGCCGCCACCGACGGCGACACCGCCGCCGCGGCCAAGCCGGTCGCCGCCAAGACCCCGAACGGTCCGGAGCCGGTCGCCGGCACCGACTACGTCGACATCGCCGGCGGCCAGCCGTTCCAGCCGACCAACGGCAAGATCGAGGTGGCCGAGATCTTCGGCTACGTCTGCCCGGCCTGCGCGCGCTTCCAGCCGTTGATCGGCCCGTGGAAGGCCGGCCTGCCCTCCGACGTGCGCTTCGTCTATGTGCCGGCGATGTTCGGCGGCACCTGGGACGACTACGCCCGCGCGTTCTACGCCGCCGAGGCGCTGGGCGTGCAGGAGAAGACCCACGAGGCGCTGTACAAGGCGATCCACGTCGACGAAACCCTGAAGGGCGAGCGCGGCCGCGACTCGGTGCAGGACATCGCCAACTTCTACGCCAAGTACGGCGTGGACCCGAAGCAGTTCGCCGACACCATGGGCAGCTTCGCGGTGGCCACCAAGACCAACCGCGCCAAGCAGTTCGCCACCCGCAGCGGCATCACCGGCACGCCGTCGCTGATCATCAACGGCAAGTACCTGGTCAAGGGCAAGAGCTACGACGACATGCTGCGCGTGGCCGATCACCTGATCGCGCGCGAGCGCGCGGCGATGGCCAAGTAAGCCGTCCGCCCCGGGCCGCACCGCCGTGACCGCTCCCGCCACCCGCACCCTGCGCGTGCTGACCGCCAACATCCAGGCCGGTTCCAGCACGCGCCGCTACAGCGACTACGTGACCCGCAGCTGGTCGCATGCGCTGCCGGCCGGGCGCAAGCGCAGCAGCCTGGACGCGATCGCGCAACTGGCCAGCGACCACGACATCGTCGGCCTGCAGGAGGCCGACCCCGGCAGCCTGCGCTCGGGTTTCACCAACCAGACCCACTACCTGGCCGAGCGCGCCGGCTTCAACTACTGGAGCCACCAGCCGAACCGCCGCGTGGGCGGCGTGGCGTCCAGCGCCAACGGCCTGCTCAGCCGGCTGGAACCGGTAGAAGTGCAGGACCACGCCCTGCCCGGCCGGCTCGGCGGGCGCGGCGTGTTGCTGGCCAAGTTCGGCAACGGCGCCGAAGGCCTGGCGGTGGCGGTGGCGCACCTGTCGCTGGGCGCCAACTCGCGCGCGGCGCAGTTGGCCTTCATCGCCGAACTGCTGTCCGATCATCCCAACGCGGTGCTGATGGGCGACTTCAACTGCGTCGCCGACCGCCCGGAAATGCATTTGCTCTACAAACGCACCCGGCTGCAACCGCCGGGCTGCGTGGTGCCGACCTTCCCGAGCTGGCGCCCGCAGCGCGCCATCGACCACATCCTGGTCAGCGACGGCCTGCGCTGCAACGAACAGCGGGCGGTGCCTGCCGCCTTCTCCGACCACCTGGCGGTGGCCACCGAGATCGACGTGCCGCAGCACTTGCTGCGCTGAGGCAGCACGGTCGATTCTTGTAGCGCGTCGTCGCGGCTTCAGCCGCGACGGGCATTGCCGGGAACGTCCGTCGCGGCTGAAGCCGCTCCTACAGCTCGCATCGATACGCCTGCGGGAGCGAACACACGCTCCCGCAGGGTGTCAGGCGTAGGCAGCGACTAGAACTTCAGATCCGCCCGCACATACAGGTAGCGCCCACCCGGAATGCCGTAGGTGGAGGCGTCGTAGCCGTTGAGCGAGCACGACAGGCAGATCGGCGGGTCCTTGTCGAAGACGTTATTGACGCCGCCGCTGAGGGTCAGGCCCTTGAGCCAGTCGAAGCGGTAGCCGACCTGCAGGTCGTGGTAGGTGATCGCGTCCAGCGTGTTGGTGCCGGCCACCGGGTTGCTGCACACCGGGAACGCCACCGCATCGCCGCACTGTTCGGTCAGCTCGGAGATGTGCCGTAGCGTCCACGACGCGTTCCAGCGGCCGCGCGACCAGTCCAGGCTCAGGTTGCTGGTCCACTCGGGAATCGAGCTGTCCACCACCTCCACGCCCGGGCGCTGCGGCTGCACCTGGCCGGCCGCGCCGGTGGCGACGTAGCGGGTGACGAAGGTGTTCTGCCAGCCGATCTTGAAGCGGCCGGCGGCGGTCTCCGGCGAGTTCCAGAACAGGTCCACGTCCCAGCCGTCGGTCTTGATCGAGCCGAGGTTGGTCAAGCGGTTGTTGAAGCCGTTGATGCCGCCGGTGGAGGCGCGGGTGATGCCGTCGCAGTAGGTCGGCGACAGCGTGTCTACGCACAGGTCGAGCTGGGTCTGCGCGTTGATCGCCTGGATCGCGCCGTCGATGTCGTGGCGGTAGAAGGTCACCTCCACGTCGAAGCGGTCCGACCACGGCACGTTGCTGGCGAACCACGGGCTCCACACGAAACCGGCGCTGAAGCTGCGCGCCTTCTCCGGCTCCAGCGCGCGGTTGCCGCCGGTGGTCACCGAGATCTGCGAGTTGGCCTGCTGGTAGCCGGCCGGCACGCCGAGCGCGGCGCAGTTGCTGGCGCTGCCGCGCGGCGCGGTACCGCCCAGGCCGATCGAGCACGGGTCGGACAGGGTCAGGTCGGCGCGCGCGGCCGAGCCGTACAGTTCGCCGATGCTGGGCGCGCGGAAGCCTTCGGCGTAGCTGGCGCGCAGCACGAAGTCCGGCGCCACCTGCCAGCGCAGGCCGTACTTCGGGGTGAACTTGCCGCCGAAGGTGGAGTAGTCGGAATAGCGCCCGGCCAGGCTCAGGTCGAGTTTGTCGCCCAGCGGCGAGTCGGCGAAGATCGGCACGCTCAGTTCGAGGTAGGCCTCCTTGACGTCGTAGCTGCCCTGCGTGGGCAGCGACGGCACGCCGTTGTAGTGGCCGATCACCGTCAGCGGATCGGGGCGGTAGAAGCCCTCGTACTTGCGGTACTCCACGCCGGTGGCGAAGGACACCGCGCCGGCCGGCAGCCGGAACAGGTCGCTGCTGAGGTTGGCGGTGAACTGGGTCAGCTCGTTCTGGCTGCGGTCGTGCACCACCGGCTGGATCCAGCGCAGCATGTCCGGGGTGATGCTGCCGGCGCCGCCGAAGATGTTCAGCGGCACGCAGCCGGCCACCGCCGCGCACGCCGCCGGATCGCCCAGCGCCAGGTTGATGTTGTAGATGTTGTAGCTGCCGTAGTTGGTCTGCTCGGCCTTGTTCTTGCTGTAGGCGCCATTGACGTCCCAGAACCAGGTGCGGTCGGCGCCCTCGAAGCTGCCGATGAAGCCGGTGCCGACGTACTGGGTGTCCACGCGCTGCTCGAACACGCGCGCACCGCCTTCCACCGGGCGGCGCCCGATCATGATCAGGTTGCTGCCCGAATCCAGCGCGAAGCCGAACGGGTTGTACGGGTTGGCGGCGGAGATGACGATGTTGTCGGCCAGCGGATTGCCGGTGCCGGCGTCGGGACCGAGGAAGATCGGCTCCGGCGCGGCCTGGTTGGTCGATTCGCGGCGGTTGCCGAGCAGCTTCAGGTACCACTGCACGTCGTCGTTGAAGAAGAAGCGGAACTGGCCGAACACGCCCTTGCGCTCGGACGGCGTCAGCAGCAGGTTGGACGCGGCGAAGTTGTAGCGGTCGGCGGTGGTGAAGCAGTGGTAGTCGTCGCTGCGGGTACAGCCGCCGGTGCCGTCGTAGCGCGGCGTGCCCACGCCGCTGTTGGGCGTCAGGTTCTGCTCGGCGCCGGTGTTGGGGTCGACGAAGATGAAGCGCCCGTCAGGCGTGGCCGAGCTGCCGAAGGTCAGGCCGGTGCCGGGAATCGGATACAGCGACTGCGCGCGGTCGCGCGCGTAGATCGGATCCTGCTTGGTGTAGCTGGCGCCGAGAAACAGGCTGGTGCGCTCGGTGCTGTGGCCCCAGGCCAGGTCCACGCCCTTGCTGGCGCCATCGCCCTTGTCGTACTCGCCGTAGTTCAGGGTGACCTGACCACCCTCGAAATTGCGCCGGGTGATGATGTTGACCACGCCGGCGATGGCATCGGAGCCGTACAGCGAGGACGCGCCGTCCTCCAGCACCTCGACGCGCTCGACGATGGCCAGCGGGATGGTGTTGAGATCGGTGGCCGCGCCCACGCCCGAGGCAGAGGACTCGTTGACCCAGCGCATGCCGTCGACCAGCACCAGCACGCGCTTGGCGCCGAGATGGCGCAGATCGACCTGCGCCGAGCCGGCGCCGACGCCGCTGCCGTCCGGCGGGAAGCCGAAATTGCCGGAGGAATTGAACTTGGCGTTCAAGGCCGAACCGGAGGCGGTGAGTTCCTGCAGCACATCGCCGATGGAGGTCAGGCCGGTGCGTTCGATGTCGGCGCGGCTCAGGGTCTGCACCGGCACCTGGCCCTCGACTTCGGCGCGGCGGATGCGGGTGCCGGTGACCTGCACGCTGTCCAGCGTGGTGGCCGTGCCGGGGGCGGCTGGGGGCGTCTGTTGCTGGGCGCCGGCGATGGCGGGGACGCCGCCGAGCAGGACCAGGGATACCGCGAAGACCAAAGGATGGCGGTGCAGGAAATTCATCCGTCTCTCTCTCCAGAAAGGATGTGGGTCGGCCGCTGCGACCCCCTGCACCGCGACGGCGTGGAATTCTTTGTAAACAAATCGTAAACGGGCTGCAAGCGTCCGGCGGGCAAAGCGCGGGCCATCGCGACGACTGGTCGATCTGGTAGACACGAGAGCCGCGAGACGCTGTCAAACGGCGACCTGCCGAAGCCCCTCTCCCACCTGGAGAGGGGTTGGGGTGAGGGTACGGCGCGAAGCGCCCGCGCGATCCGGCGATCAGAGGCTTCGCCCGTACCCTCATCCGCCCCTGCGGGGCACCTTCTCCCAATGGGAGAAGGGAGAAGCGGAGCCCCTCTCCCACCGGGAGAGGGGTTGGGGTGAGGGTACGGCGCGAAGCGACTCGCGGACTTCAGGCGTACGAAGCTGCACCCGCACCTCACCCGCCCGTGCGGGAGCACAAAACGCAGGCCGGCGCGCGATACGGATCTGCAACGCTACAGGGCATCGCACTGACACGACGTGCCGTGGCTCCACCCGTCGTTGAAACGGCGATTCATCGGCGTTCGGTATAGTCCCGCGCATGATCCTGCGCACGTCTCTCCTGCTGTTCGCCGCCGCGTTGTGCGGCCCCGTCTCCGCCCTCGCCCAGTCCCTGGATGCGCAACGCCCGGCGATCCGCTCGGCGATCGACGATGCCGAGCAAGGCCGCTTCGATCCGGTGCGCGCGGCCGCGTTCAAGCAGCATCCGCTGTACGGCTGGCTGGAGTACGCCAACCTGCGCCGCACCATCGACAAGGTGTCCGATGCGCAGGCGCAGGACTTCCTCAAGCGCTACGCCGGGCAGCCGGTGGCCGAAAGCTTCCGCGCGCTGTGGCTGCCGGCGCTGGCGCGGCGCGAGGACTGGCCGGCGCTGCTGGCGAACTGGAAACCCACCGAGAACCTCGGCCTGCGCTGCGCCCAGCTCAATGCGCGCCAGGCCACCGGCCGCGCCGACGCGCAATGGACGGACGAAGCGCAGGCGCTGTGGCGCAACGCCGGCAAGTCGCTGCCCGACGCCTGCGATCCGGTGTTCGCGGTGCTGCAGGCACGCGGCGGCATGACCGATGCCCTGCGCTGGGCGCGCGTGGAAGCGGCCGCGGACGCGCAGCAGCCGGCGGTGATGCGCGCCGCCGCACGCGGCCTGCCCGCGGCCGAGCTGGCCCTGGCCAACGACTACGCGGCGTTCCTGGACGCGGTGCACACGCGTGCGCTGAACTGGCCCAAGACCGAGCGCAGCCGCAAGGTGGCGGTGGACGGGCTGCAGAAGCTGGCCAAGACCGACCCGGACGCGGCCGAGCGGCAACTGCCGCAATTCGCCCAGGCGCTGCAGTTGAGCGAGGCGCAGCGCGGCGCGGTGCTGTACCAGATCGCGCTGTGGACGGTGGCCTCGTACGGGCCGGATTCGGCGCGCCGGCTCAACGCCGTGCCCGAGTCCGCCTACGACGAACGCCTGCACGAGTGGCGCGCGCGCGAGGCGATGGCGCGCGGCGACTGGCCGGCGGCCCTGGCCGCGATCCGCAAGATGCCGCCGGCGCAGCGCAACGATTCGCGCTGGCAGTACTTCGAGGCACGGCTGGCGGAGAAGACCGGCAATGCCGGCGAGGCGCAGCGGCTGTATCGCGCGGCGGCCAGCTCTGCCACCTTCCACGGCTTCCTGGCCGCCGACCGGCTGAAGCAGCCGTACGCGCTGTGCCCGTGGGAACCGAACGACAGCGCACAGGCGCAGGCGGCGGTGGCGCGCGATCCGGCGCTGATCCGCGCGCTGGAGCTGTTCAAGATCGACCGCGCCGGCTGGGCGGTGGCCGAGTGGAACGATGCGCTGAGCCGCTTCGACGATACCCAGCGGCGCCTGGCGGTGGAAGTGGCCAGCGCCAACGGCTGGTTCGACCGCGCGGTGTTCGGGCTCGGCAAGCGCCCGGAGGAGCAGCGCCTGTACACGCTGCGCTTCCCGCTGCACCACGCCGACACCATCCGCCGCGAAGCCGGCAAGAATGCGATCGACCCGGCCTGGGTCGCCGCCGAGATCCGCGCCGAAAGCGTGTTCAACCCGAACGCGCGCTCCCCGGCCAATGCGATGGGCCTGATGCAGGTGGTGCCGGCCACCGGCGCCAGCGTCGCCCGCAGCCTCGGCCTGGCCGGCTACGGCGGCGCCGCCAGCCTGTACGACCCGGACACCAACATCGCCATCGGCACCGCCTACCTGCGCCAGTTGCTCAACACCTACGGCCTGCCCTACCTGACCATCGCCGCCTACAACGCCGGCCCCGGCCCGGCCGCACGCTGGCAGAGCCAGCGCCCGGGCCACGATGCCGACTTCTGGATCGAGACGGTCAGCTACAAGGAAACCCGCGAGTACGTGGCGCGCATCCTGGCCTTCAGCGTGATCTACGACTGGCGCCTCAACGGCGACGCCCTGCCGGTCACCGAACGCATGCTCGGCAAGCTGGACGCGCCGCGGAAGAAGTTTGTGTGTACGGCCGCCGATGCGGCGGCCGGGAATCGGGAATAGAGAATGGGGAATCGCAACGGCGCACCGCGCGCGACCGCGCCGAACATTGGGTCAACACGCCAGCGCGACATCAGGCGAAGGGAATCTGCTTTTACCATTCCCCATTCCCTATTCCCCATTCCCAGCCCCCAATGAACATCTACCTCGTCGGCGGCGCCGTCCGCGACGCCTTGCTCGGTCAACCGCCCGGCGACCGCGACTGGGTGGTGGTCGGCGCCAGCGCGCAGCAGATGCTGGAGCTGGGCTACAAGCAGGTGGGCCGCGATTTCCCGGTGTTCCTGCATCCGCGCAGCGGCGAGGAGTACGCGCTGGCGCGCACCGAGCGCAAGGCCGGGCGCGGTTACCACGGCTTCGTGGTGCAGGCCGATCCGTCGGTGACGCTGGAAGAGGATCTGCAGCGGCGCGACTTCACCATCAACGCCATCGCCCGCGACGAGGCCGATGGGCGCCTGGTCGATCCGTATGGCGGCGCGCGCGATCTCGAGCAGCGGGTGCTGCGCCATGTCGGCCCGGCCTTCGCCGAGGATCCGCTACGGGTGCTGCGCGCGGCGCGGTTCATGGCGCGGCTGGCGCCCCTGGGATTCGTCGTCGCGGCCGAGACCATGGACCTGATGCGCGCAATGGCCGCCGGCGGCGAACTGGAAACGCTGGTGCCCGAACGCGTCTGGCAGGAACTGCGGCGCAGTCTGGCCTCGGCGCAGCCCTCGGCGTTCCTGCGCACGCTGCGCGAGGCCGATGCGCTGCGCTGGGTGCTGCCGGAGCTGGACGCGCTGTACGGGGTGCCGCAACGCGCCGAGTACCACCCCGAGGTCGACACCGGGCGCCACCAGGAGCTGGTCAGCGACATGGCCGCGCGGCTGGCGCCGGGCGATGCGCTGATCGGCTTCGCCGCGCTGACCCACGACCTGGGCAAGGCACTGACGCCGCCGGAGGAGTGGCCGCGCCACCTGATGCACGAGCAACGCGGCCTGGCGCCGCTGCGCGCACTGTGCGAACGCCTCAAGGTGCCGCAGGAGCATCGGCAACTGGCCGAGATCGCCTGCCGCGAGCATCTGAACGTGCATCGCCTGGCCGAGTTGCGCGACCGCACCGTGCACGAACTGCTGCAGCGCTGCGACGGCTTCCGCAAGCCCGAGCGCATCGCGCAGCTGGCAACGGTGTGCGAGGCCGACAAGCGCGGCCGCCTCGGCAGCGAGGACGCCGATTATCCGCAGGGCCGCACACTGCAGCGCCTGCATGCGGCGGCGCTGGCGGTGAACGCCCGCGACCTGGCCGCGCAGGGCCTGAGCGGCCCGCAGATCGGCGAGGCACTGGCCAAGGCGCGGATCGCGGCGATCGCCGCGGCGCGGCGGGAGCTGCAGGCCGACGCGTCCTGATCGCTGCCACGCCGCGCTTGCTCAGGTACGCCTTAGGAGCGGCTCTTATCTCCTTCTTGGGAATCAGCCGCGACAGGTTTCCGGGGAATGGCCATCGCCACGGAAGCGAACATCCAGTACGAGTTAATGGCCCCACATGTAGGAGCGGCTTCAGCCGCGACCGGCGTGATCGGGAAGGCCTGTCGCGGCTGAAGCCGCTCCTACGGGGCCATGACGTGCCCGCTTGATCGTGGCAAGGGTAGGCATCATCCGTCACGACGCACCTAGACGAACGGCGCGGCGGCGGTGACCGCCGCGTTGCTCGCCAGGCGCGCGCTAAGGCACCTGGATCGCCTCCCCGCTGTTCACCACCACCGTGGCGATCTGCGAGGCGGCATCGCGGCTGTCCACGTCGGCCAGCGTCCCCAACAGCGTGCTGTTGTCCTGCATCTCCAGCGCGTCCCGGTAACGCGCGTTGGCCACGTCGGCCAGCTGTACGCCGAGCTCGCTGACGCGCAGCGCCGCCGCGTCCAGGACACCGTCGAGCAATTGCGCGCCCTGCAGGGCGATGCGCGCGGCACGCGCGTTGGCGGTCTCGCCCAGGTCGACGACGCCGATGAATCCGTCCAGCGCGCCCGCCGCATCGATCACCTCATCCATCAACTCGCCATAGACGATCGACACGCGCTGGCCCGACGCCGACAGCGCGCCGCCGGCGTTCGCGCTGTGGCGCACGCGCAGTTCGGCGCTGGCATCGCGCGCATCGACCAGATCCAGCAGTTCGTCGACCAGTTCGCCCTCGATGATGTCCAGCGCCTCGACACGGGCGTTGCCGGCATCGGCGAAGTCCAGGCGCAGGTGCGCACGCGCGAGCGTGCCCTGCAGGTCGACCGCTTCGTCGATCAGTTCGCCATGGGCGATGGTCAGGGCCTCGCCGGTGACGTTGCCACTGTCCGCGAACGCGACGTCGAGCATGCCGCCGTCGAAGGAGGCCGCATCGATCGCCTCGTCGATCAGTTCGCCCTCCTCGATCCGCGCCGCCAGCGCATGCAGATTGCCGGTGTCCTCGAAGCGCACCGCCAAGCTCGCGTCCTGCACTGCACCGACGTCGACCGCTTCATCGATCAATTCCCCGTCCACGATCCGCGCATCGGCAGCCACGGCGTTGCCGCTACGCAGCAGGCTCACCACGACGTCGGACGCGCGCAGATCGGCCGCGTCCAGCGGCTCGTCGATCAGCCCGCCATCGCGTATGCGCAGCGCGCCCTCGACGCTGGCGTTGCCGGTATCGGTCAGGCGCAGGTCGATCGTCGCGTCCTGCACCTGCCCGGCGGCGACCAGTTCGTCGACCAGCACCGCATCCTGGATGTCCAGCAAGCGCGCATCGACATTGGCGGCATTGGCGAGCGCGATCGCGATCTGGCCGCCCAGCCATGGCCCGACTTGCAGCGCTTCGTCCAGCAATTGGCCTGCAAACAGGCGGACCTCGTCCGCCGCCACAGTGGCCACGTCGTCCGCCTGCACGGCGACGCGGCTGCCACGCAACGGATGCGCGATCAGCGTGCCCTGCAGGCGGCCGCCGCCGATCGTCAGCAGGCCGCGATCTCCCAGCACCCGGTCGCTGCGCTCGGCCACGATCTCGAGACAGGCGTCATCGGCGGCCGCGACCGTTGCATCGCGTGGCGCGATCAACCGTTCGCTGAGGCTCCCGCCGCCAAGGTGCAGGTGGCTCTGCGCGGTCTGCAGGGTGACGTTCGCCGAGTTGCGCAGGCGCAGGTCGATGCGCGCGCCGTCCGCGATGGAGCCGTCGACCAGCGTGCCGATCAAGGCTGCCTGCACCGGCTCCGCCGGCGCATGCAGGCTGCCGTCGGCAGCGAGCGTGTCCTCGCCCAGGGTCAGGCGCCCGGCCAGCGCCACGTTGGCGCTGTCCTGCACCAGGATCGCCAGCGTGGCGTCCGTGCCGACGCCATGCACCAGCGTCGGCAGCAACGGCGGCTGCGCTTGCCATTGCGCATCCTGCACGGCCTGGTTGGCCTGTCCGCAGATCGCGATGGCCAGGCTCTGCCCCGCGGGCACATCGAGCGGCGTAGCGAACGCATAGGACTGCCAGAGCCCGCCGTTGCGGGCGATGAAGCTCCCGACCGCGGTCGGGCCGGCGCAGTCCACCGGCAACGCCGGCCGCCGGCACGCTGCCGGTGATGTCGCCGCCCAGGTCGGCCAGGCCACAGCCCACGCCAACAAGAACATCCCAGCGCGCGTGCTTCCCCTGTGCAATTGCCGCTGCTCGCTGGCAGCGGGCGGCACGTCGGCCCCCATTCTTCGCCACGGCGTGCGACAGGTCACGACGACGCGCGACACGCCAATGAACCACCCTTCCTCGCCGCCGCAGCGACGCGGCACGACCGTACGTACGATCCGCATGACGATCTCCCCCTGTGGCGATCGCGGACGAGCCTAGCGCATGCAGACGACAATATCGCGCGACCGGCGCAGACGACGTTTCATCTTTTGACTGGCGTACTGCCGCGAGGAAAACCTACAGTCGCGGCGACGCATCGCGCACCGCTCGCTCAATCCTCGGCGAGGAAGACGTCGCACTTGTCCTCGGCGAAGGCGCCAACCGACTTGCCTTCGGGAATGCCTCGGTGCCGATGGGGCTCGGCACAATCGCCGCACGGCCGCCACCGCAGCGCTGCGCGACGCCGCCGCCGCTTACTCCATCTCGCCCGCGATCCAGGTATGCCGGACCTGCAACGCGTCGTCCAGCAGCACCAGGTCGGCCTGGTAGCCCGGCGCGATGTGGCCATAGCGGTGGTCAAGGCCCACGCACTGCGCCGGGTACAGCGAGGCCATGCGCGCGGCTTCTTCCAGCGGCACGTCCAGCCACTGCACGCTGTTGCGCACCGCACTGGCCATGTCCAGCGCCGAGCCGGCCAGGGCGCCGGCGGCATTGCGCACCACGCCGTCGATGGCGGTGATGGTTTCGCCGTACAGGTCGAACGCGGGGCTGTCGGCGCCGACCATCGGCATCGCGTCGGTGACCAGGAACACGGTGCCGCGCGGCTTGGCCGCCAGCGCCACGCGCAGGCTGGCCGGATGCACGTGCACGCCGTCGACGATCACCCCGCACCAGGCGTTGCGGTCTTCCAGCGCCGCGCCGACCACGCCGGGATCGCGCCCCTGCAACGGGGTCATGGCGTTGTACAGATGGGTGAAGCCGCAGATGCCGGCGTCCAGCCCGGCGCGGGTCTCTTCGTAGCTGGCGGCGGTGTGGCCGGCGAACACGCGCGCACCGGCCGCGGCCAGGGTGCGGATGCTGGCCGCCGGCACGCGCTCCGGCGCCAGGGTGATCAGGGTGACGCCGTTGTCCAGCGAGGTGGCCATGGCCAGTTCGTCGGCGTCGGGCACGCGGAACTTGTCGGCGTTGTGGGTGCCCTTGCGCGCCGGCGCCAGGTAGGGACCTTCCAGGTGGATACCGAGCACGCCCGGCACGCCTTCGGCGATGGCCTGGCGCGTGGCGGCGATCGCCGCGCGCATCACCTCCACGTCGTCGCTGATCAGCGTCGGCAGATAGCCGGTGGTGCCGTAGCGGCGATGGCCCTGGCCGATGCGGCGCAGCGCCTCGACGTCGGTGCGGTTGTTGAACAGCACGCCGCCGCCGCCGTTGACCTGCAGGTCGATGAAGCCCGGCAGCAGGCTGCCGCCGCCCAGGTCGTGCTGCACCGGCGCTGCCGCCACGCGCGGGTCGGCGTCGTCGAGCAGGGCGAGGATGCGCCCGCCCTCCAGCAGCACGCTGACGCCGTCGAGAAACCCGTCCTCGCCGAGCACGCGCGCGTTGCGCAGCGCCACCGTGGTCATCAGACGGTCTCCGTCACTTTGTTCAGATGCGGCGGCAGGTCCGGGTTGTAGCCGCGGCGCAGCGCCAGGGCGTTGATCGCACGGTAGAAGCTCTGGATCGCCAGCAGCGGCGCACACGCCGGATGCGGCGCGGCGACCAGCGGCAGGTCGCCGCCGGCGCTGGCCAGCCACACCTGCGCGCCGCGGCCGCGGAACTCCTCGGCCAGGCGCCGGGTGCCCTCGCCGGCTTCGTCCGGCTGGTCGAACGCCAGCACCGGGAAGCCTGGGCCGACCAGGGCCATCGGCCCGTGCTTCACTTCGGCCGAGCTGTAGGCCTCGGCGTGCAGGCCGCAGGTCTCCTTGAACTTCAGCGCCGCTTCCTGCGCCGCCGCCAGGCCCAGGCCGCGGTCGAGCACGAACAGGTTGTGCGCCTCGACCAGGCCGTCGGTCAGCGAGCGCCAGTCGGCCTGCCAGGCCGCACGCAGCGCCTGCGGCAATTCCTGCAGTGCGCCCAGCAGCGCCGGGTCGTTCTTCCAGTGCGCGCCGAGCTGCAGGATCGCCGCCAGCGAAGCCAGGTAGCTCTTGGTCGCGGCCACGCTCTTCTCCGGGCCAGCGCCGAGCGGGATCACCGTGTCGGCCAGCTGCGCCAGCGGCGAATCCTCGACGTTGACCAGGGCCACCACGCGCGCGCCGGCGTCCTTGGCCGCCTGCGCATTGCGCAACAGGTCCGGGCTCTTGCCCGACTGCGAGATCACCAGGTATAGCGCCCCGCGCAACTGCAGCGGCGCTTCGTACACCGACCCCACCGACGGCGAGGCCGAGGCGGTGACCACGCCGAGCTGGGTCTCGAACAGGTACTTAGCGTAGGTGGCGGCGTGGTCGGAACTGCCGCGCGCGCAGGTCACCACGAACGGCGGCGGCGCGGCGCGCAACGACGCGGCGAGCGCGCTCACCGTGGCGTGGTTGCGTTCGAACTGCGCGGCGATGACCGCGGCGGCTTCCGCGGCTTCGCGGAACATCAGGGTGTCGGTTTCGGAGGGCAGCGCCATGGGCAGGGTCATGTGGGGTCAGGGGAGGAGGAACGGCGGGAATGCGGCTGCATGGGCGCGGTCGAGCCACGCACCACCAGTTGCGGCACGAAGCCCTGGTTGTGCACCGGCGCCGGATGGTCTTCGTAGGCATCGCTGCGCAACTGGCTGATCAGCAGCCGCGCGGCGTGGCGGGCGATGTCTTCGGTGGCCTGCTTGGCGGTGGTCAGCGGCGGCCACGACTGGCGCGAGAACGGGCTGTCCTCGAAGCCGGCGATGGACAGGTCGTAGGGCACGTTCATGCCGGCCGACTTGGCCGCGGCCAGCACGCCGGCGGCGATCTCGTCGTTGGAGCCGAAGATCGCGGTCGGCGGCTCGCGCAGCGCCAGCAGGCGCCGCGCGCCGCGGAAGCCGTCGTCGAAGGTGTAGTCGCCGGGGATCACCAGGTGCTTGTCCAGGGTGATGCCGTAGTCCTTCAGCGCCGCCTCGTAGCCGGCATAGCGCTCGCCGCTGGAGCGATGCGAGGTGCCGCCCCACAGGAAGCCGATGCGCTGGTGGCCGAGCTGGATCAGGTGCTCGGTGATCTCGTAGGCGGCGTCGCGGTCGTCGACGTAGACGCAGGGGCCGTCCTGCGGATCCTCGGTGGCGGCGATGATGCGCACGGTCTTGATGCCGCGCACGGCCAGCGCCGCGACCAGGTCGGCGCGCTCGGACATCGGTGCGGTCAGCACCAGCCCGGCCAGGCGCGAGCGCTGGGTCCACTCGGCCAGTTCCTCGGCCAGCATCGGCGCGGTGGAATCGCAGGGATGGATCTGCAGGCCGAAGCCGGTCTCGCGGCAGGCGGCGAGCACGCCGTTCTGCACGCCGATGATGTGGTACGGGTTGGGGTTGTCGTACACCAGCCCGATCACGAACGGCGTGCCGCTGCGCAGGTTGCGCGCCGACGGATCCGGCTCGTAGTCCAGTTCGGCGATGGCATGCAGCACGCGCGAGCGCGTAGCCTGCATCACCGACGGTTCGTTGTTGATGACCCGCGAGACGGTCTTCAGCGACACCCGCGCCCGTTCGGCGACGTCTTTGATGGTGGGTCTGCGCATTGGAATGAGTTTGCCGGGTTGGAGAAAAGCGCGTCAGCTCACCGCGCGCCCTGGCCGACGCGGTGACCGCGCAGCGCGAAGAACAAGATGTACAGGTAGCAGGCGATCATCAAGCCGGCGAAGACCACCTGGAAATCGAACGACTCCTTCAGATGGGCGAACAGCTGCGGCACCGCGGCGCCGCCCACGATGCCCATGATCAACAGCGCCGCGCCCTTCTCGGTGAACTTTCCCAGCCCCTTGATGGCCAGCGGGAAGATGGCCGGCCACATGATGGCATTGGCGAATCCGAGCGCCGCCACGAACGCCACCGAGACATAACCGCCGGTCAACATCGCGCACAGCGAAAAGACGATGCCGAGGCATGCCGAAATGGACAGGTACTTCTCCTGCGAGATGTACTTCGGAATCAGCACCAGGCCGACCAGGTAGCCCGCCAGCATGCAGGCCAGCGTGCCGATGGTGAAATACTTCGCGTAGTCCAGCGAGAGGCCGAGGCTGTTGCCGTAGATGCCGATCGCATCGCCCGCCATCACCTCGGCGCCGACGTACACGAAGATGCACAACGCGCCCAGCCACACGTGCGGGAACGCGAAGATGCTGTCGCGGCTGCGTTCGTCGGCGGCCGACGCGTTGGCCTTCTCGGCGCTGATCTCGGGCAGGGGCGAAAACAGGATGGCCACGGAGAGCACGGCAAGCACGCCGGCGATCGCCATGTAGGGGCCGTGGATGCGACCGGCGAACTCCTGCAGCAGCAGTTCCTTCTGCGCCGGCAGCACCTGTTCGATCTGGGTCGAAAAATCCTCCATGCCGTGCAGGACCACCTTCGCCAGTCCATACGTGGCCAGCGCGCCCGCCACCTTGTTGCAGATGCCCATGAGCGCGATACGGCGCGCGGCGCCGTCGATCGGCCCGAGGATGCTGATGTACGGATTGACCGCGGTCTGCAGCAGGGCCAGGCCGCCGCCGATGATGAAGATGCCGCTCACCGCGCCCACGTACGAACGGGCATTGGTGAACTGACCGAAGATGGCCGCGCCGATCGCCAGGATCAGCAGGCTCAGCGCCAGGCCCTTCTTCATCCCGGTCAGCTTCAGGATGAACGACGAAGGCAATGCCAGGCAGAAGTAGGAAATGTAGAACGCGCTCGGGATGAGGAACGCGAAGGTGTCGCTGACATTGAAGGCGACCTTGGCGAACAGGATCAGCGGCCCATTGATCCAGGTAAAGAAGCCCATGATGAAGAACAACAGGCCGACGATGGCGATGGAAGCGTAGGGACTGGCGGGCCGTGCGGTGGTCATGGGCGGCGTGCTCCGGGAGGGCGCGGGGATCGGCGATCAGCGTCGCAGTTCGGCGACGAAGTCGTAGTAGTCGTTGTGGCAATAGGTGTCGGTCAGTTCGATCGCGCTGCCGTCGCGGGTGTAGCCGACCCGCACCACGTGCAGGATCGCCTCGCCTTCCTTCATGCCGAGATGGCCGGCCAGCCGCGCCGGCAGGTTGATCGCGCGGAAGTACTGCAGCGCCCGCACCACCGGGGTGCCGCGCTCGTCCAGGTAGCTGTAGAGCGAATCGGCAATGGCGTGCGGATCGGGCACCACATGCTGCGGCAGCACCGCCTTCTCGTAGGCCATCACCCGGCCGTCGGCGCTGCGCAGGCGGGTCAGCGCCGCGACCACGGTGTCCGGCGACAGGCCCAGGCGCAGGATCTCCTCGCCGTGCGCCGGACGCGTGCGCCGCTCCAGCCAGCGCGTGCCCGGCTCCAGCCCCTTCATGCGCAGGGTTTCGCTGAAGCTGGCCAGGCCGCTGAGCTGGTGCTGGATGTGCGAGGTGACGAAGGTACCGGCGCCCTGGCGGCGCGACACCAGGCCCTGCTCGACCAGTGCGTCCACGGCCTGGCGCAGGGTCACCCGCGACACCTGCAGGTATTCGCACAGTTGCCGTTCGGCCGGCAGCGCCTCGCCCGGCTTCCACTGCCCGCCCTTGATCGCCTCCACCAGCTTGCTGGCCAGTTGCAGGTACAGCGGGGTCGGCGCGTCCGGATCCACGGCCAGCGCATGCAGGCGTGGATCGGCCTGCGGCTTGGGCTTGGTCATGGCGCGCTCTCCAGTCCGCATGAATTCGTTATGTCCAATATAGTACCAATTCGCGGTCCGTGCACGCCGGGTCACAGCCGCAGGTACAGCCTCCTGCGGTCCATCCACCAGCCCACCAGCCAGCACAGCAACGTATAGGCCAACGCGCAGGCCAGGCTGCCCCACGGGCCGGGCAGCAGCCGCTGGAACACCTCCACGCCCAGCCACTGGTACAGGTCCATGCCGCTGGCACCGACCGGGACCAGCCGCAGGCAGACCACGAACAGTTCGGAGAACAGGTAGATCGCCAGCGGATTGCGCCCAAGCACGGTGAAGAAGCCGCTGCCGGCCTGCCAGCCGCGCACCTCGATGGCCCACAGCAGCGCGCCCAGCAGCCACAGGTCCAGGCCCACGGTCAGCAGCACGAACGAGCCGGTCCACAGTTTCTTGGCCAGCGGGAACCACGGCTGCCAGGCCAGCGCCAGCAGGACCAGCGCGCCGCCGGCCAGCCACAGCCAGCGCACCGTGCGCGCCTGCTTGCCGACCCGGCGCACGTACAACCCGGTCAGGTAGCCGGCGATGACGTTGACTGTGGCCGGCAACGTGCCGAGCAGGCCCTCCGGATCGAACCCGCCGTCCTTGCGATACAGCTGCGCCGGATCCAGCAGCCACAGGTCCAGGCGGGTGCCGGCATTGCCGAGCTTGCTCAGCTCCGCGCCCGGCTGGCCCCACAGGTACAGCGCGCCCCAGTAGCCGAGCAGCAGCGCGACGCACATACCCAGCAGGCCGCGCGGCGACAGCCAGCGGCACAGCAGCGCCGCCAGCGCATAGCACAGCGCGATGCGCTGCAGCACACCCGGCACCCGGGTCTGGTCGATCGCGGTGAGGCTCCAGTGGCCATCGGCGCCCTGGTGCACGAACGGGAACCAGTACATCAAGAAGCCGAGCAGGAAGATCAGTGCGCTGCGCTTGCCGACCCGGCGCAGGAACGCGCCGAGCGGCTGGCCGCGGTCCAGCGCGAAGCTCATCGCGTTGCCGACCGCGAACAGGAACGACGGGAACACCAGGTCGGCGGCGGTGAAGCCGAACCACGGCGTATGCCTCAGTTGCACGAACGCATCGGCGCCGGCGCCCGGCGTATTGACCAGGATCATCAGGAAGATGGTCAGGCCGCGGAACACGTCCAGCGACAGGAAGCGTTCGCGCGGCGGCGCCGCGGCGGGAAGGCGGACGGACGCGGCGCTCATGGCGCATCCACCTGGTGCAGCAGCGTGCGCACCGCCGCGACCGGATCGGCCGGCGCCTGCCGCACGTAGGCGGTGTCGCGCGCCACCCAGTCCCGTTCCCAGGCGCGCAGCCGTTGCTGCAGTTGCGCCTCGTCCACGTTGCCGCCGGCGACCGCCGCCTCGCGCAGCATCTGCAGCGCCAACATCCAGCGCGGCAGGTAACAGTCCGCATACATGCCCTGCCAGGCCTTGGACGCGTAATCGCCCAGGTTGCCCTCGCCGCCCCACACGCTGACCTGCGCCTTGGCGTCGCGCCGGTAGTAGGCCGCGTCCTGCGGGGTCTTCGCATAGCCGGCGGCGGCGTCGAGCCAGCTCGACAGGGTGTCCTGCTGGCCGCCGACCAGGCGGTCGAGTTGCGTCACCGCCTCGCGCACGCGCGCGGTCGCCGCGTCGCCGGCCGCGACATCGCCGCGCCGGTAGGCGGCCACCGCCTGCTGCAACTGCACGTCCACGCGGCCGGTGGCGTAATGGCGGGCGAAATCGATCAGGTCGTAGCGGTACAACGGCGCATCGGCGTACTCCGGCGCCAGCGCCAGCAGTTGCTGCAACGCGCGGCGCAGCCGCGGCGGATCGCCGGGCGCGCCCTCGAACTCGCCGATGTCCAGCGTCGGCCGCTTGAACAACAGATAGGCGCCGGCGCGGCTGCGCCACCAGCGTGGCGTCCAGTAGCGGGTCGACAGCACCGACGCCTGCAGGTCGTCCCAGGCCGCGCGCAAGGCCGGCGAGGTGTGTCCGTAGCGGGCGCGGGTGTAGTCGTCGAGCCAGTCCTGCAACGGGCGCTGCTGCGCGCCCCAGGCCAATGCGTACATGTACTCGTAGACCACCGAGGTGGTGTGCAGCCCTTCCGGGAAGGCGCCGAAGCCGACCAGTTGCTGCTTGTCCTTGTCGGCGAGCAGCGCACGCAGGTCCTCGCGGTAGAACGCCAGGTCGCCGTACACCGGATTGCTGCCACCGTAGTTGTGCACGTAGCCATAGATCCACTGCTTGCCGTCGAACGCGTCGGACAGTTTCCAGGTGCCGGGGTAGCGGTCGTTGCCGATATCCAGTACCAGCAACTTATCGTTGGGCACCTCGCGCAGGAACGCGGCGATCGCCTGCGGCGTCCAGAAATGGCGGTCGGCGCCGAACAGCCAGCCCTGCATCACCCACACCGCATCCGGGTTGGCGCGGTGGATCGAGGCGTACAGCGCGCGGCCGTACGCGGCCAGGCGCTTGTCGCGCTGCGCCGGCGGCACCTCGGGCGGCTTGGTCCTGGCGGTGTTGGCGGTGCTGTCGCCGTAGCTGGCCAGGCGCGCGTCGCTGCCGTCGGCGGCGATCGGCGGCAACATCTCGTTGAACGCATCGGCCAGGTAGTAGGTGCCCTTGCCATAGGTGCGGTCGTAGAGCTGGATGAAGCGCTGCGCGATCTGCGCGAACAGCGGATCGGCCGGATCCAGCCAGTAGGTCTCGTGGAAGCCCTCCCAGGCGCGCATGCGGTAGATGCGCGCCTGCGGATGCGCCTGCGCGAACGCCTTCGGCACATAGCCGGCGAAGGCCGGCAGCACCGGCTTCATGCCCAGCGCACGCATGCGCTGCAGGATGCGCAACTGCAGCGCATGCTTGTCCTCGATCCACTGCTGCGGCAGCGGCGCGTCGTAGCCTTCGATGTTGCCCATGCGCTGCCACGGTGCGAAGGCCGGGCCGGAGAAGTACTGCGCCAGCTCCGCATCGGCGACGCCGAACTCGCGCCACAGCGCCTGCCACACGTACTCCTGACCCTCCATCGCCAGCGGCATGTCGATGCCGTGCAGCGCCATCCAGTCGATCTCGCGCTCCCAGCGCGGCCAGTCCCACCACGGCGTGGTGTAGCCGTAGGTGCAGACGTTGAGGTAGGCGCGGTGCGCGAACGGGGTGACCACACGCGGCCCCTGGACGTCCGCGTAGGACGGCGGCAGCGCCACGCGGCTGCCCTCCCAGCTCACCGACGCAGCACCGATCGACTGCAGGTAACTGTAGGCGCCATGCGCCAGCGCCACTTCGGACGACCCGGACACGCGCAGCGTGCCGGCCTCGGCGGCGACCTGGTACCAGTCGTTGCCGCGGCCGCGCGGCTGCCGTTGCAGGCGCAACTCGGCGGCGCGCGGGCCGAGCGTGCGCAGCAGCACCTCGCGTGCGGTGCCGCCCTGCATGTCCTGCGCGGGCGACGCGGACGCACCCGGCGCCAGCAGCGCACAGGCCAGCAGCACCAGCACGGCATGCGCGCGCAGCGATATCGCGCGGACACGGCGCAGTCCGGCCTGGCCGTGCGGGAAGATCTGGCGGAAAGCATGGTTCATTGGCTCAATACTCCACTGTCGCGACATCGTCGAAGCCGAACGGCGCTCCGGCCTTCACCTGCATCACCACCGCCAGCACCCGTTCGCCGGCCGCCGGCGACAGCCGCAGGGACACCGGCTGCCCCGCCGCCACACTGGCGACCCGCTGCCGGTCCAGATACACCTGCACCGCGCCGGTCGCGCGGCCGAGCCGCAAGCGGCCGCCGCGCTGCTGGATTCCGGCCCAGGGCGTGAACGCGGTCCGGTACAGCACGTAGCCGTCGCGCTCGGCGCGCATCTCCAGGTTGCCCGGCTGGCAGAAACTCCAGCTGTTGTTGTCGTTGGCCGCACGCGGCAGCGCCGGATCCGGCGGCGCGGCGAACGGCAGGGTACGCCGCCAGCCGCTCACCACCATCGCCGTGGCGGCCGGCGGCAACGACAGCGGCGGCGACGCCGGCTCCAGTGCGATGCTGGCCTGCGCCGCACGCAGGCCGGGCGCGCGCGCCTCGATACGCAGACGGCGGCGGCCGCTGCCGGCCTCGACGATGGCCTGCGCCAGGCCGTTGAACAGCTGCACCTGCGGCACGTTGTCGGGCGCATGCCGGTTCGGGTCGCCGTTGCCGACGCCGAGCAGGCGCCCGCCTTCGACCTGCAGCGCGATCTGCGCATCGGCGAACGGCACATGGCGGCCCTGCGCATCCACCGCCTCCAGGGTGATCGGTTGCGCGTCGCGGCCGTCGCCGCGCATGCGCGTGCGGTCCGGGGTCAGCCGCAGCGCGACCGGCGCGCCGACCGTCTGCACCCGCTGCCGCGCGACCTCGCGCCCATCGCGGTACGCCACCGCTTCCAGCACGCCGGGCGCATACACGACCTGCCAGGTGTTCATCGCGATCCGGTCCACCGCCTGCCGCCCTTGCGAACGGCCGTTGAGCCACAGCTCCACCTGCTGCGCGTTGCAGAACGCCATCACCTTGATCGGGGTGCCCTCGCGGCCCGGCCAGTTCCAGTGCGGCAGCAACTGCAGCACCGGCCCCTCGTCGATCCACTGCGCCTGGCGCAGCCAGTAGGCGCCCTTGGGGAAGCCGCACAGGTCCATGATGCCGAAGAACGAGGACACCGATGGCCATTCGAACGGCGTCGGCTCGCCGCGATAGTCGAAGCCGGTCCAGACGAAGCCGCCGGCCAGGTACGGCCGCTCGTCGATCAGCTTCCAGGACGCGCGATGGGTGTTGCCCCAGGGCGCGGCCACCGAATCGTCCTCGGCGATGACATGCGCGTCCATGTCGGTGAACCAGGCGCCGCGGGTCTGGAAGGCGCTGGTGTCCTCGCTGGACAGCAGCGGCGTGTGCGGCATTGCCGCATGCACCCGGTCGTAGTTGAACTGGCGGTAGTTGAAGCCGACCACGTCCACCGCATGGGACGCGTTGCGTTCGGTCAGCATGCCGTCGTTCATCGCCGCGGTCACCGGGCGGCTGTCGTCGAGCGTGCGCACCAGCGCCACCGCACGACGCACCATTTCGTAGCCGGCGACGGTGCCCTGCATCGGCTCCTCGTTGAACACCGACCACAGGAACACGCAGGCGCGGTTACGGTCGCGGCGCACCAGCCAGCGCAGTTGCGCGGCGTAGTCGGGCGCCGGATTGAACACGCGGTTCTCGGCCATCACCAGCATGCCCAGGCGATCGCAGACGTCGAGCAGCTCGCTCGCCACCGCGTGGTGCAGGCGGATCGCGTTGCAGCCCAGCGCCTTGAGCCGGCGGATGCGGAAGTCCAGCAAACTGTCCGGCACCGCCACGCCGACCCCGGCATGGTCCTGGTGCAGGCAGGCGCCCTTGATCTTGAGCGGCCGCTCGTTGAGGAAGAAGCCCTGTTGCGCATCGAAGCGCAACGTGCGGAAGCCGATCGCGCACTCGCGGCGGTCGCGCTCGCGGCCCCCGCTGCGCAGCACCGTCGCAAGCCGGTACAGGTGCGGCGCGGACACGTCCCAACGCTGCGGCTGGTGTACCTGCAACACGACCTGGGCCTCCACCTGCGCCAGCGCGTCGGCCTGCAGCGCGGCACTGCCCTGCGCCACCACCGCGCCCTGCGCGTCGTACAGCGTCGCCTCCAGCAGCGCCGCATCGGCCTGCTCGCCGACATTGGCGACGGTGACCGTCACCGGCAGCGTCCAGCGATCGTCGGCCTCCCTGCGCGGGACTGCGTGCACGCCGTCGCCGACGATGTGCAGCGCATCGCGCACCGCCAGCCAGGTATGCCGGTAGATCCCGGCGCCTTCGTACCACCACCCGTCCATCGCCTCGGCATCCACGCGCACCGCGATGGTGTTCAGATCCTGGCCATAGCGGGCGATCGCGGTCATGTCGATGGCCAGGCCATCGTAGCCGCTCCAACTGCGCGCCATCAGCAGGCCGTTGACCCACACCGTGGCGCGGCTGGCGATGCCGTCCAGACGCAGTTCCAGCGCCTTGCCGCGCTGCGCCTCGTCCAGCCGCAGGCTGCGCCGGTACCAGCCGATGCCGCGGCGGCGATAGCCCTGCGCCACGTTGGCGCTGGCCTCGATCGGCTGCTCGATGGCGAAATCGTGCGGCAGCCGCAGTTGCCGCCACTGGCTGTCGTCGAAATCGCCGGCGGCAGCGCCCCAGGCCTTGCCGGCCTTGGCGTTGTCGTAGCTGGCGTCCTGCCCGGTGATCGGCGGAAACGGGATGTCGCCCTCGTGGAAACGCCAGCCCTCGTCCAGGCAGAACAGGCCGGGATCGGCCGCCAGGGTCACGGTGGGTACGGCCGCCACGGCGGCCGAGCCCCTGCTGGCGAGCCCGGCAGACGCCGCCGTGCCGGCCCGGCTCCCGCGCGGCAGCGCCAGCAGCAGGCCAGCGCCGGCACTCCCCGCCAGGAAGGTTCTTCGTTGCATGCGCTTGTCCTCATCGGATCAACCGCCCGGCGCCACCGCGGCGCCGGGTCGGGGTCGCGCTAGCCCGCAGGCGCCTGCGCCGCCCTCACAGGATGTCCCACTGCATCGACACGTAGAAGCTGCGGCCGGTGACCCCGGTCATCTGCCAGCGGCTGCTGATGTCCTTGTACGCCTCTTCCTTCTTGTTGGTCAGGTTGAGCGCGCCGAGCTGGAAGCTGAGTTTGTCGGTGGCCTGGTAGCCGAGCACCGCATCGACCTGGGTGCGCGCCTTCATGGTGTGGCCTTCGCGGGCGAAGAAGCTGTCGCTGCTGTCCTGCTCGTACTCGCTGCGATGGTTCAGCGACAGGCGTGCGGAGAACATCGCGTTCTCCCAGTAGCCGGTGGCGTTCCAGGTCTTCTCCGACAGGTTGCGGATCTTGAAGTCGGTGTCGCGCTGCGGGATCACCCGGGTGAAGTTGGCGGTCAGGCCGAAGCCCTGGATCGGCAGCCAGGCATCGAAGGATTGGGTCCAGCCCAGTTCGTAGCCCTTGATCTTGACCTTGCTCGGATCGTTGCGGGTGGCGGTGATCTCGTAGATGTTGCCGCTGCCGTCCACGCAATCGCCGGCGCCATTGGTGGACAGCGCCGTGCCGTTGAACGTGGCCGGGCAGACGATGCTGTTGAAGGTGCCGTTCTTGACGTTCTTCCAGAAGCCGGCCAGGGTCAGCCCGCCGCCCTGGCCGTAGTACCACTCCAGGCTGAGGTCGGCCTGGTCGGCGGTCAGCGCCTTCAGGTCGGTCTGGCCCAGCGCCACGTCGTAGGTGGTGGTGCCGCCGGTGTTGCTGCCGGAGGAGATGGTGGTGGCGATGGCGGTGTTGCTGTCCAGGATCGGCCGCACCAGCACCTTGCCGGCGGCGAAGCGCAGCAGCAGGTCCTCGCGCATGTCCAGCACCAGGTTCAGGCTCGGCAGCCAGTTGTGGTAGTCGTACGGGGCGCGCGCGGTGCCGACCACCTCGTTGGCGTCCTCGCTGTATTGCGAGGCGGTGGTCAGGTAGGTGTCGGTGGTGCGCTTGGTGCCCTCGTAGCGCACGCCGACGTTGCCGCGCAGGCGCATGCTGCCGACGTCGGTGTCGATCTTGGCCAGCGCGTAGGCGGAGAAGATGTCGTTGCGGATGTGGTAGCTGGCCTGCGGCGCGAACAGCACCGGCACGGTGATGCCGGAGGCCGCCAAGGCCCTGGCGTAGGCGTACACGTCCGGCGCCACCCAGTCGCTCTGCGAGGCCAGGTCGCCGTCGAGGAAGTTGCTGACGTTGGAACTGGCCGCCGACAACTCCGGGAACATGCCGTAGCCGGACACCGCGCCGGAGTTGATCAGGTACAGGAAGTCGCGGCGCCAGACGTTGCGGTCGAAGGTCTCGCGGCGGAACTTGGTGCCGACCTTGACCGCGTCCAGGAAGCCGTTGCCGACGTAGCGCTCGGCATCGAGCTGCAGCGACCATTCCTTGTTGCGCAGCGCGTTGATCGCACCGTTGGGGTATTCGTCGCGGACCAGGTTGGCCTTGTTCCAGGCGCTGGCGTCGGTGGCGTCGGCATCGGTGGTCAGCGAGATCGCGCCGGGATTGGACATGTCGAACAGGGTCGCGCTCGGCTTGCGGCCGAGGATCACCGCGCGCTCGTCCTCGTCGGTCTTGCCTTCGGTGTAGTTGGCCACGCCACTGAAGGTCCACGCATCGCCCTTCCAGCGCGCGTCCCAGGTCAGCAGTTGCGAGCTCAGGTCGTGGCGCTCGAGCTGGCGGTTGTTCTCCAGCCAGTAGTTGGACGCCGACACCTTGGTCGCGGTCAGGCCTTCGGTCTGCAGCACGGTCAGGTAGTTGCGGTCGAAGGAGTAGACCAACTGGTTCATGTCGTTGTCGGTCTTGTCCTGCGAATACAGCGCGGTCAGGTTCATCTCCAGGCGGTCGTTGGGTTTCCACTGCAGCCCGGCGGTGAACATCTTGCGGTCGGTCTCGCGCTCGATCGAGCGATAGCGCGGACGGCGCGGAATGTAGAGGGTGCCGTCGCCGGTGTCCTGGGTGTACCAGCGGTCGATCCACAGGTAGTCGGCACGGTCCCGGAGCTTCTGGTAGCCGGCGTTGACGAACACGCCCAGTTCGCCGCCGTCGGCCAGATGGAACTGGTCGATGTAGGTCAGCACGCCCTTGGGCGTCGGCGCGCCGCCGGCGAACTCGGCGTACTGCTCCTTCGCCGAGAAGATCAGCTTGCGCTCCTTGTAGTCCAGCGGCTTGGTGGTCTCGATGTTGACCGTGCCGGACAGGCCACCGGCATCCATGTCCGCCGACGGCGACTTGATCACCTCGATCGCCGCGGCCACCTCCGGCTGGATGATGTCGTAGCGGAAGCCGTCGGTGAAATCGGCGCTCTTGATGGTCTGGCCGTTGATCGTGGTGGCCGAGTACTGCGGGCCCAGGCCGCGGATGCTGATGGTCGAGCCGCGCCCGTTGATGGTGGAGATCTGCACGCCGGGAATGCGCTGGATCGCCTCGGCGATGTTTTCGGCCGGGAACTTGCCGATGTCCTCCGACGAGATGCCGTCGGTCATGCGCGCATCCTCGCGCTTGTTGTCCAGCGCGGTGATCAGGCTCTTCTGGTAGGAACTGGTGACGGTCACCGTGTCGAGCTGGAAAATCGAATCGGACGCGGGCGCTTCCTGCGCCTGCGCAGCGGCACTGAACAGGCCCAACGCGATGGCGCTGGCGAGGACGGACAGGGGACAACAATGCGAACGGGAGCGGGCGACATGTGGCATTGGGCTATCCTGGTTGATGGCGATCGGCACGACGACGTCTGACATCCAGGGCGGCGATCGGCAGGCAGCACCCTCCCTCGCGCCCGACGCGACGCGCAGGGCGATGCCGTCCGTGCGGACGGAGTCGATGGAACGTTCTGGCTGTTTCCTGCGCCCTGTGTTGCGGGAGGCGCGTCCCCGTCCCTTCCCCGGAACGGGCGACTGCATGGTGCGGCTTGACGGATCTGACCCGAATTGGCAAGGACCAATTCCAGGCGCTTCGATTCTTATGGTCTTAGAAAGATTGTGTCAACGCCACACCGCACGAAATCGAAGAATGACCCCTGGACTTGTGCGTTGAAGCGATTAAATCTCTTATAGATCAATTGCTTTAATGAGAAAAATATTTCTAGCGCGGCATTGTTCACGCATCGTTGTCACGATACCTATGCCGCACCAATTGTGACAACGAGACCAATTTTGTGCATCGCCGCATAAGCGCATTGCATTCTCATTTGCGCAAGGTGGCGCGCTGCGCGGAGCTCTTGCACAAATAATTGAAAAATAACAGCTTTTGTGCCGACGACGCATCCTTTCCGGGATCCACTGCCGATATTGAGCGACAAAACCAGAACCAGACAAATTTTCGCGGCAAGGCTTGACATCGTTGTCATGGGCTCGTAAGAATCGGCGCACACGGGGGTGTAGCCGCGCATTGCGGCGCGAAAGCGGGGCCAAGGGAGGCATGTGATCGCAATGATCCGTTCGCACGCGTCGCGTGTCGCACGCGGCACTTCATGGCATGACCAAGCACAGCCGTTGCCGAGCGCGCATGCCGCGCTCAGTCCACTGCGGCTGTTGCTGCGCCGCGCCGCTCTCGCAGCACGGTCCGATCGACCGCGATGGGCGGCCTCGCTGATCGCCGTCTCCGGTGACCGCCCTACCACCCTGCACGCGCCAAGGCCGGCCACGCATGCACGTGCGCACCGCACCGGCAGCCCCTGCCCTTCCGCGCAACACGGGACGGCCTCCACGTTTCGCAACACCCGGCACTCCAGCCCGCATCCGCACCACAGGCAATAAGGCAACAGGCCACTCCGGCGCGCGGCGCACCGTCCGCGCAATCGCGTTGATCCATTGAATGATGAGGGAGAGACATCATGCAATATCGCCGTTCCGTCTTGTCCGCGGCCATCGCCGCCAGCGTCCTCGCCTTCGCCGCGCAGGCGCAGCAGGCCGACTCCGCCGCCACCGATCTGGACGCGGTCCAGGTGGTCGGCATCCGCGCCAGCCTGGAGAAGTCGCTGGACACCAAGCGCAACAACGTCACCGTGTCCGAGGCGATCACCGCCGAGGACATCGGCAAGTTCCCCAGCACCAACGTCGCCGAAGCGTTCGCGCAGATTCCCGGCGTCACCATCGACCGCCGCTTCGGCCAGGGCGAGCGGGTCAGCATCGACGGCACCGATCCCAGCCTCAACCTGTCGTTCCTGGACGGCCACCCGGTGGCGCAGGCGATCTGGCTGTACGGCGAGCAGCCCAACCGCGGCTTCGACTACACCCTGCTGTCGCCGCAGATCCTGGGCCGCGCGGAGATCGTCAAGTCCACCGAAGCGCGGCTGACCGAAGGCAGTCTCGGCGGCACCGTGCTGATGTACAGCCGCCAGCCGCTGGACCTGAAGGCCAACGAGATCGCCGGCTCGGTGGGCTACAGCTACAGCCAGCAGGCCAGCGAGGGCAAGCCCAACGCATCGCTGCTGTACAGCTGGAAGAATCCGCAGGAGACCTTCGGCGTGGCGGTCTCCGCGCAGCACTACGAGGAACGCGTGGATCGCCAGGGCCTGGAGGTGTTCGGCTACGCCAAGGCCGGCAGCTTCGCCAACGCCAGCGGCGTGCCTGCCGATGCCGACGTGCCCAACTCGATCAACGCCGCCTGGTTCCAGCAGGACCGCAAGCGCGACAGCGCAGTGGTGAACCTGCAGCTCAAGCCCAGCGACGCGCTGGAGTTCAACCTCAGCGGCCTGTACATCAAGGAAGACTTCGACAACTACAACCAGTCGATGTACAGCTTCCTGACCTGGAATCCGGGCACCGTCGCCGCGGTCGACGCGCTGGGCGACGTGCGCAACGGCGTGGTCCGCAGCGGCCATTCCAGCGCCAACGCCAACGCGGGCGGCGGCACGGTGATCTACGACAACAACGTGCGCCAGTCGCAGGTGACCACCAAGGGCCTGGACCTGCGCGGCGCCTATCGCGGCGAACGCTGGACCCTGCGCGGCCAGCTCGGCCAGAGCAAGTCCGACAACGACGACCTGGCGCAATACTTCATCGAACCGTTCTACAACGGCGGCTTCCGCTGGGATCTGGACCGCGGCATCCGCTTCGACGATCCCACCGCCGCGCGCAACCCGGCCAACTGGGGCTCGGCCGGCGGCTGGATCGGCAACAACGGCGTGTTCTCCACCCAGAGCAAGGACCGCTACGGCCAGCTCGACCTGGAGCTGCAGTTCGACGGCGTGTTCAACCAGTTGCTGGTCGGCGTGCGCCAAGGCAAGCACGACGAGGACTTCGCGCTCAACGTCTACGGCGGCGTCACCCCCGGCACGCTGGCCGACATCGGCACCATCGGCCTGACCGACATCCGCGGGTTCTATCCCGACCACGGCCAGCACGTGCAGGCCGGGCGCGGCAACGTGATCGACTGGATCCGCAACAGCCCGGTCGACTACGCCAACCCGGACCCGTCCAGCTACCTCAACAACACCTGGGCGCTGCAGCAGACCAACAACGCCGCCTACGTGCAGCTGAACTTCTCCAATGCCGGCCTGCGCGGCAACCTCGGCCTGCGCTACGTGGATTCCAAGACCGAAGGCAGTGGCTTCGTCTACAGCGGCACGCCGACGCTGCAGGACCTGGACAGCAAGTGGCAGACCCGCACCAAGACCGAACACTTCCTGCTGCCGTCGCTGAACCTGGCCTACGACACCGAGAACGACTGGGTGTTCCGCTTCGGCGCCGGCAAGGTGATCGCCTGGGCGCCGTACAACCAGATGGTCAACAACACCTTCCTCAACGACACCACGCTCACCGGCAGCGGCGGCAATGCCGAGCTGTCGCCGTACGAATCGTGGAACTTCAACCTCTCGGCCGAGTACTACTTCGCCCCGCAGGCAGTGGTGGCGTGGTCGGTCTTCTACAAGAAGATCGACAACTACATCGACACCTCGGCCACCATCGAGCGCCAGTACAACGCGATCCGCGACACCTCGCCGCAGACCTGGGCGCAGATGCTCGGCAGCAATGGCTGTACCGCCGACGGCTACTGCGACTACAGCATCCAGCGCCCGCGCAACGCCGGCACCGGCAAGGTCAAGGGCTTCACCCTGGCCTACCAGCAGCCGTTCGGCGACAGCGGCTTCGGCCTGTCGGCCAACTACACCTACGCCAGCGGCGAGAACAACAGCGGCAACCCGCTGCCCTACCAGTCGCGCAACAGCGTCGCCTTCAGCCCGTACTACGAGAAGGGCCCGTGGAACGCGCGGATCAGCCTGAACTGGCGCGACAGCTACCTGGCCGGCGGCTACGTCGCCGGCGCCGCGCCGGCCAGCGTCGACGACTACACCGACCTGGGCGCGAGCGTGGGCTACGCGATCAACGCGCAGTGGTCGCTGCAGCTGGACGCGCAGAACCTGCTGGACGAGGAGTACCTGCAGTACCTGGGCGACAAGGACCACCCGGTTGGGCGCTACCACAACGGCCGCCGCTACATGGCGACGGTGCACTTCAAGTTCTGAGCGCGAGGCTTCGCCTGCGCTGCGGCGCCATCGCCGCGACGCAGGCGCGCGCATACCAGTGCAAGCAGCGCCGGCGCGCGACCGCCGGCGCATGCCCGGACGCGCTTCACTTCGGGAACTGCACGTGCCCGTCGGCGAAGTACACGCCCTTGTCGCCCTGGCTGGGCAGCGCGCCGAGGGTGTCGGTGACCACCTGGCCACGAATGTCGGTCAGGCGGATCTCCAGCAGTTGCGCGCCCATCTGCTCGCCGACGAAATGGTTGTACGCGGTCTTCGGCAGGCTGACCCAGTCGCCGTTCTTCTTGTATTCGAACTTCACCACCGGATAGCGGTGGTTGCGCACCTGGATCGCCGCCCAGTATTGCGAGCTGCCCTCCTTGATCCGGTACACCACGTTGCCGGTGACCGGCGCGGCCACCACCTGCCAGCGGATCGGGATGCGCCCGGCGCTGGTGTCGCCGATCGCGGCGAAGGCGTTGGGCGACAGGTCCAGCCCGCAGTCGGCGCCGTCCGGATACAGGTCGGTGACGTACACGGTGACCGAGCCGCGCGGCCCCTGCACCTGCAGATAGGCGCCGGCCAGCGCCGCCTGGATTCCGCCGTAATTGAGCTGCGTCGGGTTCAGCGCGGTGATCGTGGCGGTCGGGTCGATGGGATCCAGCAGCAAGGCGCCGCCGGAATACCCGGAGCTGGTGTAGGTGGCGGTGCCATTGCACAGGTCGTTCCAGGCGGCGCTGGCGGGCGCGGTGCTGATCGCCAGGCACAGCGCGGCGCACAGGCCGGCGCCGCGCGCGGCACGGGTGGATTGTCGTGCTTGCATGCGTGTTCTCTCCCGCACGGACGCGCGGAGTCGCCGCGCGGCGACCGGGCGGGGTGCCCGGCGCCGGCACTCTAGGACGCGGCGCGCCTGTCGCACCTTGCGCGCGGCCGGGAAATCCGGCGTTTGGCCGACGGCGTAGACCGCGCCGCCACCGCGCTCAACGACGGCGCAGGCTGCCGCGCTCCAGCCGCCACAGCAGATCGCGCCACGGCGTGGCCGCGGTGGCCATGCCGGCCGCCACGCCCAATGCATCGGCCAGGGCATCCAGTGGATCGGCCGAGCGCGTGGTGGTCCAGGCGCCCTGCGCGAATTCGATGCCCACGCCCAGCGCGAGCAGGCCCAGCGCGGCCCAGGTCCAGGCGCGCGGCCCGGCATAGACCTGCACAGCCGCGGCGGCCAGCAGCAGGTAGGCGATGAAGTGCTCGGCCTTGTCGCTGTCGGGCAGGTCCGACAACTGCGGCGGGTGCGGCATCATGCACACGTAGATCAGCACCACGATGCCCAGCCACCACAGCCCCAGCCACAGCCAGGGCCAGCGGAAGTCGCGCACAGCCGCCATCACAGCCGCCAGGTCAGGTCGCCGGACAGGAACGCCGGCGCCAGCGACACGTCGCGCTCGAAGCCCATCACCTGGAAACGCTCGCCCATCTCACTGGGCAGGGTCAGTCGCTTCACCTGCTGGCGCAGGCGCAGCCGCGCGGCCTCGTCGCTGCGTGCCTCGGCCTCGGCCAGCAACGCGTCCAGGCCGTTGCCGAGCAGGAAGCTGGCCTGGTTGCAGTAGCCGGCCAGGTCGAACCCCGCCCCGGTGCCGGCCTCGGCCAGCGCGGTGAAGTCCACCGACGCGGTCAGGTCCTGCAGGCCGGGCCAGCGGTACGGATCGGCATGCGTGCGGTGTCGGTAGAAAGCGCGCAGGGTGCCGTCGTCGCGCTCGGGCAGATAGAACTCGCGGCGCGGATAACCGTAGTCCACGAACAGCATCGCGCCGCTGCGCAGGCCGCCGGCCACCGCCTGGATCCAGTACGGCAACTGCGGCAGCAATTCGGAGCGGTAGCCGTCGGCGAACGGCGTCTGCAGGTAGCGCTCGAGGTGGCGCACCGCCGCCGCCAGCAGCGGATCGGCCGGCTGTTCGCCGCGGCGGAAGCGGCCCTCGCCGTCCAACATCACGGTCTCCTCGAACACCTCGCCGTCGCGCAGCGCGAAG
The DNA here is from genome assembly GCF_017746095.1 of Xanthomonas sp. D-109. Classification (NCBI taxonomy): domain Bacteria; kingdom Pseudomonadati; phylum Pseudomonadota; class Gammaproteobacteria; order Lysobacterales; family Lysobacteraceae; genus Xanthomonas; species Xanthomonas sp. D-109. The sequence goes on from NZ_JAGHWV010000009.1 coordinate 194,927, forward strand.
CGCGGCGTCGGCAAGGCGTCGATCACCTCGTTGGCGAACAGCACGCCGTTCCAGTCGTCGTCGAACGGCCGGTCCAGCCATTCCACCAGGTCGAACACCGGCGGGATCAGCGTGCGCGCCAGGCGCTCGCGCTGGCGTTCGCGCAAATCGGCGCTGGGCTCCAGGATCGCGTAGCGCTCGGGCAGCGCATCCAGCGCCAGCAGGCGCTTGAGCATGACCTCGGCGAACGCGCCGCTGCCGCCGCCCACTTCCAGCATGCGCGCCTGCGGCCCGAGTTGCTGCAGCACCGGCGCCAGCGCATTGGACACGGTGGCGGCGAACAGCGGCCCCAGCTCCGGCGCAGTGACGAAATCGCCTTCCTCGCCGAACTTGCTGCTGCCGGCGCTGTAGTAGCCCAGACCGGGCGCGTACAGCGCCAGCTCCATGAAGCGCGAGAACGGAATGGCTCCGCCGGCGGCGGCGATCTCGGCGCGCATGTGCGCGGCCAGGCGATCGCTGTGGGCCAGCGCGGTGGCATCGGGCGAAGGAAGGTCGGTGGGCATGCGCTGCACGATTGCGTGGACAATGCACAGCATAGCCGAGCATGGAACCCGCACATGACCCAGACCAAAGTCGCCCTGATCACCGGCAGCGCGCGGCGCATCGGCGCCGGCATCGCCCGGCGCCTGCACGCGGCCGGCTATGACCTCGCCTTGCATGCGCACACCTCGCAGGCCGAGCTGCAGGCGCTGGCGCAGGAACTGGAATCCCTGCGCGCCGGCAGCACGCTGACGCTGCAGGCCGACCTGCGCGACACCGCGCAGCTGCCCGACCTGGTGGCGCAGTGCGTGTCCCGCTTCGGCCGGCTCGACGCGCTGGTCAACAACGCCTCCAACTTCTATCCCACGCCGCTGCACGAGGCTACGCCGGCGCAATGGGACGACCTGCTCGCGGTCAACGCGCGCGCGCCGCTGTTCCTGGCGCAGGCCGCGGCCGCGCAGCTGCGTCAGCACGGCGGCGCGATCGTCAACATGACCGACGTGCACGCGGAAACGCCGCTGCGCGCGCATCCGCTGTACAGCGCGGCCAAGGCCGCCCTGGCGATGCTGACCCGCTCGCTGGCGCTGGAACTGGCACCGCAGGTGCGCGTCAACGCCATCGCCCCCGGCGCGATCCTGTGGCCCGACGCCGGCAAGGACGCCGCCGCACAACAAGCGCTGCTGGCACGCACCCCGCTGGCGCGCACCGGCCAGGTCGAGGAAATCGCCGACACGGTGCGCTGGCTGCTCGACGACGCCAGCTTCGTCACCGGGCAGACCGTGCGGGTGGATGGCGGACGTGGGCTGACCTGAAGGCTGGGAACCGGGAATAGGGAATGGGGAATCGGCAAGCGCGACCTCTTCCCAGCCATTGCTGAGAGCCACGCCAGGCCGCGTCATGACAACGCGACGATCGGCCCGGCGCCCAGCTCTACCGATTCCCCAATCCCGATTCCCCATTCCCGGCTTCATCGACCAACTCGACCACCTCGAACGCCTTCCCATGCTCCGCATGCGCCTGCCATAGCGCGCCCAGGGTTTGGCCGCTGACCGGATCGACGAAATCGGCGGCGATGTCGGCCAGCGGCTTGAGCACGAAGGCGTGGCGCAGCTCGGGCCGCGGGATGCGCAGGTGGCCGGGGCCTTCGACGATGCGGTCGCCGTAGAACACCACGTCGATGTCCAGGGTGCGGTCGCTGAAGCGCGGGCCGCTGCGGTCGCGGCCATGCGCGTCCTCCAGCGCATGCAGCCAGTCGTCCAGCGGCGCCAGCTCCCAGTCGGTCTGCAGCGCCACCGCGTTGTTCAGGAACGCCGGCCCGTCGAAACCGACCGCCGCGGTGCGATAGGTCGGCGACACCGCGATCGCGCCGAACTGCCGGCGCAGCGCCGCGATCGCCGCGGCCAGGTGGTGATGCGGGCGCAGATTGCTGCCCAGGCTCAGAAGCACGGTGGTCATGCACTATTCGCGCATGCCGCGGCGCCGAGCGTCAACGGCTAGCCAGCCCGCGCCAGCCCGCATAGAATCCAGATGCACCCGGTTTCGGCATCGCCATGACATATTGCGTCGGCATCGAAGTGGACGAAGGCCTGGTCTTCGCCGCTGACACCCGCACCAACGCCTCGCTGGACGACGTCCGCGTGCATCGCAAGCTGCACGTGTTCGAGTATCCGGGCCAGGCGGTGTTCGCACTGATGTCGGCCGGCAACCTGGCGACCACCCAGCTGACCATTTCGCGCCTGCAGCGCGACGCCGACGATCCCGAGGCGCCGCGCAGCCTGCGCAGCTTCCGCCATCTGTTCGAGGTGGCCGAGTACGTCGGCGAGGTGCTGGCCTCCAGCCAGATCAAGCTCTCCGAGCAATCCCAGCACAGCGGCGTCAACGTGCAGTCGACGCTGATCCTGGGCGGGCAGATCGCCGGCGAACGGCCCGGGCTGTACATGATCTACCCGCTCGGCAACGCCATCGCCACCTCGCCGGAGACGCCCTACCTGCAGATCGGCGAATCCAAGTACGGCAAGCCGATCCTGGACCGCATCATCCGCTCGGAGATGCAACTGGAAGACGCCGCGCGCACCGCGCTGGTGTCGCTGGACTCGACCATCCGCTCCAACCTGTCGGTGGGCATGCCGATCGACCTGGCGCTGATCCGCCGCAACGACCTGCGCGTGACCGAGCGCATGCGCCTGGAAGCGGACACGCCGCTGTACGCCGAGATCCACGACACCTGGTCGCGCAAGCTGGAGAACGCCGTGCGCACCCTGCCGCGTTTCCCGTGGGAACCGGCCCTGGCCGCCGACCACGACACCGAAGCCCGCGACGCCCTGCCGCCCCTGCCTCCCCGCCGCGCCCCCGCCCGCCGCGACCCGGAAGACCAGTCGGCGCAGCAGTGAGGGGCCGGGATTGGGGAGTCGGGAATGGGGAATCGGAACAGCCGGAGCGCGGAGCTTGCGCTGAGACATGATGGCCGCTGAGGCGTCAATCCGCTGTCCTTGCGTTCCAAGCTGCACTTATCGGATCCGGTGAGCTTTGCCTCTCTCGGTGAATCCAGATAAACGAGTCACGTCATCGCGCAGCTAGCGCTGGAGATACGGTCGCCATGCAGCAATGAGCATCGGCTTTGGCTTTGGCTTTTGCCGTTCCCATTCCCCATTCCCCCATCCCCATTCCCAGCACCTCAACCGCTTTCGAGGGCATGCGCCACGGCCCGGAACACGCGCTGCATTTCCAGCGGCTTGCGCAGGACGTGCACGGCGATGTCGGCGGGGAAGTGGTCGCGTTCCAGGGTGGTGCCGGTGTCCTCGAGCACGATCGCCGGGCCCTGGTAGCCGAGGTCCTGCAGCGCCAGCAGCAGGTGCACCGCCGAGAGCAGGATGATGTCGCTGTCGACGATCACCAGATCCGGCAGGCCGTGCTCCTCGACGTCGCGCAGCGCGGCAGCGCCGTCGGACGCCAGTTGCGGGCGGTAGCCCTGGCTGGACAGCGCGTTGCCGAGCAGCGACAGCCGCGTGGCCTCGCCGTCGACCAGCAGCACGCGCTGGCCCTTGCCCATCGGCAACGACAGCTCGGGCTCGGTCGATGGCGCCGGCGCGCGCAGCGGGATCAGCATTTCGAAACAGGTGCCCTGGCCCGGCGTGCTGTCCACGCCGATCCGGCCGCCGTAGCTTTCGACGATGCGCTTGCACGAGATCAGGCCCAGGCCGGTGCCGTCCGGCTTGGTGGTGAAGAAGGGGCTGAACAGCCGCGCCTGGGTCTCCGCGTCCATGCCCATGCCGCTGTCGCGGACCAGGATGCGCACCTGCTCGCTGCCGTCGGCGCCGATCGCCGGCGCCGCCGAGAAGCTCAGCTGGCCGCCGTCGGGCATGGCCTGGATCGCGTTGAGGCCGAGGTTGAGCAGGCACTGCTGCAGTTCGGTGTAGTTGGCCTCGATCGACAGCGCCGGGTCGGCCACGTCCGCCTGCAGCGTCACCCGCTCCGGCAGGCTGCTCTTGAGCAGCATCTGCACCGCCTGGAACAGTTCGGCGATGCGCACCCGCTCGCTCGGCGTGCGCGAGCCGCGCACGAACGAGAGCATCGACTCGGCCATTTCGTGGCCGCGCCGGCCGCACTCGGCGATCACGTCGGCCAGATGCCGAACCTGCGGATCGTCGCTGCGGCCGACCAGCAGTTCCGGCACGATCAGCAGCGGCTGCAGGATGTTGCGCAGGTCGTGGCTGAGGCCGGCGGCGAGCAGGGCCAGGCTCTCCAGGCGCTGCGCGCGCATCAGCTCGCGCTCCACCCGCTGCCGCTCGCGCTCGGTGCGGGCCTCGCGGATCGCCCGCGCCACCGCCGACGGCAGGCGGGTCGGGTTGTGCTTGATGATGTAGTCGTTGGCGCCGTCGCGCAGCGCCTCCACCGCGGTCTCCTCGCCGATGGTGCCGGAGACGAAGATGAAGGGCACCGCGTTGCCGTCCTCGCGCACCACCCGCAACGCCTCGTGCCCGGAGAACCCGGGCATGCTCAGGTCCGACAGCACGATGTCCGGGGCGAACTCGCCCAGCGCCTCGCGCAGGGTCGGCTCGCTTTCCACGCGGCGGAAGGTCGCCTCCAGGCCGGCGTCCAGCAACTGGTCGGACAGCAGCTCGGCATCCTCCGGCGAATCCTCGACCATGAGGATCCGGATCGGGCCAAGCCTGGGGCCGGTGGTGGGCATGCGCGCTTACTCTTTGTCCGGCGCCTGGTTGATCAGCGCCCAGAAGGTGCCCAGGGTCTTCACCGCGGTGAAGAACTGGTCCACGTCCACCGGCTTGACCACATACGCGTTCACGCCCAGGTCCCAGCTGCGGGCCAGGTCGCTTTCCTCGCGCGAGGACGACAGGATCACCACCGGCAGGCGCTTGAGCGATTCCTGGCTGCGCACCAGCTTGAGCACTTCCAGGCCGTCCATGCGCGGCATCTTGATGTCCAGCAGCAGCACCGCCGGCAGGCCTTCCTCGCGGTCGGCATAGGCGCCGCGGCGCAGCAGGTAGTCCATCGCCTCCACGCCGTCCTCGACGTGCACGATGGGATTGGCCAGACGCGCGTCGCGCAACGCATCCACCGCCATTTCGGCGTCGGCGGGACTGTCTTCGGCAAGCAGGATGGTGCGGATGGCGGTCATGCAATGAACTCGGTAGAGGACGCTTCGGGCGCCGGGGGCAAGACGAAATGAAAGGTGGCGCCCTGGTCGGGGGCGGACTCGGCCCAGATGTGGCCGCCATGGCGGGCCAGCACGCGGCGCACGCTGGCCAGGCCGATGCCGGTACCGGAATACTCGCTGGCCTTGTGCAGGCGCTGGAACACGCCGAACAGCTTGGCCGCGTAGGTCATGTCGAAGCCTGCGCCATTATCGCGCACGCTGAAGTGATGGCTGCCGTCCGGCTGCACCTGGTAGCCGACCTCGATCTGCGCGACCTCGCGCTTGGCGCTGTACTTGACCGCATTGCCGAGCAGGTTCAGCCACAGCTGGCGCATCATGTTTTCGTCGGCGACCAGGATCGGCAACGGCGCGATGCTCCATTCGATGCGATGCCCGCTGTCGCCATGGTCGGACTGGTAGTTGGCGTCGAGCACCGAACGCGTCTCCGCCACCAGCGACTGCATGTCCACCGCCTGCAGGCGCAGCGCACTGCGGCCCAGGCGCGAGTACACCAGCAGGTCGTCGATCAGCGAGGCCATGCGCCGCGCCGAGGTGCCGATCACCTCCAGGTAGTGCCGGCTCTTCTCGTCGGCGCCATCGCCCAGGTGGCGCACCAGCTTGTCGGCGAAGCCGGCCACGTGGCGCAGCGGCGCGCGCAGATCGTGCGAGACCGAGTAGCTGAACGCCTCCAGTTCGCGGTTGACCTCCGACACCTGCTCGACCTTGCCTTCCAGTTGCCGGTTCAGCTCCTGGATGCGCTGTTGGGCGCTCTTCTGCAGGGTGATGTCGCTGACCGTCATCAAGACCACTTCATCCTCGCTGTCCGGCAGCGGCATGCGCCGCGCATTCAGCAGCATGGTTCTTGGTACGCCGTCCGCGCCGAGTTGTTCGTGCTCGAAATCCCATAATTCGCGACCGCGCAGCAGCACGTCGGCCAGGCGCTGGGCGATGATCGGATCCTGCCAGACGCCGTCGCCGACCTCGGTCAGCATCCTCGGCGGATCGGCCAGGTCCATGCCGTACAGCTCGGCGAAGGCGGTGTTGTGCATCAGCATGCGCTGCCCGTTGTCGAGCAGCACGATCGGCTCGCGCACGGTCTGCAGCACCGCCGCGGCGCGGCCGTTGGCGCGCAACATGTCGCGCTCGGCGTCCAGGCGCCGGCCGATCTGCCGTTGCAGCAGCCAGATCACCAGGCCCAACAGCAGCAGTTGCACCACCAGCGAGGCCCAACTGACAGCGGAAGCCAGCATGCGCCGCTGATCGGCGTCGGCGGTGCGCTCGACCAGCAGGTCGTCCTCGCGCCGCTGCAGTTCGTTGATCAGGCCGCGCACCGGGTTGTCGGCGGTCATGTCCTGGATCAAGGCGCGGATCCGCTCCGGATCGCGGGTCTGCGCGATCCGCTCGGCGATCAGGCCGCGCCGTTCCAGCGTGCTCTGCAGGCGACCGACGCGGACCTGCTGGTCCGGATTGTCGCGGGTCAGCTCGGCCAGGTGCGCAAGGGTCGGCTGCAGCGACTTGCGCGACTGCTCCATGCGGGCGGTCAGGATCGGCGACTGCACGCCATGCGACATCGCCATCGCCGCCGACTCCATGTCGCGCAGATCCGCCTCCATCCCGTTCAGGGTGGCGGTCACTTCCTGGCTGTGCGCCACCCAGTCGGCCGCGCGCAGGGTGCTGGCATTCATCTGCCGCAGCAGCAGCGAGGGCAGGATGACGATCAGGACGACGGCCAAGGCCAGCAGCGGCAGGCGCCAGCGGTCCCAAGCATCGTGTTTGGCGATGGTCTGCATAGCGGATGCGTGAAAAGAAGGAACGGCTGCGGCCATCGCGGGCGCGCATTGTCGCCCATCTTCCCCGGCAGCAGATGAATTATTCAGCGGAAGCGCGACACCCCGATCGCGGCATCGGCAATGACTCTAACCCAGTGCACGCGCACGACGAAGCGGGCGGCATGTGGCCGCCCGCACCAGTCCCCCGCACACACCGCGCTCAGGGCCGGCGCGCCGAGGGCGGGGCGGAACCGGCATTGGCGCCGACCAAGGTCCAGGCCGGCATGCCGGCGCGCACCAGCAGGAAATCGGCGTGGCTGTGCAGGCGCCGGCGCTCGGACAGGCTCAGGCCCTGATCCAGCTCCTGCATCAGCACGGAGAACGCGGGCCAGAAGCCGGCGTCGTCATGAAAGGTGGTCAGCAACATGCTCAACTGTGCCTCGAGCCTGCGCACGGCCGGCAGCAACAGCGACGGCTGGGCGCCACGGCTCGACAGCGCGGCGCCGAGCGCTTCGGCCGCCGCCGCCGCAGGGCTCGCGGCTGGGTGGGCTTGGGTCTCCAACATCGCGCGTGATCCGTTGACGAACATGAAGGCATGATGTCTGAGCCGGTGTCAAAGCGACGCGAAATGCGATGCACGTCTCAAATTTCGAGATTCCAAAAAAAACGCACCCCGCAGGGTGCGTCGCGAGCCGGCTGTCGCGGGTGGGGCGCCTCGTCGCATCCCCACCCGCGGCCGCGGAGCGCAATGCTTACTTCTTGGCGGCGGCGCTGACCTTCAGGTCGGTCGCATCGACCTTCTTGACCCCGTCGATCTTCTTGGCGACCGCCACGGCCTTGTCCTTCTCCGCCTTGGTGGCGACCGCGCCCGAGAGCTTGACCGTGCCATTGACGGTATCGACCTTGATCTCGGTGCCCGACACGTTCTTGGTGGCCAGCAGATCGGCCTTCACCTTGGTGGTGATCCAGGTGTCGGTGACCGGCTCCTTGGAGTCGTGGCGGCTGGCGTCGTGGGCGGTGGTGTCGTGCTGCATGGCGTCCTGCTGGCCCATGGTGCCGTGGTCCTTGGCACCGGTGGCCTGACCGGCGGCGAACGCCTGGCCCGCGCCGAACGCGAAACCGGCCACCAGGGTGGCGCCGAGCAGGGTGCGTGCGTTGATCGTCTTCATGATGTCTTCCTCCGCTGAATGTGCGCGCAGTCTCCACCACGTCGTCGTACAGGCAGCGTGACCACGGAATCGCCGCAGCGTGAATGCGCAACCCACGGACAGGGGCCGGGCCATACTGAGTGCCCGTCGCTTCCGCCCGCGCCCATGCCCGTCTTCAATCTCGCCCTGCTCGGCTTCGGCTACGTGGGCCGCACCTTCCATGCGCCGCTGATCGCACACACGCCCGGCCTGCATCTGCACACCGTGGTCTCGCGCCAGGCCGAGGCGGTGAACGCGGCCTGGCCACACGCGCACGTGGTCGCCGATGCGGCGCAGGCCTTCGCCGATCCGCGGATCGATGCGGTGGTGATCGCCACGCCCAACCAGACCCACGCGCCGTTGGCGCTGGCCGCCCTGGCCCAGGGCAAGCACGTGCTGGTGGACAAGCCGTTCACCCTGGACCTGGCCGAGGCGCAGCAGGTGCTCGACGAGGCGCAACGCGTCGGCCGCATCGTCAGCGTGTTCCAGAACCGGCGCTGGGACGGCGACTTCCTGGGCGTCCGCGCCTTGCTGGAGGCCGGCACGCTCGGCGAGATCGCCGAATTCCATTCCCACTTCGACCGCCATCGTCCGCAGGTGGTCGACCGCTGGCGCGAGCACGCACTCCCCGGCTCGGGGCTATGGTTCGACCTGGGGCCGCACCTGCTCGACCAGGCGCTGCAACTGTTCGGTCCACCGCAGGCGCTGCAGGCCGACCTGGCGCTGCAGCGCCCCGGCGCGCAGACGGTCGATTACGTGCACGCGGTGCTGCGCTACCCGCGGCTGCGGGTGGTGCTGCATGCCGGTTCGCTGGTCGCCGCGAACGGCCTGCGCTTCGCGCTCCACGGCACCGCCGGCAGCTATCTCAAGCATGGACTGGACACGCAGGAAGCGCAGTTGCGCGCCGGGGTCGCGCCGGGCGCGCCCGGCTGGGGCGAGGATCCCCTGCCCGGCCAGTTGCGCCTGGTCGGCGCCGACGGCACCCATGCCGTGCAGACGCTGCCCGCGCATCGCGGCGATTACCGCGACTGCTATGCGGCGTTTCGCGAGGCGCTGGCCGGGCGCGGGCCTGCGCCGGTGGATGCGGCGCAGGCGCTGGCGGTGATGCGCCTGCTGGAGGCGGGCGTGCACAGCGCCGCCTCCGGTTGCAGCGTGGCGCTGGACTGAGCGTCGCGGCTCAGGCCGGACGCGTGCCGCCCGGCGCGGGTGCGACGCCGCCCTCGTGCTTGATCGCATGGCCGCCGAACTGGTTGCGCATCGCCGCCAGCAGCTTGTCGGCGAACGAATCGTCGTCGCGCGAGCGCAGCCGCTCCAGCAGCGAGAGGGTGATCACCGGCGCCGGCACGTCCAGGTCGATCGCCTCGGCCACGGTCCAGCGGCCTTCGCCGGAATCCTGGACGAACGGCGCGATGCCGGCCAGGGTCGGATTGTCGCCCAGCGCATCGGCGCACAGGTCCAGCAGCCACGAACGCACCACGCTGCCCTGGCGCCAGACCTCGGCCACCTGGTGCAGGTCCAGTGCGAATTCCTGCTTGCGCCCCATCAGCGCGAAGCCTTCGGCATAGGCCTGCATCATTCCATACTCGATGCCGTTGTGGACCATCTTGGTGAAGTGGCCGGCGCCGCTGGGGCCGACATGTCCCCAGCCGGCATCGGCCGCCGGCGCCAGGGTCGCGAACACGTCGTGCAGGCGCTGCACCGCGGCGGTGTCGCCGCCGATCATCAGGCTGTAGCCCTCGCGCAGCCCCCACACGCCGCCGCTGGTGCCGCAGTCGACATAGGCGATGCCGTGCGCGGCAAGTTCGCCGGCGCGGCGCATCGAATCCTTGTAGTAGGAATTGCCGCCGTCGATCACCACGTCGCCCTTGCCCAGCAGCGGCAGCAGCGCCGCCAGGGTGTCGTCGACGACCTTGCCGGCGGGCACCATCAGCCATACCGCGCGCGGCGCCGGCAGCGCCGCGATCAGCGCGGCCATGCTGTCGACCGCTTCCACCCCGCGCTGCTGCGCCGCACTGCGCGCGGCCTCGCCCAGGTCGAAACCGACCACGCGATGCCCGCCGCGCACCAGCCGCTCGGCCATGTTGGCGCCCATCCGGCCCAAGCCTACAAGTCCCAGTTCCATGCGTCGTTCCCGGTTCGAAAAAAAGGAGGGTTAGGGTCTCACGAAGCGGCGGCGCCGACGTGACGCGCAGCTAAGGCGCCGGCACATCGGCACGCGCCGACCGCGACGCCTGTGCGCAGTCGTGCAGTTGCAGGTCGCGCCAGCGCCGGTACAGCGTGGTGTGCAGGTTGTGCAGGGTCAGCTCGATCGCGAACGGGGTGCGCGGATTGCGATCCAGCAGCCGCACCACGTGATAGCCGATCGGCTTGACGCCCTTGGGATGCACGTAGACCTGAAAGCCCCGGTAGAACGGATCGTCGAGCAAGGCGTCGAGTTGCGCGAGCACCGCCTGCTGGGCCGGATCCAGGCGCGCGCGCAGCACCGGGTCGCGCGCGTACAGCAGGCGCTCGAAGCGTTCGCGCCCCGGCCCGCGCAGCGTCTGCGCCAGTTCCCAGATGCGCCGGTTCTGGCCGTCGTAGTACGCGAAGCCACCATGCGCGCGCAGAGACGCCGCGGCCTCGGCACTGACCGCGGCGACCACGAAGTTTTCCGCCTGGTTGTTGATGTCGTCCAGGTAACGGCGCTCGAACACGTGCACGATGTAGCCGGGCGCACCGAGGAAGGCGGCACGGCCGCGCTGCGCGGTCCTGGCCGCCTTGCCGTCGGCGAAGAACTCGCCGGCGTGCGCGCCGAGCAGGATGCTGTCGGTGTCGTGCAGGGTCAGGAAGGTGCCGATCGACAGCTCGTCGGCGCTGAACGCACGATCGAACGCGGCATCGCCATACAGTTCGCGCTGCGTCGCGAGTTGCGCGATCTGCCGGCCGACGCCGCATTCCGAGCGCACGTGGCCGCTGTAGAACGCCTCGATCGCCTGCGCATTGCCGCCTGCCGGCCGATAGCCGCGGCCGAAGCTGCGGAAGCGCTCCCAGCCATGCGCGTGCGCGCCGCGCAGGCCGAAGCCGATCCAGCCCAGTTGCAGCGCCGAGAAGCGATAGCCGGGGTTGTCCTGCAGCCGCGCGACCGCACGCGTGGTAGCCGCGCCCAGTTGCAGGAAATAGCCGCACTGCGTCGCCGGCGCGTCCAGCAAGGCGCGCAGCGCCTGCTGCCGCTGCGCGTCGCTCCAGCCGGCGGGCAAGGCCGCCTGCAGATCGCCGTGCGCCTGCGCCTCGGCCAGCGAACCGCGTTCGCAGGGTGCGCCAGCGGCGATGCGTGGCTGCGCGTCGGCGGTCCTGCCGATGCGCCAGCCGAGCCGCTCCAGCAGGGTGGTCAGGCAGGCGGCGCTGGCCTGGTCGGCCGGCGCTGGCGCGGCCGTCGCCGCGGTACTGGCCAGCAGCGCGGCCAGCAGCACGCCGACGCCGCGGCGCAGACGCGGCATGCAAGCGAACCTCGGTGGTCGGATCATGGAGCGGACATCGCGAACAGGAGCTTCCGTTGGCCACGCGGCGGCGGCGCCCGCGCAGCGTGCCGCCGCGCCCGTGCAGGCGTCGCGAAACCCACAGCCAGCGCACCGGCGGCCCGGCATTCACTCTTCCGCCATGCCCGGCGCACCTACACTGCGGCTCCCTTGGCGCAAGCGATCCCCTGCATGCACGTGCTCGTTACCGGAGGCACCGGATTCATCGGCCGCGCGTTGTGCCCTGCCCTGCTCGACGCCGGGCACACGGTCAGCGTGCTCACCCGCGACCCGGCGCGCGCGGCACGGCTGTTGCCGGCGGTGCAGGCGCTGGACGACCTGCGGCGTGCCGGACCGGCCGATGCGGTAGTCAACCTCGCCGGCGAACCGCTGGGCGAAGGACGCTGGAGCGCCACCCGCAAGCGCCGCTTCCGCACCTCGCGCATCGGCACCACCCGCGCCCTGCTCGACTGGATGCGCGGACTCGACGCCGCGCGGCGCCCCGGTTGCCTGATCTCCGGCTCGGCGATCGGCTACTACGGCGATCGCGGCGACGAGGTCCTGGACGAAGCCAGCACGCCCGGCGACGACTTTTCCGCCGAGCTGTGCCGCGACTGGGAAGCCGAAGCGTTGCGCGCGCAGGACCTGGGCGTGCGCACCAGCCTGGTCCGCACCGGCGTGGTGCTGGGCCGCGACGGCGGCGCGCTGGCGCGGATGCTGCTGCCGTTCCGCTTCGGCATGGGCGGACGCATGGGCGATGGCCGCCAGTGGATGAGCTGGATCCACCGCGACGATCAGGTCGGGCTGCTGCTGTGGCTGCTGCAGCACGGTGGCGAAGGCGCCTACGACGCCACCGCGCCAGCACCGGTGACCAATGCCGCGTTCGCGCAGCAACTCGCCGCGACCCTGCATCGTCCGGCGCTGCTGCCGATGCCGGCGGCGGCGCTGCGCCTGGGCTTCGGCGAGATGGCCGAACTGTTGCTGGGCAGCCAGCGCGTGCTGCCCGCACGCGCGCAGCGCGAGGGCTATGTGTTCCGCTATCCGCAGCTGGACGCGGCGCTGCGCGACCTGCTCGCCGATTGAGCTGCCGCGACGCCGCATCGCGCGACGTCGCAAGCAGCACCCAAAAAGAAAACGCCCCGGCGGAGGCCTCCGCCGGGGCGTGCTGTATCACGTCGTCAGGTCGTCAGGTCGGCGGCAGACGCCGAACGACACGACGCAGCCGCGACTCAGTAGCGCTTGCAGACGGTCTCGACCACGCGGTTGCCGTTGGCCTGCTGACGCTGGCCCTGGATGTAACGGCCGGTAGCGCCACCGGCGACCGCGCCGCCGACCGTGGCCAGCTTGCGGCCATCGCCCTTGCCGATCTGGTTGCCGAGCAGGCCGCCGATCGCCGCGCCCGCCAGGGTGCCGCCGATGCGGTCCGGGTCGGTGCTGTTCTTGCGCACCGCGACCTTCTTGCAGTGCACGCGGGTGCCGTCGCTGAAGCGGCGGCCATTGTCCTCGGGACCGTAATGGCGCTGCGCCTCGGCGAGCGGCGCGGCGGCCGTGGCGATGGCGAGCACGGAAAGACACAAGGCGGATTTGAGAGTGTTCATGCTGATTGCTCCTGGGTGGCGGAGCCGATGCACAAGCACCGCGCTCTCGACGGGCGCCACCTTCTCACCGACTTCGCGAATGGTTCGTGAAGCGAAATCGGCCGCATTCAGCTTCTGCAGCAGCGCCTGAATCAGTCGGCGCCACCGGGTTCGTTGCTTGCCGGTGCCGTCGTGGCCGGCGGCTGCGCTGCCGTGGTCGATGCGGGTGCCGGCGGCGGCGTGGGCACCGCGGCGGGCGTCGGTGACGGCTCGGGCGACGCGGCCGCTGCGGGTGCTGCCGGTGCTGGTGCCGGTGCAGCCATCGCCGCAGGCGCCGGCGGATGCGCGGGCGGCGCCGGTGCTGGCTTGCTCTTGGGCAGGTACTCGCTCATCAACTGGAAGAAGCGCTTGTAGAAGTCGCCGTCCTGCACGGTGCTGCTGGCGACCCGCACCATCGAGTCGTCGCTGCTGCCGATCGGCAGCGACACCGAGCCGAGTACGCCGACACCGACGCTGGCCGAGGTCGGGCTCTTCTTCAGCGCGTAGCGGTCCTGCAAGGCACTGACGAACACCCAGGATTCGTCCTGCCCGTGCGCCACGCAGGACACGCGCAGTTCCAGCTGCTCGTGCAACTCATCGCTGGGCTGGAAGTTCTTGGTACCTTCCACCGCATCGGCGGTGGCCTTGGACACCACGTAGCCCTGGCTCAGCAGGGCGCGGCGCGCCGATTCGCAGGCCTGCGCCGGCTGCACCGGATAGTTGCGCGAATAGGTGTTGTCGGAGTTGAAGGTCTCTTTCACCAGGCCGTCCTGCTTGCGCGCGAAGCAGCCGCTCAGGCCGATCGCGATCAGCGCGAGCGCGGGAATGGCGAGAACCTTGGAGGGAGCGGACATAGGCCGTTGACCGGAGAGAGGGAACCGCGGCAAAGGATAGCCGCAAGCGCGTCGGCGCGGCCTTGACGCCGCCGCGGCCGCTCATCCCGCGGTTAGCGAGATGCGCGGCCCGGCCGCCGCCGGGTCAGGCGGCGGCGGGTTCCAGCGCCAGGTCCACGCGCAGCAGGCCGCCGTCGCCGGCGCGGCGTTCGGCGCGCAGGTAATGATGGGCGTCGAGCAGTTGCAGGGTCGGCGGTGCCACCAGCGGCTCGCCCCACAGGCTCAGCAGGAAGCCACGCGCGCGCAGCCAGTCGAGCAGCCGCAGCAGGCCGTCCAGGTCGCGCGGCAGCAGCAGGTCGACGTCGCCGGGCAGACGCGGCGCCGCCGCCGGATCGGCCAGCCAGCGCGGATAGCTGCCGTACAACGCGAAGGCGAAACCGTCTGCGCGCAGGGCCGCCAGCAGTTGCGCCGTGCCTGCCAGGTCGATGCGCTGGCGCCGGTGCTGGAAGATCAGCGCGTACTCGTGGCTGCGATCGTTGCGGGTGTCGCCTGGCGCCAGCGGCTGCGCCGTCTCGCGCGGGTAGCACAGCACCCGCTCGGGACAGGGCACGAACAGGCTGCCCAGGATCCGCGCCAGGTCCCAGGCCTGCGGCACCGTGGTCTCGCCGAGCTGGACGTTCTCCACCATCGCGATGCAGAAGCCGTCCTCGCGCAGGTGGCGGCGCACCCCATGGAACACCGCACGCAGGCCGTGCAGGTAGCCTGCATAGTCGGCGCTGGCGTAGAGCTGACCGGCCCCTGCCTCAGCCGGCCAGGCGCAGCCGAAGTACGGGACATTGGTCAGGCACAGGTCCACCGGCGCGGATGGCGCGCAGTGCGGCAAGCCGCCGTCCAGCACCTCGGCGTGCAGGCGCAGCCGCTGCAGCCGTTCGCGCGCCAGCCGCGCACGTGCCGCGTCGATCTCCAGGCCGATGCCGTGGCGGCCTTCCAGTTCGGCCGCGAGCAGCGTACTGCCGAAGCCGCAGAACGGATCCAGCACACGCGCGCCGGGCGCGCTGAAATGGCGCACGAACGGGCGCATCTGCCCGACCCAGCCGCAGTCGCGCGCGCCCAGCGGGTCGCGCTGGCGCAGGTCCTCCGGCAGCCGATGTTCCGGCGGATCCGGCGACGGCGTCCACCAGCTGCGGCTATCCATGCGGCGCCCGCCACAGCAGATCGCGGTCCGGCTGCCAGCCGGCGCACAGCCGTCCATCGGCGAAGAACACCAGCTTGTAGATGTCGCCGCTGTCGTGGCGCGCGTGCATCGCGCCGTAGTCGGAGGTCTCGAACACCACCTCCATGCCGTCGGCGGTGGCCAGGCGCAGGTTCCAGAAGTAGTAGCCCTCGGTGATCTGCAGCGGCTGCAGCGTGCGCCACCACGGCGCAGCCATGCAGGCGCCGAGTACCTGCTCCACCGCGACCCGCGCCTGCGTCAGATAGCGCGCGGTGCCGCCATCGCGGTAGCCATCGCCGAGCCGGGAGAACTCGCGGAAGATCACGGTGCGCGCCCCGCAGGCGCGCGCCCAGTCCAGATAGGCGGCGACGCCGTCGGCATCGGCGATGCCGCCGTGCTGCAGGATGCACACCATGCGCAATGGCAGCGCTTCGGCGATGCGCTGCGCGGTGGCGACGAAGACGCCCGCGTCGGCAATCGCTTCGCCGTCGCGGAAACGCATGATCGGATCGTTGTGCGACTGCTGCGGATGGTGCCGCGACAGTTCGATCCACGACAGGCCGAAGCGCTGCAATGCCTGCAGCAGCGCGTCGCCGCGGCCGCGGGCGAAGCCGGCGCCATTGCTGTACAGCACCCGCTGCTCGACCAGCAGTCCCTCGCGCTCGGCCACGCCCAGGGTCTGCAGCAGTTCCACGAACCAGTCTTCGTCGTCGGTCATTTCCAATCCCGACAGCGAATGCGACAGCGGCAGCCCGCGCAGTTGCGCCAGCGCCTGGCGCAACTGCGCGAAGTAGTCCAGCGGCGGCCGCAGGCTGGCCGCGGCGGTGCCGCCGGCCTGCGGCCGCAGGGTTTCCGAGCAGAAACGGCAGCGCGCCGAACATGGCCGCACCGATGCGTAGGGGGTGAAGGTCACCGGCTGCGCCACGCGGTAGTCGCGCGCGCCGATGCGCTGCTGGCGCCAGCGCGAGGCATCCGCCGCGGCCGGCACCCGCCATTCCAGGTGCGGGGTGCTGGCGCGCAGCGCGGCGAACAGCGGCGAGCCGCCGCTCAATGGCGGCGGACTCGGCAGGGACGCATGCATGAGCGCCTCCTACAGGCGCGCGGCGTTCGCGCGCTCGCGCACCTCGGCGAAGGTCCAGTCGTGCAGCAGGCGGCCGTTCTCCCACACGGTGACCATCGCATCGTCGTAGCCGGCCGGGCCGGCGACCGCTTCGGCCGACACCGCGTCTGGCGCCACCGGCTCGGTGCGGTAGCTGCCGTACTCGCGGTGCCGCAGCAGACGCATGCGCCCGCGCTTGCTGAGCTTGCCCTTGTCGGTGACCGGATCCTTGTAGACATCGATCCAGCGGCCGTCGACGCGCGCGGCCGAGCACTTCAACGCGAACTTCTGGGTGTCGCGGTCGAGCCGCTGCAGCAAGGCGCCGCCCATGCCGAAGGCCAGGTTGTCGGTGGCGTAGCCGGCGCTGGTGATGCGCTCCAGGATCGCGCGGATGCTGGTCGGGTTGACCCCGTCGCCCTGGATCACCCGCACGTGGTTGAGCACCTTGTAGCCCTTGCCGTTGACGCTGTGGCCGAACGCCTCGTCGAGCAGTTCCAGGCACTGGTGCACCACTGCCACCGGATCGCCGGAGTCCGGGCGGATCACCACGGTGGCGCCGGAGGCGATCACCTCCTCGCGCAGCGTGGTGCCCCAGTGCTCGCGGATCGCGTGGAAGATGTCGTAGCTGTCCGACACCACCGCGACCACGCCGCCGGGCTTGCCGAACTGCTTGAGCATGTTGCGGTACGCATCGACCTCGCGCTCGCGGCCCCAACTGGTGATGGTGCTGTGCTCGGCGGCGGGGATCGAATAGCCGGCCATCGGCTCGTGGTAGTGCGCGCGCGCCAGCAACAGCCCGGACACGGTGTCGGTGCCGAGGAAGTTGACCAGATGCGCCGCACCGCCGATCGCCGCCGATTCCAGGCTGGACACGCCGCGCGCGCCGAAGTCGTGCAGCTTGAACGGCAGCTGCCCGTCCGGATCGTCGCTGGTGCGCTCCAGGAACTGGCGCAGGGTCTGCTTGGCGTGCCAGCTCACCGTGGCCACGGTCACCGGGTACCAGATGCGCAGCAGCAGCGTCTCCAGGTACGACGGCACCCAGTAGGCCTGCGCGTCGGTGGACTCGATGGTCATCAGCGCGTTGTGGGTCGGCACCACGCTGCCCTCGGGCACGGCGCGGATGCGGATCGGCAACTGGCCGCCGAGGCGGTCGACGATGTCGCGCCAACCGGCCTCGTTGAACGGCTCGCCGTGCGCGGCGAACAGGTCGCGCGCCTCGTCGATGTCGGCATGGGTGACGGGGCGGCCCAGCGCCTCCTTGAGGATCGACTGCAGGCCGAAGAACACGGTGCGGTCGTAGACGCCGCCGCGCGATTCCACATAGAAGAACGTGGCGTCGGTGCCGGGCGGGTACTGCAGCCAGTGGCTGGCCTTGTAGCTGTCGGTGTTGAGCAGCAGGTTGTTCAGGCATTGCATGACGGAAGCTCCTTCGCGTCTGGGAAAGCCGGCGGTCTGTCCGCCGGCCGGGGAGGCCGCGTCAGCCGCGGCCCAGGAAGAATTCGAGCAGGTGCAGATGGTCTTCGAACAGTTTCGGACCCATGCCCAGCACTTCGCTGACCGGCACCCAGCGCGCCTTGTCGGCGTCGTCGCCGCCGCGCACCTCGGGCAGTTCGCCGAACACGAATTCGAAGTGGAAGGCGTGGGTGATGGTGCGCCCGCGCAGGCTGCGTTCGGGGTGGTCGAACACATGGCGGTTCTTCAGCGAGCCCTTGAGCACCGGCACCGGGATCTTCAGCCGGGTCTCCTCGCGCAGCTCGCGCAGGCACGCATCGAGGATGCTCTCGTGCTGGCCGACGAAACCGCCCGGCAACGCCCACAGACCCTTGCCGGGGGCCGCGCGGCGGCGCACCAGCAGCACGTGCCCGGAATGCACCACCACCGCATCGGCGGTGACGAAGGTCGGCGGATACGGCGCCTCCTTCCAGGCGGCGCGGTATTGCTCGATGAACTGGTATTCGGCGAGCAGTTCGGCATACGACGGCGAGTTCTTGCGGAACGCCTCGAGCATGTCGAACACCGGCGTCGGCACGTTGCCGCGCAGCATCAGCAGCGCGCCGTGGAAATCGATGCTGCCGGCCTCGAACAGGTAACGGCGCAGCTCGGTCGCCGACAGCGTCTCGGTGTGCTGCACGTCGACCAGCGGCCACTGCGGGAACTCGCGCAGGTAATAGCTGCTGGCGTCCTTGTCCATGCCGATCAGGCCGATCCGCGCCTCGGCGCTGCCTCCGTCGCTGCGCACCGCCTCGGCCACCGTGGACTGCACCGCGGCGATCCACTGGCTTTCGTTGTACAGGTGATCGCGCAGCGGACGCAGGATCAAGCGCTCGCCGGCACCTTCCAGCGCGGCCTGGATCATCACGCTGCGCTCGGCAACGGTCCAGGGATTGCGGATGGTGCGGGGAGTCTCGGCCGAGCCGATCAGGAAGATGAGTTTCTGTCCACGCGCCAGGGCGTGGCGGGCAACGGCAGCGTGGCCGTTGTGGAAGGGCTCGAAGCGCCCGATGAACACCAGATAGTCGAACTCCATGAGCATCCCTCACGGTTGGGTGGATCGCCGCGGGTCTGTCCCTTGGCGTGGGCGAAATGCTACGCCGATGCCGCATCGCGTCAAGTGACGCACCGCGCAGATTCATCGGCCATCCAGACAACGCACGTGGACGCCGCGCCGGCGACGCTGCAGTGCAGCGCGCGTCGCCACAGCGATCGCGCTAGCCTCGTGCGCGCCGCGGCCAAGGGGACCGCCCGGCACGTCGCGCCGGCCGCCGTTCTCGGTCGCGCGACGCCCCTTCTTCCCTCCTCCCATCACTGCGAGAATCGCATGAACCGATCGAGCAAGCGCGTGTCCGCCTGGCTGCTGGTGTTGTTGCTCGCCTGCCTGTGTGCGCCGGCCATGGCGCAGACCTTCGCCAAGGGCGCCGATGTCAGTTGGATCGACCAGCAGGAAAGCAGCGGGCGCGTGTTCCGCAACGCCTCCGGCGCCACCACCGATTTCTTCTCGCTGCTCAAGGGCACCGGCGTCAACGCGATCCGGCTGCGCGTGTGGGTCAATCCGCAGGGCGGCTGGAACGACGGCGCCGACACGCTGAACATGGCCAAGCGCGCGAAGGCGCAGGGCATGCGCATCATGATCGACTTCCACTACAGCGACAGCTGGGCCGATCCCGGCAAGCAGACCAAGCCGGCGGCCTGGAGCAACCACGACTTCGCCACACTGGTGAAGGACGTGTATTCGCACACCAACGGCATCCTGTCCTACCTCAAGTCCAACGGCATCGACGTGAGCTGGGTGCAGGTGGGCAACGAGATCAACAGCGGCATGCTGTGGCCGGACGGCAAGACGCCCAACTTCGGCAACCTCGCGCAGCTGATCAACAGCGGCTACAACGCCAGCAAGTCGGTCTATCCCAACGCCAAGGTGATCGTGCACCTGGCCAACGGCTACGACAACGCGACCTTCCGCTGGTTCTTCGACAGCCTCAAGTCGGCCGGCGGCAAGTGGGACGTGGTCGGCATGTCGCACTACCCGTCCCCCAATGCCTGGCAGAGCGCCAACACCCAGATCGCCAGCAACATGCAGGACATGGTGGCGCGCTACGGGTCGGACGTGATCGTCAGCGAGGTCGGCATGGACTGGCAGCAGGCCGCCACCACCCGCGCGATGCTGGCCGATCTGCTCAGCAAGACCCGCGCGCTCGGCAGCCGCGGCCTGGGCGTGTTCTATTGGGAACCCGACGCCTACCCGGGTTGGCAGGGCTACACGATGGGTGCGGTCGACAACAACGGCAAACTCACCCAGGCGCTGTCGGCGTTCAACTGATCGCCGCTCGGCAGGCGCGCCACGCGGTGGTCACCGACACCACCGCCGTGCCACCATCGCGTGCTCCGCTCCTGTCGAGATCTGCCATGTCGCTGTCGCTGTCGTCCGCGCGCACGCTCGCGCTTCCTCTGCTGCTGGTGCTGGGCGCGTGCATCGCGCCGGCGCAGGCGCGCACGCCCGCAACGCCCGCCGCGCCGGCCCCGCTCAAGGTGATGAGCTTCAATGTGCGCGTGCCGGTCGACACCGACGGCGACAAGCGCTGGGATGTGCGCCGCAGCGCGATGGCCGCGCTGATCCGCGCGCAGCATCCGGATGTGTTCGGCACCCAGGAACTGGTCGAACGCCAGGCCGACTACCTGGCCGCGCAATTGCCGGAGTACCGCTGGTTCGGTCCCAGCCGCGACGGCAAGGACGACGGCGAACGCATGGGCGTGTTCTATGACAGCCGCAGGCTGAAGCTGGTGGACTCGGGACACTTCTGGCTGTCGGACACGCCGGAGGTGATGGGCAGCATCAGCTGGGGCCATCCGCTGCCGCGCATGGTCAACTGGGGCCTGTTCGAGCGCATCGGCGATGGCCGCCGCTTCTACCTGTTCGACACCCATCTGCCCTATCGCGACGAGGACGAAGCGGCCCGCGCCAAGGGCGCGGCGCTGATCGTGTCGCGGCTGAAGGCGCTGCCGGCGGACGTGCCGGTGGTGCTGACCGGCGACTTCAACACCGTGCCGGACTCGCCGACGTACCGCACCCTCACCGCCAGCCTGGCCGATGCGCGCACGCAGGTGGCGCAGCCGCAGGGCCCGGAAGCGACCTTCCACGATTTCACCGGCCACCCGGACCGGCGCATCGACTGGATCCTCTCGCGCGGGCTCAAAGCAACCGACTACGCCACGCTCGATGCGCGACCGCAGGGCCACTGGCCTTCGGACCATTTCCCGGTGATCGCCACCTTCGCCTGGCCGCAGTGAGGCGCGTGGGCCTGTGGCATGGACCGCAGGCCCGCGAACGGGAGCGGTTCCTATCTGTTCGGCACCAGCCGCGACGAGGCGCCAGCGGTAAAGCCTGTCGCGGCTGAAGCCGCTCCTACCAGGCGACATCATGCCTGGTGAAGCAGACGGTTAGCTAACGAAGTGCCGCTCGTCGTAGGAGCGGCTTCAGCCGCGACGCGCATGACGCGAAAGACCTTGGCGTGGCTGGCTGGCCAAGGCCACATCGAGCACTGCAAGACAGGCAACACCTCCGGCAGAGCCAAAGCAGAAGCGCGTGATCCGCTCAGCTCTTCAGTCGCAATCTCGCACCGGGAAGCATCCGGCTCCGGTAGCAGTCGGGACTGAAGTCCCTCCCACAGGAAGCAACTGCGCTGACAGAGGGCCGTGCGTCCGCAGGAGCGACTTCAGCCGCGACACGCGTCACCGGGGAACAGCGGTCGCAAGCGATCCCGAACAGCGTAGCAAGGCCCGCGCCTGCCAGTTAACGATGCCTCGCTGCACCATTGCGCAAGCGCATCGTCAGAGGCGTCCGTCGTGCGCCAGCCGACGGATACTCAGGCCGCCGGCACGGCATGCGCGCACAACCAGTCCAACACCTGCTGCACCGGCGACGATGGCGCCGGTGTCGCTCGCCACACGATCGACAACTGGCGCAGCGCCCACGGCTCCTGCAGCGGCACCGCGACCAGTTGCGCGCGCACGCTGACCCGCTCCAGCGCCGCCTGCGGCAGGATCGCCACGCCGACGCCGCGCGCCAGCATGCGGCACAGCGGTTCGATGCCGTGCACCTGCGCGCGCAGACGCAACTGGCCACCGGCACGCGCAGCCTGGGTCTGCAGATGCCGCTGCAACGCGCTGTCCTCGGCCAGGCCGAGCAACTGCGCCTGCCACACCTGCGCGAACCGCAGCTGCGACGCCTGCGCCAGCGGGTGCGTGGCTGCGGCCACCAGCACCAGTTGGTCCTGCCGGAACGGGTGGGCCTGCAGACCCTGCAGATCGGCGTGATCGGCGATCACCGCCAGGTCGGCGCGTTGCTCGCGCAGCGCGTCGGCCGCGGCGACGCTGCCCTGCTCGCGCAGCACCAGATCGATGCGCGGATGCGCCACCAGGAACTCGGCCAGCACCTCCGGCAACCACTCCGACAGCGCCGCGGTATTGGCCAGCAGGCGCACACTTGCCTGATGGCCGCCGGCGTATTCGCCCAGTTCGCTGCGCATCGCCTCCGCCTGGCGCAGCAACTGCCGTGCGTGCCGCAGCAGCGCGGTGCCGGCCGCGGTGAGGCCGACGCCGCGCGGACCGCGCTCGAACACCGCGACGCCGAGCTGCGCCTCCAGCGCGCGGATGCGTGCGCTGGCGGCGGCCAGCGACAATGCCGCGCGGTCGGCGCCGGCGGTGATGCTGCCGGCTTCGGCCACCGCCAGGAACAGCCGCAGATCGGTGAAATCCAGGTGCATCGGCGCCCCCGCCTTCGTCGTTGCCGAAGTCTGCCTGAAGCATTCGCGCATTGTCCGGCCGCCGCTGCACGCCGATGCTCGACGCCATGGACACGCTCGCCCCGCACCTGCTGCCGATCGCCCTGGTCTTCCTGCTGGCCGGCGGCGTCAAGGGCGTGGCCGGCATGGGCCTGCCGACGGTGGCGATGGGCCTGCTCGGGCTGTGGCTGACGCCGACCGAGGCGGCGGCGCTGCTGGCATTGCCGTCGCTGCTGACCAACCTGCAACAGGTTTGGGGCGCAGGCACGGGCGCGCTGCTGCGGCGGCTGTGGCCGCTGCTGGCCTGCATCGTCGCCGGCACCTGGTGCAGCGCCGGCATCCTCGCCGGCGCCGACCCGCGGCTGGCGCGCGCCGGCCTGGGCGCGTTGCTGGCGCTGTACGCCATGCTTGGCCTGAGCCAATGGCAGCCGCGCCTGCCGCCCTCGCAGGCGCGCTGGGCGGGGCCGCCCGTCGGCCTGGCGACCGGATTGCTGACCGGCGCCACCGGCGCGTTCGTGTTGCCGGTGCTGCCCTACCTGGTGGCGCTGGAGCTGCCGCGGGACACGCTGATGCACGCGCTCGGCAGTTGCTTCGCCGCGGCAACACTTGCGCTGGCCGCGGCACTGGTCGCGCACGGCGCCTTCCCCTCGCACGCGCTGGGTCCATCGCTGCTGGCGCTGCTGCCCACCGCCATCGGCATGTGGCTGGGCACGCGGCTGCGCCAGCGCATCTCCGCCAGGACGTTCCGCCGCGTGTTCTTCCTGACCTTGCTGGGATTGGGCGTGCACCAGGTGTGGCAGGCGCTGGGCTGAAGAGGTGGTTGCGCCGCTGTATCGCGCAGCGGTAGGAGCGGCTTCAGCCGCGATGGGGCCTTGTCGGGAATGCTGGGTCGCGGCTGAAGCCGCTCCTACGACGCCAAACGGCAAGGACGCGACGGATCAACGCCACGTCCGCGATGCGTGCCGATCACCAGCAGGCGGAATGCCGCCCCGCTCAGCCCTCCAGTTCCTCCGCAAGCACCGACACCGTGGATCGACCAGCGCATGACGATGGCGCATATCGGCTACCTGCAAAATCCGACCTGCAACAAAAAACGCGCCACCGCTGGGCGATGGCGCGTTCGTGTTCGGACGAAGGCGGCGAGCGGACTCAGTCGGCCCAGCGCCCCGGGCCGGTGGACTGCGGCAGCACCTGCACCGACAGCGGGCGATCCTTTTCCAGCAGGTTGACCGCATCGCTCAGGATCGAGGCCGACTCGCGCAGCAGCGGGTCCGGACGCTTGTCGACCAGTTTCTCGCGCGCGGCGTCCTTGACGATGTCGCGCTCGTTGCCGGTCAGGCCGTCGTCGCTGCTGTCGTCGGCCAGCGGATCCAGCGGCAGGCCGAGTTGCTTGCGGACCTCCTGGCGCTGCTTGCGCTGCGCGTCCTGCTTCTCACGCTCGGCGCGGCGCTCGGCCTCGTTGAGCACCACGTACTTCTTCGCCGCCTCGTCGCGGAACTGGCGCACGTCCTCTTCCCACCACTGGAATTCCTTGTCGTTGGCGATGCGCGTGGTGTGCAGCGCCTCCAGCTTGGGCAGCAGCGGCGCGAAATTGCCGTACTGGGTGTGCGGCACCGCGGCGATGCGGCTCCACGGCAGCGCGTTGTCGTAGGTGCTCTCGCCGAACTCGGTGGCATCGACGCTGGCCGGGAAGGCGATGTCCGGCACCACGCCCTTGTGCTGGGTGCTGCTGCCGCTGACGCGGAAGAACTGGGCGATGGTCAGCTTGACCTGGCCGAAGCGGTCGGTCTCGTTGGCCGGCCAGCGGTCCAGGTCGACGATGTTCTGCACCGTGCCCTTGCCGAAGCTGGTCTCGCCGATGATCAGGCCGCGGCCGTAATCCTGGATGGCACCGGCGAAGATCTCCGACGCCGAGGCCGAGCCACGGTTGATCAGCACCGCCAGCGGGCCGTCCCAGGCCACGGCCGGGTTCTGGTCGCTGTTGACGGTGACGCGGCCGCCGGATTCGCGCACCTGCACCACCGGGCCCTGCTCGATGAACAGGCCGGTCAACTCGATCGCTTCGTCCAGTGAACCGCCGCCGTTGTTGCGCAGGTCCAGCACCACGCCGTCGACCTTGTCGGTCTTGAACCCGGCCAGCAGCTTGGCCACGTCGCGGGTCGCCGAGGCATAGTCCTTGGCGTTGCGGCGGCGGCCTTCGAAGTCCTGGTAGAACGCCGGCAGCTTGATCACGCCGATGCGCCGCGCCGGCTCGCCGTCCTTCGCCGGCAGCTCGATGGTCTCGCCCTTGGCGGCCTGCTCGGCCAGGCGCACCTTCTGCCGGGTCAGCAGCACCTGGCGATGCTTGCCGTCCACGCCGGCTTCGGCGGGGATGTACTCCAGGCGCACCTGGGTGTCCTTGTCGCCGCGGATCTTGGCGACCACGTCGTCGATGCGCCAGCCAATCACGTCCTCGACCGGACCGCTCTTGCCCTGGCCGACGCCGACGATGCGGTCGCCCGGCTTGAGCGTGCCGTCCAGCGCGGCCGGACCGCCCGGGATCACCTCGCGGATCACCACCAGGTCGTCCTGCTTCTGCAGCTGCGCGCCGATGCCTTCCAGCGACAGCGACATCTGCTGGTTGAAGTTCTCGGCGGTGCGCGGGGTGAAGTAGTCGGTGTGCGGATCGACCGTATTGGTGTAGGCATTCATGAAGAACTGGAACACGTCCTCGCTCTTCAGTTCCTTCACCGAGTCGTCGAGGTTGGCATAGCGCTTATCGAGCGTCTTGCGGATGTCCTCCGGCTTCTTGCCGGCGAGCTTGAGCCGCAGCCAGTCGTTCATCACCGACTTGCGCCACAGCGCATCCAGTTCCTGGTCGTCCTTGGCCCACGGCGCGTTCTTGCGGTCGTACTCGAACTTCTCGTCGCCGTCGAAGTTGAAGTCCTGCTTGAGCAGCTTGCGCGCGTAGGCGATGCGCTCGTCCACCCGTTGCCGGTACACGGCGAAGATCTGGAACGCCGGTTCTAGCTGGCCGGAGGAAATATTGGCGCCGAGGTTGTTCTGGAAGGCGGCGAACTTGTCGATGTCGGCCTGGGTGAAGAACTGCTTGCTGCCGTCCAGGGTCTCCAGGTACTTCTTGAAGACCTCCTTGGAGGTTGCCTCGTCGAGGGCGCGCGGCCGGTAGGCGTAGCGGCTGTCGGAGAGCAGGCCGTACACCAGCTTGGCGGTGGTGGCCTGGTCGGCGGTGGCAGCGGCCGGCAGGGCGGGCGCATCGGTCCGGGCGAACAGCGCAAGCGGTGCGGTCAGCGCAAACGCCAGCAGGAAGGCGGAAGCTTTGAATTTCATCTGGGGACTCTCGGCACCAGGCCGTCAGGGGGGCAGCACATCGCGTGAGACAACACGACAGTGACGCAAGTTGCAGGCCGTGTCACCTGTTCATGAAGCAGACTAGCGGCGCGCCTGCGCAGAAGTGTGAACGCTGCCGGTGCGAGCCGCGCGGACGGTCGTCCTGCGGCGACGAACGCGCGTCGCCGCCGCGCCAAGGCGCGATCGACGACGCGGCTCAGGAGGAGGCGATTCAGGCGGCGACGCCGGCGCCGGCCGCCTGGCGATCGGCGTGATAGGACGAACGTACCATCGGGCCGGAGGCGACGTGGCTGAAGCCCAGCGCGTTGCCGTACTCCTCCAGCGCCTTGTATTCGTCCGGCGTCCAGTAGCGCATCACCGGGTGGTGATGGGCGGTCGGCTGCAGGTACTGGCCGATGGTGACCATGTCCACGTCGTGCGCGCGCAGGTCGCGCAGGGTCGCCTGCACCTGCTCCAGGGTCTCGCCCAGGCCGAGCATGATGCCGGACTTGGTGGCGATCGCCGGATGCTGCGCCTTGAACTTCTTCAGCAGGGTCAGCGACCACTGGTAGTCGGCGCCGGGACGCACGTTCGGGTACAGGTCCGGCACGGTCTCGATGTTGTGGTTGAACACGTCTGGCGGATTGGTCGCCAGGATCTCCAGCGCGCGGTCCATGCGGCCCTTGCCGCGGAAGTCCGGGGTCAGGATCTCGATGCGGGTGGTCGGCGCGGCGACGCGGATGGCGCCGATGCAGTCGGCGAAATGCTGGGCGCCGCCGTCGCGCAGGTCGTCGCGGTCGACGCTGGTCACCACCACATACTTCAGGCCCATGTCGGCCACGGTCTGCGCCAGGCTGGCCGGCTCGCCGGCGTCCGGCGGCTTGGGCCGGCCGTGCGCGACATCGCAGAACGAGCAGCGGCGGGTGCAGACCTCGCCGAGGATCATGAAGGTGGCGGTGCCGTGGCCGAAGCACTCGTGGATGTTCGGGCAGCTGGCCTCTTCGCAGACGGTGACCAGGCGGTTCTCGCGCAGCTTGGCCTTGAGGTTCTGCACCGCATTGCCGGAGGGAATGCGCACGCGGATCCACGAGGGCTTGCGCAGCACCGGCGCGTCGGCGAACTGCACCGGCGAGCGCGCGATCTTGTCGCCGCCCAACTGCTTGACGCCGGTCTGCAGCGGCGCGGGCGCGCTGTCGCCGGAAAGGACCTGCAAGGGAATGGAGCGTGCGCTGGGCTGGGTCATGGCGTGGTCGGCGGGCAGGCGGTCAGGCCGCGTGCGTGAGCGAAAGATCGGGCAAGGCGTCGAGCGGCTGCAGGGTCAGCCCGAACTGGCGCGCCAGTTGGGCCAGCAGGACCGGGGTGACCGCCTGCATGCCGGAGGGACCGCCCAAGTCTAGCACCGCGGTCACCTGCAGGCCCTGGTAGCCGCAGGGATTGATCCGGTGGAACGGCTCCAGGTCCATCGCCACGTTGAACGACAGGCCATGGAAGGTGCAGCCGCGGCGCACGCGGATGCCGAGCGCGGCGACCTTGGCGCCGCCGACGTAGACGCCCGGCGCGCCTTCGCGGCGCTCGCCGAGGATGTTCCATTCGTCGAGGGTGTCGATGATCGCCTGCTCGATCCGGCACACGTAGTCGCGCACGCCGATGTGCAGCCGGCGCAGGTCCAGCAGCGGGTACACCACCAACTGGCCGGGGCCGTGGTAGGTGACCTGGCCGCCGCGATCGACCTGCAGCACCGGGATGTCGCCGGGCGCCAGCACGTGTTCCGGCTTGCCGGCCTGGCCGAGGGTGAACACCGGCTCGTGTTCGACCACCCACAGTTCGTCGGGCGTTGTCTCGTCGCGCGCATCGGTGAAGCGCTGCATCGCCCGCCACACCGGCTCGTAGGGCTGGCGGCCGAGTTGGCGCACCCGACACGGCGGCAGCGCGAGGGCCGACGCCAGTGGCGCGTCCCCGGCTACAGCGTCCACTTCACTTCCGGGTGCTCGCGCAGCGCCTGGTGCGCGGCGTCGTACTGGGCGCGGTCCACGGCACGGAAGGCGATGCGCACCGACACGTACTTGCCGTTGGACGAATGCTTCCAGCTGATGCGCTCCTCCATCACCTCCACGCCGGCGGCGGCGAGCAGGCGCGGCAGTTCGGCCTCCAGGCCGGTGTTGGCCGTGCCCATGGCGCTGAGCTCGAACACGCCGGGGAACTGGAAACCGTGATCGGGGTTGTCGGAAGTGATGTCCATGCCCGCATTATCGGGCCGGGGCCGGACAAACCCAAGGCCGGGCCTGGGTGGACGGCATCGGCGAGTGGCCTGCCAGCCGCATGCCAGGCACCGGTGTGGAGCGGCCACGCTGCCTCGGCATGGGCCTCCCTGCGCGGGTCATTGCGCACCATCGCCTTCACGCGGCAAGAGGGCGAATGGGACAGACAAACCCAAACGGACGAATTTGTCCGCTACCGCACTTTTGCCTATCCTTCACTGCACGGGCTGCGTTCATGGTCCGGGATGTCGCCGGCATCGACTGCCTGCAGGCGGACATCGCCGCTCACGCCTTTTTCGACCAGAGACGCCGCCCATGCCGTCGCCCCGCCCGCTCGTTCCGCTGGCCATCGCCCTGGCCTTCGCCTCGGCCCCGGTCGCCGCCACCACGCAATGTCCACACGACACCCTGGAAGCGACCGCGCCGACCATCAACGTCCGCGTCGACAACGACCTGTTCGGTGGCGCCGGCCAGGACCAGGGCTATACCAATGGGTTCGGCCTGATCATCGTCTCGCCGAACCTGCGCGACTACACCGACGACCCCTGCCTGCCGCGGCTGGCGCGGGCGGCGAACCGCGCCCTGACCTGGCTGCAGCCGAACAGCGATTTCACCCAGCGCAACATGACCTTCGCGATCGGCCAGGCGTTGTTCACCCCCACCGACAAGACCCGCCGCGACCTGATTGAGGACGACCGTCCCTACGCCGGCCTGTTGCTGATGAACATCGGCTACAACGCGCGCAACGACGAGCGCCTGCGCACCACGCAACTCACCCTGGGCCTGGTCGGCCCCTCGGCGCAGGGCAAGCAGGTGCAGGATGCGGTGCACGACCTGCTGGGCGACGCCAAGTTCCAGGGCTGGGACAACCAGTTACACGACGAGCCGGTGTTCCGCGTGCTGCACGAACGCCTGCGCCGCTGGTCCGGCGACGGCAGCCGCGACGGCTGGGGATGGGACGCGATCAGCCACTGGGGCGGCGCGCTCGGCACGCTGGATACCCACGCCAATGCCGGCATGGAACTGCGCCTGGGCTGGAAGCTGCCCGACGATTTCGGCAGTTCGCCGCTGCGCCCCGCCGGCGAGAACGTCGCCCCGCCGGCCGACAGCGTCGGCGGCGGCTGGTCGGCGCACCTGTTCGTGACCACCGATGGACGCTGGGTAGTGCGCGACATCACCCTGGACGGCAACACCTTCCGCGACAGCCACAGTGTGAAGAAGCGCCCCTTCGTCGGCGACGCCGGCATCGGCCTGGCGGTGATGCGCGGCAAATGGAAGTTCGCCCTCGCCCGCTACTGGCGCACCCGCGAGTTCGACCTGCAGCGGCAGACGCCGGTGTTCGGGAGTTTTACGGTGAGTCGGAAGCTTTGAGGCTGGGAATGGGGAATGGGGAATGGGGAATGGGGAATGGCAAAAGCGGGCTTCCCATCCGCCAACCAATCCGCCAGGTCGCGGGACACCGCTTTACCAATTCCCGATTCCCCATTCTCCATTCCCAAGAAAAAAGCCGGCATCAGCCGGCTTTTTTCAAACACTCATTCCGATTCCCACCACATCCAGAAGCTGTCCCACAGACGCTTGAAGAAGCCGGCCTCGTCGACCGCCTTCAGCGCCACCAGCGGGGCCTGCGCCACCACCTTGCCGTCCAGGCTCACCTTGACCGTGCCGATCTGCTGGCCCTGCTTGATCGGCGCCTCCAGGGTCTTGGGCACTTCGATCGCCGGCTTCAGTTCGTTGTAGCGGCCGCGCGGCACACTGACCAGCAGCGGCTGCGCCACGCCCAGCAGCACCTGCTTCTCGGTGCCCTTCCACACGCGCTGCTGCGCGACCTGCTTGCCCGGCTCGTACAGGCTGTGGGTCTCGAAGAAGCGGAAACCCCAGTTCAGCAGCGCCAGGCTGTCCTCGGCGCGCTGCTTCTCGGAACTGTCGCCCATCACCACCGCGATCAGGCGCTGGTCGCCGCGCTTGGCCGAGCTGAGCAGGCAGTAGCCGGCTTCGGAGGTGTGGCCGGTCTTGATGCCGTCCACGCTGGGGTCGCGCCACAGCAGCAGGTTGCGGTTCGGCTGGGTGATGTCGCCGACGCGGAATTCCTTGATCTTGTTGTACGCGTAGGTTTCCGGGTAGTCGCGCACCATCGCCCGGCCCAGCAGCGCCAGGTCGTAGGCGGTGGTGTAGTGGCCGTCGGCCGACAGGCCGTGGGCGTTGACGAAGTGCGAGCCGGTCATGCCGATCTTCTTCGCGTACTCGTTCATCAGCGAGGCGAAGGCTTCCTCGCTGCCGGCGGTATGTTCGGCCAGCGCGATCGCCGCGTCGTTGCCGGACTGGATCGCCATGCCCTTTTCCATGTCTTCCAGGCGCGCGGTCTTGTTGACCGGGAAACCGCTGTAGCTGCCGTCGGTGCCGGCACCGCCCTCGCGCCAGGCGCGCTCGCTGAGCATGACCTGGTCGTCGCGGGTGATCTTGCCCAGCTTCAGTTCGGCCGCGATCACGTACGAGGTCATCACCTTGGTGATGCTGGCCGGAGCCACGCGTTCGTGCTCGTTCTCGCCGGCGAGCACCTGGCCGGTGGCGTAATCCATCAGCACCCAGGACTTGGACACGGCCGGCTTGGGCGCGGGCGGGATCGCCACGGTGGCCGGAGCGGCGGCAGCGGCGGCCGGCGGCGCGGGAACCGGACCGGGCGTCTGCGCGGAAACCAGGCCGACGGCGAACGTGGCCACGGCAGCGACGGCGAAGCGGAATTTCATCTAAAACGACTCCTGGCGGGCCCGAAGGCCGATGGAAAACGCGACATTGTAGGCCGAGCCGGCGCCCGGGCAGGCGCGGCCGGGATACGCGCGCAAACCGGCGTTAAGCCATCGGCGCGACGCGCGCCCGCCGTGGCGGCGCGCGGCCTCAATCCTTGACGATCTGCGGCCGGCCGAAGCCGAGGCCGGCGATGCGCGTGGCCAGTTCCGCGGCGCGGCCATGGTCCTCGGCCGCCACCCGCAGCCGCCACAGGGTGCGGCCGCCGGAGACGATGTCGCTGATGCTGGCGCCGACGATGCCGGCCGAGGCCAGCTGCGACAACGCACGGTTGGCGTTCTCGCGGCTGGCGAAGCTGGCCACCTGCAGCAGGATGCCGAGCGGCCCGCGCGCGCTGTCGGCGTCGGCCCGCGGCTCGGCGCTGGCGACCGCTCTGGCGGGAGTCGCCGGCGTCGGCGTGGCCACGGCGACGCTCGGCGTGGCCGCGACAGGTGCGGCCGTGGCCGTGGCGGCTGCGGTGCCGCGGGATCCGCGCACCGGGGTGCTCGCCGCGGCCACGCTGGGCGCCGGCGTGGTCGGTTTGCCGGTGGCCACGCGCACGCCGCGCGACTTCATCCAGGCATCGAAGCGGTCCGCATCGCCGACCCGGCCCGGCGCGTCCTGGACGCGATAGCGCCAGCGCTCGCCTTCCGGCAGCGCCGCGGCCGTGGCGGTCGCCGCGGCGGCGGTAGGCGCGGCCACGGCAGCCACCGGCACGGCA
>NZ_JAGHWV010000010.1:0-97898 GCF_017746095.1 Xanthomonas sp. D-109
GCACCTGCAGCGCGACCGGCACGGCGGCGCCCTCGGCCGGAGCCTCGAACAGTGCGCGCTCGACCGCGACCACCGCCTGCGCGAACGGCTCCAGCCGCTCCAGCGCATGCGCCGTGTCCGCCGCCGCCGCGCGCGCCTGCGGCAGGCTCGGCAAGGCCTCGGCCAGTTGCGTCCACGGCGCGGCCACCGGCTCCAGCACCCGGCCCAGCGGATGCCGCGAGCGCTGCCCGGCCCAACTGCGCAGTTCCTCGCCCCACCACGCCAGCTTGGCGTCGGCCGGCAGCGGATCGCCGGCGATGTTGAGGATGTCGTCGAACTCCTGCAGCAGGGCGAACCAGGCCACGGTGCGGGCGCGCTGCGGCGCCGGCACGAAGGCCTCGGCCACGGCCCATTCCGGCCAGCGTCGGCGCCATTTGTCGAGGAAGGCATCCAGGGCGGACGAACTGCTCATGCGATCGGTGGATCCGGATTCAGGCGCGCGCAGCGAAGACGTCGCACACGGGGAAGGTGAGCGCGGGCGTCGCGCAGGACGCGCAGTTTACGTGGGTGGCCGGTGGATGCCGAGCGACGTCGACATGCATGCAGCGACGCGGCGGTCGCCGCATCTGCACGCGTCGCCGCTGATGCGGCCGCGCCGCCGGCTTCAGGAAGCGGCGGCGGCCACCGGCCAGGCCGCAGCGGGATACAGCTCGGCCGGCGCCGCGACCATCGTATCGGCGCGCCAGGCCAGCGGATCGTCCTCGTCCAGCCGGTAGCCCCACAGCACCGCCACCGAGGCCATGCCGGCGGCGCGCGCGGCGAGGATGTCGCGTTCGTCGTCGCCGACGTAGGCCACCTCGTGCGGCGCGACGCCCAGGCACTGCGCGGCGACCTGCAGCGGCAACGGATGCGGCTTGCGCTCGGGCAGCGTGTCGCCGCCGATCAGCACCGCGCAGCGACGTTCCCACTGCAACTGCGGCAGGATCAACCGGGCCAGCGCCTCGGGCTTGTTGGTGACGATGCCCCACACGCTGCCGGCGTCTTCCAGTCGCTGCAGCAGTTCCGGGATGCCGTCGAACGGCTGCGAATGACGGCCGATCAGCGCCTCGTAGTGACGCAGGAACGCCGGGATCAGCGCATCGCGTTCGGCCGCTGGCAGGTCCGGGAAGGCGATGCCGAGCATCGCCCGCGAACCCTTGGACACCACCGGCCGCAACTGCGCCAGATCGAGCGCAGCACGCCCGTGCTCGGCCAGCAGCGCATTGGCCGCGGCCAGCAGATCCGGCGCACTGTCCAGCAGCGTGCCATCCAGATCGAACAGCACCACCCGCGGGTAACCTCGCCGCGGCAGCGGCGCTTCCCTATTCCCCATTCCCGATTCCCGGCTTTGCAGCACACGCCAGGTAATTCACCTCGGTCCGCGAGGACAACCGCGCACGATTGCGCCACGGCTCGTAGGCCAGGCCGCTGACGTCGCGCAGCTGCAGTTCGGCCTGGCGCAACCAGGCGGCCAGCTCCGCCGGCTTGATGAAATCCTGGTAGCGGTGGGTGCCGGTGGGCAGCAGCCGCGCCACGTATTCGGCACCGACGATGGCCAGGGCGAACGCGGCCGGGGTGCGGTTGAGGGTGGACAGGAACAGCTGCCCGCCCGGCTTGAGCAGGGTTGCGCAGGCGCGCACGATCGCCGCCGGGTCGGGTACGTGCTCGAGCATCTCCATGCAGGTGATCGCATCGAAACTGCCCGGCTGCGCCGCCGCCAGGTCCTCGACCGACTGCACGCGGTAGTCGACCTCGACCCCGGATTCGAACTGGTGCAGGCGCGCGACCTTGATCAGTTCCGGCGACAGGTCGATGGCGGTGACCTGCGCGCCGTCCTTGGCCAGCGCCTCGCTGAGCAGGCCGCCGCCGCACCCCACGTCCAGCACCGTCGCGCCGCGCAGCGGCAGGCGTTCGGCGACGTAGCGCAGACGCACCGGGTTGAGCGCGTGCAACGGCTTCTGCGGGCCGTCGGCGTCCCACCAGCGGGTGGCCAGGGCGCCGAACTTGTCCAGTTCGGCCTGATCGAAATTGGCGGAGGCGTTGGCGGCGGAAGCGGTCATGGCGAATTCTCGTTGGGGCCGCGCGCACGGCGCGGCGCGGCGAACATAGCGGATCAGGCGTGGACGCTGCGGATACGTTCGCGCCATTCGCGCGCATTGGCGACCAGCGCGTCGACATCCATGTCCACCAGCACGCGCTGGCTCAGCTTGGGCTGGCCGGCGATCCACACGTCGCTGACCTGCTGCCGGCCGGTGGCGTAGACCAGCTGCGACAGCACGTTGTGCAGCGGCTGGGTCTCCAGCGCCGACAGGTCCACGCAGATCAGGTCGGCCTGCTTGCCCGGCTCGATCGAGCCGATCGTCTCGCCGAAGCCCAGCGCGCGCGCGCCGCCCAGGGTGGCCGCGCGCAGCGTGCTGGCCGCGTCCAGCGCCGTGGCGTCGTTGGCCACTGCCTTGGCCAGGATCGCCGCGGTGCGGTTCTCGCTGAACATGTCCAGGTCGTTGTTGCTGGCGCAGCCGTCGGTGCCGATCGCCAGGTTCACGCCCGCACGCTGCAGCGCGCAGGCCGGGCAGAACCCGGAAGCGAGCTTGAGGTTGGATTCGGGGCAATGCACCACGCTGACCCCGCGCTCGGCGCACAGGTGGATCTCCGCGTCGGTGAGCTGGGTCATGTGCACCGCGATCAGGCGGTCGTTGACCAGGCCCAGCCGGTCCAGCCGCGCCAGCGGGCGCTGCCCGTACTGCTTGAGCGAGTCGGCGATTTCCTGCGCGGTCTCGTGGGTGTGCAGGTGCACCGGCACCTCGAGCTGGTCGGACAGCATCCGCACCCGCTCGAAGTTGGCGTCGTTGACCGTGTACGGCGCATGCGGGGCGAAGGCGATGCCGACCAGCGGATCGTCGCGCCACTGGTCGTGCACCTCGCAGGCGCGGGCGAAGTACTCGTCGGACGTCTTGGCCCAGGCGGTCGGGAAATCGATGATCACCGTGCCAACCCGCGCGCGGAAGCCGTGCTGCTTGTACACCGCGGCCTGCACGTCGGCGAAGAAGTAGTTCTCGTTGGCGCAGGTGGTGCCGCCGCGCAGCATCTCGGCGATGGCCAGCGCGGTGCCGTCGGCGACGAACTCCGGGCCGATCACCGCGGTCTCCACCGGCCAGATGTGCTGCTGCAGCCACACCATCAGCGGCAGGTCGTCGGCGATGCCGCGCAGCAGGGTCATCGGGTTGTGCGTGTGCGCGTTGACCAGGCCGGGCAGCAGTGCCGCATCCGGGCGCGAGACGGTACGCGCGGCGGCGAAGCGCGTGCGCGCCTCGGCGGTCGGCAGCACCGCCACGATCTCGCTGCCGCGCACCGCCACCGCGTGGTCTTCCAGCACCACCGCATGCGGCTCGATCGGGACCACGTAGCCGGCTTCGATCAGCAGGTCGCAGGATTCGGGAATGGAGGTCATCGCAGGGACTCGGGAAAAGGAAGGATCACGGTGCCGGTGCCGCCTGGGCCTGGCGGATGCGCCGCTGGTACACACGCAGCACCAGCCACTGCAGCAGGAAGATCGCCAGGAAGCCGAAGCGGCCCAGCCAGGGCGCGACGATGCCCAGCGGAATGCACAACGCGAACACTACCGGCGAGACCGCCGCGCGCAGCTTCATCGCCTGCGCCTGCAGCGGGCCCAGCCGCTGCGCCAGGCCTTCCTTGCGCACCGCGTAGGCATGCAGCCAGTACCCAGCCAGGCCGATCGCGGCCAGATGCGCGCAGTACACCGAGAAGGCCTCGTGGCTGCCGAAATAGTCCGAATACAGCGCGGTGGAGAACGGCAGCAGGCCGATCAGCAGCAACTGCAGCACGTTGAGCCAGATCAGCCGGTCGTCGAACTGGCGGATGTGCCGGCACAGCTGCAGGTGCGACTTCCAGAACAGCGCGGTGACCAGGAAGCTGACCGCGAAGCCGATGAACAGCGGCAGCATCCGGTGCAGGGCGGCCAAAATGCCGCCAGCGGCCTCGACCTCGGCATGCCCCGGCACCTTGATCTCCACCGCCAGCAAGGTGATGGCGATGGCGAACACCGCATCGCTGAAGAACACGACCCGGTCGTGCGGGTACTTGCTGTCGGCGCTGTCGGCGTGGCTGGTGGTCACGGGAATTCCTGGAAGCGAGGTGGTCCTTCACCGCCGCGCGGCGCTCCGGCGCTCCGGCGCTCCGGCGCTTGGCGCTGCCTGGCCGCCGCACGCCAGCGCGTGCACATGCCCGCGGCCAGCGGCGGCCGCGGGCGTGCCGGCTTACTTGACGCGCGAGACGTATTCGCCCGAACGCGTGTCGACGCGGATCACTTCTTCCTGGCCGACGAACAGCGGCACGCGCACCACCGCGCCGGTCTCCAGGGTGGCCGGCTTGCCGCCGCCGCCGGAGGTGTCGCCGCGCACGCCCGGGTCGGTCTCGACGATCTTCAGTTCGACGAAGTTCGGCGGGGTGACCTGGATCGGCGTACCGTTCCACAGCGTCACCACGCAGTCTTCCTCGCCCTTGATCCACTTGGCCGCGTCGCCGACGCCGGCCTTGTCGGCCTGCACCTGCTCGAAGGTTTCCTGCTGCATGAAGTGCCAGTACTCGCCGTCGCTGTACAGGTACTGCATGTCGGTGTCGACCACGTCGGCCGCTTCCACGCTGTCGGTCGCCTTCATGGTCATTTCGACCACGCGCCCGGACTTGATGAAGCGGTACTTGACGCGGGTGAACGCCTGGCCCTTGCCGGGCTTGACGTATTCGGTATCGGTGATGATCGCTGGCTCGCTGTTGACCAGGATCTTCATCCCGTTCTTGACGTCGTTCATGCCGTAGCTGGCCATCTGAAACTCCTCGGGTAAGGCAAACCCGCCGCGTTCGGCGGCCGGCCGGATAGAATGGAAGCCCCGCCGCAACGGCGGGCGCTCGTGTGATGACCGCCTATGATAACCGCAGCCCCCCGCCCGATGCAGCCGTCCCCGCCCCTGCCCACCGCCGCGCCGCCGCGCTGGCAGCAGGCCTGGCGCGACGCCGTGCGCGATCCGCGCGAGCTGCTGGCCTTGCTGGGCCTGGATCCGCAGGCGCTGGGCGTCTCCGAACAGGCTGCGACGCAGTTCGCGCTGCGCGTGCCGCGCAGCTTCGTCGCGCGCATGCGCTCGGGCGACCCGCACGATCCGCTGCTGCGCCAGGTGCTGCCGATCGACGACGAGCAGCGCCTGGTCGCCGGCTTCGCCCTGGATGCGGTCGGCGACACCGCGGCCAAGAAGGCCGACGGGGTGATCCACAAATACCGCGGCCGCGCCTTGCTGGTGGCCACCGGCAGTTGCGCCGTGCACTGCCGCTACTGCTTCCGCCGGCATTTCCCGTATGCCGACGAGACCGCGGCGCGCGATGGCTGGCGCACGGCGGTGGCGGCGATCGCCGCCGACCCCAGCATCGAGGAAGTGATCCTGTCCGGCGGCGATCCGCTGTCGCTGGCTACACCGAAACTGGTCGAACTCACCGAGGCGCTGGCCGCACTGCCGCAGCTCAAGCGCCTGCGCATCCACAGCCGCCTGCCGGTGGTGCTGCCCGAACGCGTCGATGCGCCGTTGCTGGCCTGGCTGCGCACACTGCCGTGGCCGCTGGCGTTCGTGATCCACGCCAACCACGCCAACGAATTCGATGCCGGCGTCGATGCCGCGCTGGCGCGCCTGCGCGAGGCCGGTGCGCAGCTACTCAACCAGGCGGTGCTGCTGCGCGGGGTCAACGACAGCGTGGAGGCGCTGGCCGCGCTGAGCGAGCGCAGCTTCGCCGCCGGCGTGCTGCCCTACTACCTGCACCAGTTGGACCGGGTGCAGGGCGTGGCCCATTTCGAAGTGGACGATGCAACCGCGCTGGCGCTGCACCAGGCGCTGGCCGCGCGCCTGTCCGGTTATCTCGTGCCGAAGCTGGTGCGCGAGATCGCCGGCGACACCGGCAAGCGCCCATTGATGCCCTGATCCGCGTGATGGTCACCGCCCGTTGCGCGGCAGCCGCGGACCGCAGTGCCGGTGCCGGTGCCGCGGCGATGCTCAGGCATCGGCCGGCGGCGCATCCTCGTTGGCCAGCAACTTGCGGAACTCCTCAGCGCTCAGCGGGCGGCTGAGCCAGAAGCCCTGCCCCAGTTCGCAGCCGCGCTCGCGCAACAGTTCGAACTGCGCCTCCTGCTCGATGCCCTCGGCGACCACGGTGATGTCCAGCGAATGCGCCATGGCGATGATCGCGGTGGTCAACGCCAGATCGTCCGGATCGCGCTGCAGGTCGGCGACGAAACTCTTGTCGATCTTGACCCCGTCCACTGGCACCTGGCGCAGGTGGCTCAGGCCGGAGAAGCCGGTACCGAAGTCGTCCAGCCAGACCTTGACCCCGGTGCGGTGCAGCCGCGCCAGCATGCTCGCCGCCTGCAGCTCGTCGCCGATCACCGCGGTCTCGGTCAGCTCCAGGTGCAGTTGCGCCGCCGGCAGCCCGGACTCGCGCAGGCAGTCGGCCACCACTTCGGGCAGATCGCCGCTGCGCAACTGCCGCGGCGAGACGTTGACCGAGACGAACAGGTCGGCGCTGCCGTCGGCGCGGCGCCACTGGGTGGCCTCGCTGCAGGCCGCGCGCAGCACCTTGGGGCCGATGGTTTCGATCAGCCCGCTCTGTTCGGCCACGTCGATGAACACCGTCGGCGAGATCGTGCCCATCGCCGGATGCTGCCAGCGCAACAGCACTTCCACGCCGACCATGCGCCGGTCCTGGGTGCGGAAGATCGGCTGGTAGGCCAGCTTGAGTTCGTCGCGCTCCCAGGCGCCGCGCAGCTCGTGCTCCATGTGCACGCGCCGCTCCACCGCATAGTCCATCGCGCGGCTGTAGAAGCGATGGCAGTTCTTGCCGGCCAGCTTGGCCTGGTACATGGCGATGTCGCCATTCTTCAGCAGCGCCGACGCATCCTCGGCATCGCCCGGATAGACGGTGATGCCGATCGAGGTGCCCATGAACACCTCGCGGCCCTGGATCCGCAGCGGCTCGCGCAGTTCCTGCACCAGCCGCTGCGCCAGCGCGGTGGCGACCTTGGCCGCCTGCGCGTCCTCGACCAGGATCACGAACTCGTCGCCGCCGAAGCGCGCCAGCAGCGCGTCGTCGCCGCCCAGTTGCTCGACGGCCAGCTGGATGCGCCGCGCGAACTGCAGCAGGGCTTCGTCGCCGGCCTCGTGACCGAGGGTGTCGTTGATCCGCTTGAAGTCGTCGATGTCGGCGAACAGCAGCGCCAGCCGGCGTTGCGAGGCGCGTGCCGACAGCATGCGATGGTCCAGCGCCTCGCGGAACGCGAGCCGGTTGGTCAGCCCGGTCAACGCATCGGTGTAGGCCATGTGGCGCACATCGCGGTCGTGGCGGGCGATCGCCTCGCTCATCCGCCCGAATGCGCGCAGCAATTCGCTGACCTCGTCGTGGCGGCCGCTGTCGCGACGCTCCACCGCGTAGTTGCCGGCCTCGATCTGGCGCGCGGCCGCCGCCATCCAGCGCAACGGCGCCACCAGCGTGCGCTGCACGTAGACCGTCACCATCGCCGCGGTCAGGCCCAGGGCCGCCAGCAACAGCAGCAACCAGCCGAGATGGCGCTTGCCCAGTTCGCCCAGGCGCTGGTCGAGGTTCTGCCCGGCCTTGCGCTCGTATTCCTGCGCACGCGCCCAGGACATGCCCACCCGTACCCCGCCCACGCGCTGGTCGCCGATCATGATCGGCATCGACACGTCGAGGAACTCCGGCGACTCCTGGGCCAGCAGTCCCTTTGCGCGGATCGCGGCCTCGGCCATCGGCCCGCGCATGCGCTGTCCGTACCCCGCCATGCCCTCGCTGCCGTCGTGGATCAGCCGCCCATCGGCGTCGTAGACCAGCACATAGGCCACCGCGACATAGCCCAGCGCGCCGCGCACCTGCGT
The DNA here is from genome assembly GCF_017746095.1 of Xanthomonas sp. D-109. Taxonomy (NCBI): domain Bacteria; kingdom Pseudomonadati; phylum Pseudomonadota; class Gammaproteobacteria; order Lysobacterales; family Lysobacteraceae; genus Xanthomonas; species Xanthomonas sp. D-109. The sequence goes on from NZ_JAGHWV010000010.1 coordinate 7,959, forward strand.
GCCGATCGCGTCCAGGTCGGAGTAGTACACCGGGTTGGCGAGCGAATCGGCCAGTTGCCGCGCCAGCGACTCGCCGCGGGTGCGCATGCTGCTGTCGAACAGGCTGTGGATGGCGTTGCCGCTGAGCGTGCGCACCTCGCGCTGCATCGCCGCCTGGCGTTCCAGCAGCAGGGCCAGGATCGCCATCACCAGCAGGGCAGCCACGCCCATGGCCAGCAGGAACCTGGCCTGCAACCCGAAACGCATGCTCTTCATTCCACTTCCAGCCTCACCCGCGCCACGCCGGCGCGCAGGGTGTCCAGGCGCTTTTGCGACGCCGGATCGATCGGATAGAACCCGGAGGTCCCGAAGAATTGGCGCAGCGCCGCGCGCCCCTGGGGATCGTCGGCGGCATGCAGCAGGACCTCGCGCAAGCGCGTCTCCACCTCCGTGGGCAGGTCGCTGCGGACCATCTCCACCGCGCGCGGATACGGCTCGCTCCGGTAGATCACCCGGAAATCGCGCAGGAATGCCGGCGGAATGCGGCGCTCGTCGTCCCAGTCGAGGTTGCTGAACGCCCCCGCATCCACCAGATGCTTGTGCACGAAGGCGGCGATGTTCAGCTCCGAGCGCGCGAACACATAGCCGACCGTGTCCGCCGACGGCTGGTCCTTGGTCGAGAGCAGGATCTCCGGATGCAGATCGTGCTCGAACAGCGTCATCATCGGCACCAGGTAGGCGCTGGTGGACAGCGTGCTCTGCAGCGCCAGGGTATGGCCGCGCAGATCGGCAAGCGCATGCATCGGCGCATCGCGGCGCACGAAGAACACGGTGTGGTACTGGCGCACGCCGTTGCGCTCGGTCAGCAGCAGTGGCTTGGCACCGCCGCGCTGTTCCAGCGCCATGGCGGTGGCGGCGGTCTCGGTGACCCAGTCGACCCGGCCACGGCGCAGGTAACTGCTCATCTGCTGGCTGTCGCGGGCCATCAGGATCTGCCCGGAGGTGATGCCGACCTCGCGCATGCGCGGCACCACGTAGTCCAGCAGCGGCTTGAGTTGCTCGTAATGGGCCTTGGGGTTGTCGCTGATGCGCCCCAGCACCAGGACCGAGGGCCGCGCGTGCACGGACGCGGGCCAGCAGATCGCCAGCGCCAGCCACACCACGACCACCCGCCAACGCGAACTGGACAAACCACGATCCCCAAATAGACCTTGCAAAGCCTAGCCGAAAGCGCATGCCGGTGACAGCGTCACAGAATGGCGCCCGCCGCGCCCGCGTCCCTGGCCCCGCCCGCGCCTCGCGACAGGTGCCGCGCTCGTCGCCTTCGCGCCTCGACGGGCCTCAGTTTCCGGCCTGTCCGGCCAGCCGCGCCATGCGCTGCGCATCGGACAGCACGCCACGCAGCAGGCGCACCTCCTGTTCGGTCAGCTCGGTGCGCAGGAACAGCCGGCGCAGCTTGCGCATCGCCGAATCCGGGGCGCGCCCCTTGTGGAAGTCGATGTCGTCCAGCGTCTCGGCCAACTGCCCGAACAGGCCTTCCACCTGCGCGTGACTGGCCGGCGCCTCGCGAAAGCCTGGTGCCGGCGCGGGTGCCGGGGCGACGCCGCGCAGCTGCGCCAGGCGCAGCTCGTAGGCCAGCACCTGCACCGCCGCGGCCAGATTGAGCGAGCTGAACGCCGGATCGGAGGGAATGTGCACGGCCGCATGGCATAGCTGCAGTTCCTCGTTGGTCAGGCCGGTGCGCTCGCGACCGAACACCAGCGCCACTTCCGCCGGCTCGGCGCTGGTCGCGGTCAGGCGCTGCGCGGCATCGGCCGGCAGCAGTTCCTCCAGCGACACGCGGCGGCTGCGTGCGGTGCAGCCGAGCACCAGCCGGCAATCGGCCACCGCGTCGCTCAACGCGGGCAACACCGGCGCCTGCTGCAGCAGGTCCTCGGCCCCGGCAGAACGCCGGTAGGCCTCGGTCTCGAGCTCGCACTCCGGCGCCACCAGCACCAGCCGCGACAGCCCCATGGTCTTCATCGCGCGCGCGGCCGCACCGATGTTGCCGGGATGCTGGGTCCCGACCAGGACGAAGCGGATACGGGTGGAATCGGTCATGGCGGCACGGCAGGCGAAGCGAACGGGGGCGTAGATGGTAAACTGTGCGGCCGGCCTTCGCGCCGGACTGCTCTTTTCCTCCTCCAGACCCACCTCCGCCTTCTCGGGAGCCGTTGCCATGCAAAAACCCGCCGTCACCGTCATGGTCAAGGCCGCCCGCCTCGCCGGCAACGTCCTGTTGCGCCACATCAACCGTCTGGAAGCGCTGAACGTGGTGCAGAAGGACCGCATGGACTACGCCAGCGAAGTCGATGCCGATGCGGAAAAGGTGATCGTCAAGGAACTGCGCCGCGCCTACCCCGACTACGGCGTGATGGGCGAAGAAGGCGGCGTGCAGGGCGGCGGCCGCTACATGTGGGTGATCGATCCGCTCGACGGCACCAGCAACTACCTGCGCGGCTTCCCGCACTACTGCGTGTCGATCGCCCTGGTCGAGAACGGCGAGCCGGTCGACGCGGTGATCTTCGATCCGCTCCGCAACGAACTGTTCACCGCCAGCCGCGGCAATGGCGCGGTGCTCAACGACCGCCGCATCCGCGTCAGCGAGCGCAAGGAACTCAACGGCGCCATGGTCCACACCGGCTTCGCCCCGCGCGAGCGCAAGCGTGCCAGCCCCCAGCTCAAGTGCGTGGATGCGCTGCTGGTGCAGGCCGAGGACATCCGCCGCACCGGCTCGGCGGCGCTGGATCTGGCCTATGTCGCCTGCGGCCGCAGCGACGCCTACTTCGAAGCCGGGGTGAAGGCCTGGGACATCGCCGCCGGCGTGCTGCTGGTGCGCGAGGCCGGCGGCCGCGTCACCGATTTCAAGGGCGGCACCCTGGGCCGCATCGACGACCGCGGCCCACAGCAGTTCCAGGTGGTGGCCGGCAACCTCAAGGTCGGCGACGCGCTGCAGAAGCTGATCGTCAACACCGGCTTCGCCGGCGAGTTCGACGCGAAGTTCTGAGCGAGACGACCGGCCCTGCGCCGGCGCAGCGACATCGACACAGCAGAAAGCCGCGCACTCGCGCGGCTTTTTTTTGTGCCCGGCATTCGCAGATCACGCACTCTGGGATTCCCGGCGATCGCCGCGCGCGGTGCCGGCCGCGTCCTGCGAGAACGACATCGGCGCCCGAGGGCGGCACGCGGCGCGTCAGTCGCCTCACGCCATGCTCACGCATTGCACGCCGCGCGCTTCACCGCTGCTTGATTGGCGCTTGCGTAGAAGAACACGTTACGACGTGCGCCATGCAGGCGCCGCGGCCTGGGGCGATGCGCACGCTGCGATCGGCGAAGACAACCCTAAAGATCCCGAAAACACGGCCGATACCGATGCGGGTTTCTGCCCGAACTTCCCCCGCTGATCCGTGCCTGCATTGCCGTCCCTGCGGCAATGGAGCCGGTGGCGCCGCTCTCTCGCATCTATCGGAGATCTCGCGTGTCCTTCCATCATCTCACCGTCACCAAGCGCCTGGCAATCGGCTTCTGCGGCGTGATCGCCATGTTGTTGCTGGTGGGCATCACCAGCCTGATCGGCTTCCGCAAGTTCACCAGCGCCGCTGCGCTGGACGCGCATACCTACAAGGTCATCACCCTCGGCGACCGCATGCTGGTGAGCCTGCTCAACATCGAGAGCGGCGCGCGCGGCTTCGCGCTGACCCGCGACAAGTCCTACCTGGAGCCGTTCGACCTCGGCGAACGCGAGTTCCAGGCGCAATGGCAGGAGTCCAAGCAGCTGACCGCCGACAACGCGGCGCAACAGGCACGCCTGCAGACCCTGATGCAGGACTACACGCAGTTCATGGCCACCAAGCGCAAGGCGGTGGAGCACATGCGCACTACCGTCGCCGACAGCGACGACGCCTAGCTGGAAGCGTTCCGGACCGTCGGCAAGCAACAGATGGACGGGCTGCGCGCCACCATCGGCCAGTACGAGGACGCCGAACGCGCACTGCTGCAGGTGCGCAAGGCCGAGAGCGAGGCGCGTGCGCAGTCCGGCGAATGGACCAGCCTGGGCGGCATGCTGGTCGGCATCGTCGCGGCGATCCTGCTCGGCCTGCTGGTGCGCAGCAGCCTGATGCGCCAGCTCGGCGGCGAGCCCGCCTACGCGGCCGACGTGGTCCGCCGCATCGCCAGCGGCGACCTGTCGCAGGACGTGCGCCTGCGCACGCAGGCGCCGTCGCTGCTCAACGACATGCGGCAGATGCAGGAGGAACTGCGCACGGTGATCCAGGCGCAGACCGAGATGGCCCGGCAGCATGCCGCCGGCCAGATCAGCTTCCGCATGGACGAGGCGCGTTTCCCCGGCGACTACGGGCGCATGGTGCACGACACCAATGCCCTGGTGCACAGCCATATCGCGGTCAACCAGCGGGTGATCGCGCTGATGGGCGAGTACGCCGAAGGCGACCTCAGCCGCGACCTGGAGCAGTTCCCCGGCGAGATGGCGATCCTCACTGAGACCATGGCCAAGGTGAAGCGCAACCTCGGCGCGATCAACCACGAAATCGACCTGCTGGTGCGCGCCGCGGCGCAGGGCGACTTCTCGCGCCGCGGCGAAGCGCAGCGCTTCCGCCACGCCTTCCACGACATGGTCGCCAATCTCAACACGATGATGACCGGCACCGAGACCAATCTGGCGGCGCTGTCGCAGTTGCTGCGCGCCATCGCCGCCGGCGACCTGACCCAGACCATGCAGGGCGAGTTCCACGGCGTGTTCGCACGGATGCGCGACGACGCCAACGCCACCGTCGCGCAGCTGACCGACATGGTCGGCCGCATCCAGCAGGCCGCGGCCAGCATCGACACCGCCGCCGGCGAGATCGCCAGCGGCAACGACGACCTGTCGCGCCGCACCGAGCAGCAGGCCGCCAGCCTGGAGGAAACCGCCGCCTCGATGGAGGAACTGACCGCCACGGTGAAACAGAACGCCGAACACGCGCGCCAGGCCAACCAACTCGCCGCCGGCGCCGCCGCGGTCGCCTCGCAGGGCGGCAGCGTGGTCGGCCAGGTGGTCACCACCATGGACGGCATCGAGGTCGCCTCGAAGAAGATCGCCGACATCATCGGCGTCATCGACGGGATCGCCTTCCAGACCAACATCCTGGCGCTCAACGCCGCGGTGGAAGCGGCACGTGCCGGCGAACAGGGCCGCGGCTTCGCCGTGGTCGCCAGCGAGGTCCGCACCCTCGCCCAGCGCTCGGCCAGCGCCGCCAAGGAGATCAAGACGCTGATCGACGACTCGGTCGAGCGCGTGAGCGCGGGCTCGACCCTGGTCGCCCAGGCCGGCACGACGATGCAGGACATCGTGGCCTCGGTGCAGCGCGTCACCGACATCATGGGCGAGATCGCCGCCGCCTCGCAGGAGCAGTCGGCCGGCATCGAGCAGGTCAACCAGACCGTTACCCAGATGGACGAGACCACCCAGCAGAACGCCGCCCTGGTCGAGGAAGCCACCGCCGCGGCACGCGCGATGGAGCAGCAGGCCGGCGACCTGGTGGAGATCGTCGGCCAGTTCCAGGTACGCAGCGAGACCTACCCGATGGTGGCGCAACTGGTCGCCCGCGCGACCGCCAACGCGGCCTAGTCGGAACGCCCCACGCGGCGCGCACGGGCACGGGCCGTCGTCGACGGCCCAGCCCCATGCTGCCGGCACGCGCTGCAACCCAGCCGACGTTGCCGTAGGAGCGGCTTCAGCCGCGACGCATTACCGGTCAGGCATCGCGGCTGAAGCCGCTCCTACGGCAGAGGAACCCCGGCGTCCGCACAAAGAAAAAGCCGCGCATCCGCGCGGCTTTTTTGTCACAGAAGGAGGTGCTTCAGGCCCAGGACATCATGCTTCTACGATTCCCCATTCCCGATTCCCCACTCCCCGCCCATCAGGGCCGACGCGCCAGCGCCTCCACATCCTTGGCCTTCGGCAGCAGGTCCTGCTTGGTGACCTGGAACGGCCCGATCGACAGCAGCGGCACCGCCACGATCACCGAGGAGACCACCACGATCACCGCACCGATCATGTGGGTCAGCGCCAGGCCTTCCATCGACTCGCCGCCGTACAGGTACAGCGCCAGCGCCGACAGGAAGAACATCACCGCGGTGATCACCGTACGCGACAGGGTCTGGTTGATCGAGCGGTTCAGCACCTCGATCGGTTCCACGCGCAGGCTGCGGAAGTTCTCGCGCACGCGGTCGAACACCACGATGATGTCGTTGATCGCAAAGCCCATCACCGACAGCAGGCCGGCCAGCACGGTGAGGTCGAACTCGCGGCCGGTGACCGACACGTAGGCCACCGTCACCAGCAGGTCGAACAGCGCGGTCAGGCTGGCCACCACCGCGAACTTCCACTCGAAGCGGAAGGCGATGTAGATCAGGAAGCCGACCAGCATGAACACCGTGGCGTAGACGCCGTTCAGCGCCAGGTCCTTGCCGACCTGCGGGCCGACGAACTCGCCCGGCTTGACCGTGGCCGGGTTCTGCGGCGTGCTCACCGCCTTGCGCACCTGCTCGGCGAGGTTCTTGGTGATGTCCTCGTTGTTGTGCTCGCCCTGCGGCTGCAGGCGGATCACCACCTCGTTGCCGCTGCCGACGTTCTGCACCTGCGCGTTCTCGAAGCCGGCCTTGGCCAGTTGCTCGCGCACCTGGTCCACGTCGACCGGCTTCTGGAAGCTGGTCTGCACCAGTGCGCCGCCGGTGAACTCCAGCGCGTAGTTGAAGCCCTTGGCGAAGATCACCGTGAACGAGGCCAGCGCCAGCACCAGCATCAGCACCAGGGTCGGGTGCCGCCAGCGCATGAAGTCGATCTTGGTGTCGTTGGGGATCAGGTGAAGCGGGAAGATTTTCATTGGAGACCGCTCTGCGATTTTTTGGACCCCGCGCCTGCCGGCGCGGGGACGTGCGGAAGGTGGCGTGCGTGGCTCAGATCGCCACGGACTTGATCTTCTTGCGACGGCCGTAGATCAGCACCGCCAGCGCGCGCGACACGGTGATCGCGGTGAACATCGAGGCGAAGATGCCGATGATCATGGTCAGCGCGAAGCCCTTCAGCGGGCCGGTGCCGAACGCGTACAGCGCCACGCCGACGATCAGACCGGTGAGGTTGGCGTCGAGGATGGTGCCGCCGGCCTTCTCGTAGCCGGCCGCGATCGCCGACTTGGGCGGCACGCCCAGGCGCAACTCTTCGCGGATACGCTCGTTGATCAGCACGTTGGCGTCCACCGACAGGCCCACCGACAGCGCCAGGCCGGCGAAGCCCGGCAGGGTCATGGTGGCGCCGAACAGCGACATCACCGAGACCACGATCAGCAGGTTCATCAGCAGCGCGACCGAGGTGATCAGGCCGAACATGCGGTAGTACACGCTGAAGAACACCAGGGTGAACAGGAACGCGTAGACCACCGCGGTGACGCCGCGCTCCACGTTCTCCGCGCCCAGGCTGGGGCCGATCACGTATTCCTCGACGAAGTCCATCGGTGCGGCCAGCGAACCGGCACGCAGCAGCTTGGCCAGGTTCTCGGCCTCGGTCTTCTCCAGGCCGGTGGTCTGGAAGTTCTTGCCGAACACGCCGGCGATACGGGTCGGCGCCAGCGCTTCCTCGTTGACGCGCACGCTGCGCACTTCCTTGCCATCGACCATGGTCACGGTGGGAATGCGTTCGATGTAGACCACCGACATCAGCTTGCCGGTGTTGGCGCTGGTGTAGTCGAACATGCGCTGGCCGGCGGCGTTGTTGAGCGTCACTGCCACGGCCGGCATGCCGTTCTGGTCGGTGCTGACGGTGGCGTTGACCATCTGGTCGCCGGACACCAGCACGCGCTTGCTCAGCAGCACCGGGGCGCCGCTGTCGCGCAGGCGGTAGACCTTGGCGTCGGGCGGGATGTTGCCGCTGCGCACCGCGTCCTCGGCATTGCCGTCGACCACGCCGCGGAACTCCAGCGTGGCGGTGGCGCCGATCATGCGCTTGGCCTCGGCGGTGTCCTGCACACCCGGCAGCTCGACCACGATGCGGTCGTCGCCCTGGCGCTGGATGATCGGCTCGGCCACGCCCAGCTGGTTGACGCGGTTACGCAGCGTGGTGAGGTTCTGCTCGATGGCGCCGGCGGCGATCTGCTTCAGCTCCGCCTCCGGCACGGTGACGGTGATGGTCTGCCCGGACACCGCGTAGCTCAGGGTCGGCTGCGCCTTGGCGATGGCGGCGCGCGCGGCGCTGGCGTCCACGCCCTCGCCCAGGCTGACCTGGATGCTGTTGTCCGGACGGCGCTCGACCGAGCGGTAGGCCAGACGGCCGTCGCGCAAGGTGGTGCGGATGTCCTCGGCGAAGGCGTCCAGGCGCTTTTCCAGCGCCGCCTTCTGGTCCACCTGCAGCGCGAAGTGCACGCCGCCGACCAGGTCCAGGCCCAGCACCATCGGCTTGCCGCCCAGCCGCGACAGCCAGTCCGGCACGGTCGAGGCCAGGTTCAGCGCCACCGTGTAGTTCTCGCCCACCTGCTGGCGCAGCACGTCGTTGGCACGGGTCTGCGCCTGCAGGTTCGGCAGGCGTACCATCAGGCTGTCGCCTTCCTTGTCGACCCGCTTCGGGGTGATCCCGGCCGTCTTCAGGTCGGCGAGGACCCGCTCGCGCAGGGCGTCGTCGATCTTGCCGCCGCGGCTGGCGGTGATCTGGACCGACGGATCCTTCTGGTACACGTTGGGCAGCGCGTACAAGGCGCTCAACGCCAGCACGATCAGGATGAGGACATACTTCCAGCGCGGAAACTCGAGCATTGCGGAACCCCGCACGACGCCACGCCGGCGTCGCGCCTAGCAGTAGGAGAAATGGATCAGGCGGACTTCAGCGTGCCCTTCGGCAGGACATTGCCGACGGCGCCCTTCTGCACGCGGATGCGCACGTTGTCGGCCACTTCGATGGTGATGAAATTGTCGCCGATGTCGGTGACCACGCCGGCCACGCCGCCGGAGGTGATGACCTCGTCGCCGCGGCCGAGCTTGTCCAGCATCGACTTGTGTTCCTTCTGGCGCTTCATCTGCGGCCGGATCATCACGAAATACATCACCGCGATCAGGATGATGGGCAGCAGGAACATCTGCAGGCCGCCACCGGCCGGGGCGGTGCCGCCGGCGGTCTGGGCCTGGGCGACGGGGATCAGGAAATCGAGCGGATTCATCGGGTGCGTCCTATGGTTTGGGTAGCCCGCCGCCCTGGGGGCACGGACCGCTGGTTTGCCTTGAGGCGGCAAGCAGCCGCCGATTATGCCACGATCTTCCCCTTGCCCCCGGAACGGCCGCGGCGCCCTTCCCTTCTCCCGTCGGGACCCACGGCCCCCTTCTCGGGGGAAGGTGCCGCGTAGCGGCGGATGAGGGTCACTTGGACTGCACGAGGCTGCGCCCGGACCCTCGTGTCACTTGGACTGCACGAGGCTTCGCCCGGACCCTCACCCCAACCCCTCTCCCGGTGGGAGAGGGGCTTCAGCCTTGCTCCGACGGGAGTGGTGTGGCTTCGACCCCGCGCGCCGCATAGAAGGACCGCCGGAACTGGGCAAAGGTTCCCGCGGCGATCGCCGCGCGCATGTCGGCCATCAGCTTCTGGTAGTACCAGAGGTTGTGCAGGGTGCCGAGCATCGGCGCCAGCATCTCGTTGCAGCGGTCCAGGTGGCGCAGGTACGCGCGGGTGTAGCCGCTGCTGCAGGCGTGGCAGCCGCAGCCCGGCTCGATCGGGTCCAGGTCGCGCTCGTACTTGGCGTTGCGGATGCGCACGGTGCCGAACGAGGTGAAATAGTGGCCGTTGCGCGCGTTGCGGGTCGGCATCACGCAGTCGAACATGTCCACGCCGCGGGCCACGCCCTCGACCAGGTCCTCCGGCCGGCCCACGCCCATCAGGTAGCGCGGGCGGTCGCCGGGCAGGCGCGGATGCAGGTGCTCGAGCATGGCGTTACGCTCGTGCTCCGGCTCGCCCACCGCCAGGCCGCCGATCGCGTAGCCGTCGAAGCCGATCGCCTGCAGCCCCTCGATCGAGCGGCTGCGCAGGTCCGCATGCACGCCGCCCTGGACGATGCCGAACAGCGCCGCATCGTTGCCCAGCGCGTCGTGCGCGTCGCGCGAGCGCTGCGCCCAGCGCAGGCTCAGCTCCATCGAGCGCCGCGCCACGTCCTCGGTGGCCGGGTACGGAGTGCACTCGTCGAAGATCATCACGATGTCCGAATCGAGCACCCGCTGGATCTTCATGCTCTCCTCCGGCCCCAGGAACACCTTGGCGCCGTCGGTCGGCGAGGCGAAGGTGACGCCCTGCTCGCTGATCTTGCGCCGGTGCGCCAGCGAGAACACCTGGAAACCGCCGGAATCGGTGAGGATCGGCCCGTCCCAGCGGGCGAAGCCGTGCAGGCCGCCGTGGTCGCCGATCACGTCCAGGCCCGGGCGCAGGTACAGGTGGAAGGTGTTGCCGAGGATGATCTGCGCGCCCAGCGCCTTGATCTGCTCGGGCAGCACGCCCTTGACCGAGCCATAGGTGCCCACCGGCATGAACGCGGGGGTCTCGACCGTCCCGCGCGGGAAGGTCAGGCGGCCGCGACGGGCGGCGCCGTCGGTGGTGTGGAGCTGGAACTGCAATCGGGACATGGTCTGGCGAACGTCGGTAAGCCGCGCATTGTCGCATTGCCGGGCGGCGGGCGCCGCCCCTGGGCCAGGCACGGCGTCCCGCCGCCCGCCGGCAGCGCCGCCAGGCGTGCCCTGCCCCGCTGCGCCGCAGCCGCCTGGCGCGGCGCCGTTTTCAGTCCGCCGCGACGAAGCCGCCGGTCTGGCGCGCCCACAGCCGCGCGTACAGGCCGCCGCGGGCGACCAGCTCGGCGTGGGTGCCGGTCTCGACGATGGCGCCGCGGTCCATCACCACCAGCCGGTCCATCCGCGCGATGGTCGAGAGCCGGTGGGCGATCGCGATCACCGTCTTGCCCGCCATCAACTCGTCTAGGCTGTCCTGGATCGCCGCCTCCACTTCCGAATCCAGGGCCGAGGTGGCCTCGTCCAGGATCAGGATCGGCGCGTCCTTGAGCAGCACGCGGGCGATGGCGATGCGCTGACGCTGGCCGCCGGACAGCTTGACCCCGCGCTCCCCGACATGGGCGTCGTAGCCGCGCTGGCCCTCGCCGTCCTGCAACTGTTCGATGAACTCGTCGGCGCGCGCCTTGGCCACCGCGGCGAGCAGCTGCGCCTCGCTGGCGTCGGGGCGGCCGTACAGCAGGTTGTCGCGGATCGAGCGGTGCAGCAGCGAGGTGTCCTGGGTGACCAGGCCGATCTGCTGGCGCAGGCTCTCCTGGGTGACGCCGGCGATGTCCTGCCCGTCGATCAGGATGCGGCCCTGCTCCAGGTCGTACAGCCGCAGCAGCACGTTGACCAGGGTCGACTTGCCGGCACCGGATGGCCCGACCAGGCCGATCTTCTCGCCCGCGCGCACCTGCAGGTCGAGCCCGGCGATGACCCCGCCGCGCTTGCCGTAGTGGAAGTGGATGTGATCGAAGCGCACCTCGCCGCGCTCCACGCGCAGCGGCACCGCGTCGGCGCGGTCCTGCACCTGTGCCGGTTGCGCGATGGTCTCCATGCCGTCCTGCACCGCGCCGATGTCCTCGAAGATGCCGTTGACCGTCCACATGATCCAGCCGGACATGTTGTGGATGCGGATCACCAGGCCGGTGGCCAGGGTGATCGCGCCGACGCTGATCTGGCCGCGGCTCCACAGCCACAGCGCCAGCCCGCAGGTCACCGCGATCAGGAAGCCGTTGACGATGGCGATGGCGCTGTCCATCGCCGTGGTCATGCGGGTCTGCCCGCGGTGCTTGACCGCCAGTTCGTCGATCGCCTCGCGCACGTAGGCCTGCTCGCGCCCGGCGTGCGAGAACAGCTTGAGCGTGGCGATGTTGGTGTAGCCGTCGACGATGCGGCCCATCGCCTTGGAGCGCGCGTCCGAGGCGATCCAGGCGCGCTGCTTCATCCGCGGCACGAAGTAGACCATCAGCCCCACGTAGACCAGCACCCACACCAGCAACGGCGCCATCAGCCAGGGATCGGCCTGCGCGAACAGGTACAGCGCGCTGCCGGTGTAGACCACGATGTACCAGAGCGCATCGACCATCTGCACCGCCGACTCGCGCAGCGAGGTGCCGGTCTGCATCACCCGGTTGGCGATGCGCCCGGCGAAATCGTTCTGGAAGAAGCCCAGGCTCTGCCGCACCACGTAGTTGTGCATCAGCCAGCGCGCGCGGTTGCTCAGGCCCGGCACGATGGCCTGGTTCACCAGCAGGTTGTGCAGGGCCACGAACAGCGGCCGCGCCACCAGCACGATGACGGCCATCCACAGCAGTTCGCCGGCATGCCGCTGGAAGAAGTCCGGCCCCGGCTGCTCGGCGACCATGTCGACGATGCGGCCGAGGAAGTCGAACATCGCCACTTCCACCAGCGCCAGCGCCAGACCGGCCAGCAGCGTGGCCAGCAGCAACGGCCACAGCGGGCGCAGATAGTGCAGATAGAAGCGCACCACCCCACGCGGCGGCATCTGCGTCTCGATCTTCGGAAAGACCTCGATCAGGGACTCGAACCAGCGAAACATCGCCACGTCACGCTTTAAAAGGGGCGTCAGGGTAGCGTATCTGGCGTCACGGGCCGTGACGCTGGGAATGGGGAGTGGGGAATGGGGAATCGCAAAAGCGGCTGCCCGTGCGCATCGCTTTCCCTTGCAGGAGCGGCTTCAGCCGCGACGCGGTAGCGCCGAGATTGGGGATTTGGGATTTGGGATTCGCGACAGTGGCTCCTCCATCTCTCTCCCTCGTAGGAGCGGCTTCAGCCGCGACGGGCTTCACCGAGGAAGCCCGGTCGCGGCTGAAGCCGCTCCTACCATTCCCTATTCCCCATTCCCGATTCCCAGCAGTCACTCCACCGGCGTCAGCACCAGGTCCTGGAAATCGAAGCTGAAATCGGTAAGCGGCGAAATCGCCTGCATGCGCGCCTCGCGTACCTTGCCGTCGGGCGTGAGCGCGAAATTGATGAAGGCGTCAGCGTTGAGCGAGCGGTCGCGCCAGCGCACGATGAAGGTGTCGTGCTGCCAGTGCTCCAGGGTGCCGACCAGTTGCACGGTCTTGCTGAACTGCAGTTCCAGGCGCTTGCCCTGCTGGCGCACCACCACGTCGCCGTACCACGGGTCGCGGTAGGTGCCGGCGTAGCCGGACAGCGGCAGCGACGGAGTGGACTTGGCGTCGCGCGCCGCGACGTGCTTGGCCCAGTCCTCGTCGGCGTTGGCGTCGGCCTTGGCCACGGCCTTGGCGTAGGCGGCGGTCCAGTCGGTCGCCGGCGCGCCCAGGTAGGCGTCCAGCACCCGCAAGGTGATCGCGTTGAAGGCGGCGCCGACCTCCTGGTTGGTCAGCACGATCACGCCCAGCTTGCGCTCCGGCACCAGGGTCAGCCGCGAGACCATGCCCGGCCAGCCGCCGGTGTGCCAGACCAGCTTGGCGCCGCGGTAGTCGCTCAGGCTCCAGCCCTCGCCGTAGCCGGCGAAGTTGGGCCTGGCCGGCAGCAGTTCCGGCACGCTCGGCTCGGAGATCGCGATCGGCGTGATCATCTGCCACATCTCCTGCTGGCGCTGCGCGCTGAACAACTGCCGCGCCTGGCCGTCGGCCGCCGGCAGGCGGCCGCCGTCGAGCTGCACCTGCATCCACTTGGCCATGTCGTGCACGTTGGCATAGATGCCGCCGGCACCGGAATTGTTGGACCAGGTCAGCGGCGCCACCGTGCGCAGCTCGCGGAAATCGAACTTCGCGTGGCCGACCGCGGCTGCATCGCCCGGCTGCAGATGGTCGCTGTTGATGCGCGCGCCGGTCATGCCCACCGGCACGAAGATGCGCTGGCGCACGAACTCGGCATAGCTCTGCCCGGACACCTGCTCGATCAGCTTCTGCGCCACCGCGTAGAGGATGTTGTCGTAGGCGTAGCGGTCGCGGAAACCGCCCTTCAGCGGCACGTGCGCCAGGCGCCGCACCACGTCTTCGTTGCTGTAGCTGGTGGCCGGCCAGAACAGCAGGTCGCCGGCGCCGAGGCTCAGGCCGCTGCGGTGGCTGAGCAGGTCGCGCACACGCATCTCGCGGGTGACGTAGGCATCGGACATCTGGAACCACGGCAGGTGGTCCACCACCCGGTCCTCGAGCTTGAGCTTGCCCTCGTCGGCCAGGATCGACAGCGCCGCGGCGGTGAAGGCCTTGGTGTTGGAGGCGATGGCGAACAGGGTCTGCGCGTCCACCGATTCCGGCTTGCCGAGTTCGCGCACGCCGTAGCCGCGTTCCAGCACCACCTGCCCGTCCTTGACGATGGCGATGGCGATGCCCGGCACGTCGAACTGCTTGCGCACGCGCTCCACCTGCGCGTCCAGATCCTGCAGCCCCGGCGGCAATGCGGCCGGCGCCGGTGCGGGAACCGCGGTGGGGGCCGGCGCCTGGGCCTGCACGGTGGCGCTCATCGCCAGCAACAGGCCGCAGCCCATCGAGATGCTCTTCAACTGCGTCGCTCCTGAAGAAGGGAAACCGAAGCCGCACGCCACCGCGCGCGCACCTGGCGAGTGTAGAGCCTGCCAGGCCCTTTGCGGCAGGCCCACAGAAGCAACGGCGAGTGCCGTCGTGACGACTGCCGCTCCGACCGGTGCCTGCGCTGACGGCCCACGTCGACAAGCCAGGCAGCGCGACGCCACAACCACGTCCCATCCTTGTCCCCGCAAGCGCCCGCCGGCGCGCCATACGACCTCGCGTATGCCCCGAACCCCCACGCAGGCCATCGCCGCCATCGCCACGACACGTCCAGCCCCTGCGTCCCGCGACGACACCCCGCAACGCCACGCTGCGGCACAATCGCACCCCGCCCGCAGCCGGACACGCCCGCATGAACGACCTCTTCGACTCCGCCCCGGCCGCGCCGGAGGGTATCCGCGTCGGCATCGGCGGCTGGACCTACGCGCCATGGCGTGGCGGCATGTTCTACCCGCAGGGCCTGGTGCAGCGCCGCGAGCTGGAATACGCCAGCCGCCACGTCACCAGCATCGAGATCAACGGCACCTACTACGGCGCGCAGAAGCCGGACACCTATGCGCGCTGGCGCGACGAGACGCCGCCGGGCTTCCTGTTCTCGGCCAAGGCGCCCAAGCGCATCACCGCGCTGCGGCGGCTGGCCGGCGCCGGCACGCAGATCGAGGACTTCGTCGGCGGCATCGCCAGCCTGGGCGACCGCCTCGGCCCGCTGCTGTGGCAGTTCGAACACGGCCACCGCCTGGACCTGGACGACCTGGCCGCGTTCCTCGACCTGCTGCCGCGCAAGGTCGGCGGACGCCGACTGCGCCACGTGCTGGAAGTGCGCGATCCCGATTGCGTCGGCCCGGAACTGCTGCAGCTGACCCGGCGGCACGGCGTGGCCACGGTGTTCACCGATTCGCCCGAATTCCCCTCCTTCGCCGACCTGAGTACCGACTTCGTCTATGCACGGCTGATGCGCAGCCGCGCCGACCTCGCCCATGGCTACCCGCCCAAGGAACTGCAGGCCTGGGCCGCGCACGCACAGGCCTGGCGCCGCGGCGAGGATCCGCAAACGCTGCCGCACGCGGATACGAGCGTGGCCAAGACCACGCCGCGCGAGGTCTTCGTCTACTTCATCAGCGCCGCCAAGGAACGCAATCCCGCCGCAGCGATGGCATTGCTGAAGCTGCTGGGGTCCGCCGCACAGGCGTGACGCGTTCGGCCACGCCCACGCGACGTGGCGCACGGCGCAAGCGCGACCGGCGACGCCACGGCCGCAACACGACTGAACTGAGCCTCGCGCGCGCACGCCCGGCGACACCCGCCGGTCGCCCCGCTGCGGTACAACACCGCCCGTCCGGCGCCGTCGCCGGGCCGCGGCCCCGCGCCGCGCCTCCACACGCGGAGCCCTCGATGCGGATCAAGCACACGCTCGAACGTCTTCCCGGCGGCATGATGTTGGCACCGCTGCTGCTCGGCGCCCTCTGCCACACGCTGTGGCCGCAGGCCGGCGCCTGGTTCGGCTCGTTCACCCAGGGCCTGATCGGCGGGTTGGTGCCGATCCTGGCGGTGTGGTGCTTCTGCCTGGGCGCCTCGATCCGGCTGCGCAGCGGCGGCCGCGTGCTGCGCGCCTCCGGCGTGCTGGTGCTGACCAAGATCGCGGTGGCGTGGCTGACCGCGGTGATCGCCGCGCGCCTGTTGCCGCCAGGCGGCATCGTCGCCGGCCTGTGGACTGGCATGTCGGTGCTGGCGCTGGTCGCGGCGATGGACATGACCAACGCCGGCCTGTTCGCCGCGCTCATGCAGCAGTACGGCCGACGCGGCGAGGCCGGTGCGATGGCGCTGATGTCGCTAGAATCCGGACCGCTGGTGACCATGCTGATCCTTGGCACTGCCGGCGTCGCCAGCTTCGAGCCACGCCTGCTGCTGGGCGCGGTGCTGCCGCTGCTGGCCGGTTTCGCGCTCGGCAACCTGGACCCGGCGCTGCGCGCGCTGTTCGCGCGGGCGGTGCCGGCGCTGATCCCGTTCTTCGCCTTCGCCCTGGGCAACACCCTGGACCTGCGCATGGTCGCCCATGCCGGCGTGGCCGGGATCGCACTCGGCCTGCTGGTGATCGTGGCGACCGGGATCCCGCTGCTGCTGGCCGATCGCTGGCTGGCCGGCGGCAACGGCAGTGCCGGCCTTGCCGCCTCCAGTACCGCGGGCGCGGCGGTGGCCACGCCCGCGCTGGTGGCGGCGGTGGCGCCGCAGTTCCGGGCCACCGCGCCGGCCGCGACCGCGCTGGTGGCGACCTCGGTGGTGGTGACGGCGCTCCTGGTGCCGCCGCTCACCGCCGCCTATGCGCGCAGGATGACGCGGACCGCGGGGCCGCCCGCACCAGACGCCTGACGCGTGTGCCGATACGCGACCGTCGCGGCGCGCTTTGCGCGACAATACGCGGATGCCGATGCACCCCACCACCAAAGCCCAGCTGCAAATCCATTTCTGCGTCCTGCTGTGGGGGATCACCGCGATTCTCGGCAAGCTGATCACCCTGCCCGCGCTGCCGCTGGTGTGGTGGCGCATGCTGATGGTGGTGGCGGCGCTGGCGCTGCTGCCGCGGGTGTGGCGCGGACTGGCGGCGCTGACGCCGAAACTGGCGCTGGGCTATGCCATCGTCGGCGCCCTGGTCGGCCTGCACTGGCTCACGTTCTACGGTGCGATCAAGCTGGCCAACGCCTCGGTGGCGGCGACCTGCATCGCGCTGGCGCCGGTGTTCACCGCGGTGATCGAACCGTGGGTGGCGAAGCGGCCGTTCCGCCCCAGCGAACTGGCCTTCGGCCTGGCGGTGCTGCCCGGCGTGGCGCTGGTGGTCGGCGGGGTGCCGCACGGCATGCGCGCCGGCGTGGCGGTCGGCGCGGTGTCGGCGTTGCTGGTGGCGGCGTTCGGCTCGCTCAACAAGCGCCTGGTCGACCATGCCGATCCGCTGACCGTGACCGCGCTGGAACTGGGCGCCGGCACCCTGACCCTGACTGCGCTTGCGCCGTTGCTGCCGTTCGTGCTGCCGGCGTTGAGCGGGCCCTTGCTGGTGCTGCCCAGCCTGCACGACACCGCGCTGCTGCTGGCGCTGGCGCTGCTGTGCACGCTGCTGCCGTTCGCCCTGGCACTGGTCGCGCTGCGCCGGCTCAGCGCCTATGCGGTGCAACTGGTCACCAACCTGGAACCGGTCTACGCGATCGTGTTCGCGATCGTGCTGCTGGACGAGCAACGCCAGCTCACCGGGCTGTTCTACCTCGGCGTGGCGGTGATCCTGGGCGCGGTGTTCCTGCATCCGCTGCTGACCCGCACGCGTCCGCTCCAGCACCCGGAACTGCTGGCCACCTGCGAGGCGAAGAACGTGGTGGAGTGAGCGCTGGGGCGTTCACTCCGGGATTGGGGATTGGGGATTGGGAAGTCGGGATTGGCCGCGCCCCGTGCAGTTGCGGCATGCTCGGGAAATAGCCCCTCTCCCCCCGGGAGAGGGGTTGGGGTGAGGGTACGGCGCGAAGGCGTCCGGCGCGATTTGAGTTCGCGAGGTGGCGTGCCTACGCCGCCAGCGACACGCAATCGCGGCCGGCACGCTTGGCCTGGAACAGGCCCTGGTCGGCGCGCTTGAGCAGGGCCTCGGCGCTCTCGTGGTCCTGCAGCGTGGCCACGCCGATGCTGGCGGTCAGCGGGATGCCGAGTTGCAGCAGGCTGGTGTCCTGGCGCAGGCGCTCGCAGGTGCGCATGGCCTGCACCGCATCCATGCCGGGCAGCAACAGCGCGAATTCGCCGCCGCCGTAACGCGCCACGACGCTGTCCGGCGGCAGGCGCGCGCGCAGCATGTCAGCCAGCGCCAACAGCGCCTCGTCGCCCTTGTCGTGGCCGTGCAGGTCGTTGACGCTCTTGAAGTAGTCCAGATCCAGGATCGCCACGCTCAGCGGCGCCGAGCCCGGCTGCGCCGCCTCGGCGTGGATCATCAACGCGGTAGCGAAGGCACGGCGATTGAGCAGGCCGGTCATTGGATCGGTGCGGGCCTGCTCCAGCAACTCGGCGTTGAGCGATTCCAGCGACTCCTGGTACTGCAGCAACTGTTGCTCGTACCAGGCGCGTTCGCGCAGCTGCAGCGCCAGCGCATGGCTGCTGCGGCGCAGTTCGATCAGTTGCATCACCTGCCGCGACAGCGCCTGCAATGCCGCCAGTTGTTCCGGCTCCAGGGTGCGCGGGCGATTGTCGAGCACGCACACCGTGCCGACCGGCAAGCCCTCGCGGGTCAGCAGCGGCGCGCCGGCATAGAACCGCACCCCGCCCTCGGTGACCAGCGGATTGTGCTGGAAGCGCGCATCGGCGGTGGCGTCGGCGACCACCATGACCTGCTCCGGGGTCAGGATGGTGTGCCCGCAGAACGACTCGTCGCGCGCATTGCTCAACAGGCACACGTTGCGCTGCGCCTTCAGCCACTGGCGTTCGGCGTCCACCAGCGAGATCAGCGCCGAGGGCGTGTCGCACAGCTTGGCGGCGATGCCGACCAGATCGTCGTAGGACGCTTCCGGTTCGGTATCGAGGATCTGCAACGCATGCAGCGCCTGCAGGCGTGCGGCTTCGTTGGCGGGCTTGCGAGGCTTGATCACGGAGTACCCGGTGGAAGCGACGGTTGGCGTTGCGCAGTATGGCCAAATCCGTGGCGGACGCCAGCCCCGGCAGGGACGGCGCCCGTGCCGCCAGCCCGCGCGGCGGCGGCCGGCCGCCGGTACCGGGACGCGGTTACCACTCCTGCCGCTGCGGCAGCAGGCCGCGCAGTTCCTGTTCGGTGAGATTGCGCCATTGGCCCGGCTTCAGCGCGCCGAGCTTGATGTTGTCGATGCGCACCCGGCGCAACTGGGTGACCCGGTAGTCGAACGCCGCGGCCATCAAGCGGATCTGCCGGTTGAGTCCCTGCTCCAGCACGATGCGGAAGCCGAACTTGGCGATCCGCGCGGTGCGGCACGGCAGGGTCATCTGGTCGTGCACGCGCACCCCGCGCGCCATGCCGCGCAGGAATTCGTCGGTGACCGGCTTGTTCACCGCCACCAGGTATTCCTTCTGGTGGCGGTTCTCGGCGCGCAGGATCTCGTTGACGATGTCGCCGTTGCTGGTCATCAGGATCAGCCCCTCGGACTCCTTGTCCAGGCGCCCGATCGGGAAGATGCGCTGCTCGTGGCCGACGAAGTCGACGATGTTGCCCTTGACCGCGCTCTCGGTGGTGCAGGTCACCCCGACCGGCTTGTTCAGCGCGATATAGACGTGGCGGCGCCCGCTCTTGGCCTTGGCCCGCGCGCGCAGCGGCTGCCCGTCGACCTTGACCTCGTCGCCCTCGCCCACCACCGAGCCGACCCCGCCCGGCTGGCCGTTGACGGTCACACGGCGCGCGGCGATCAGCCGATCGGCCTCGCGGCGCGAGCAAAACCCGGTCTCGGCGATGTGCTTGTTGAGGCGGACTGACATGGGCTGGGAGCGGGGATTCGGGATTGGGGATTGGGGATTCGTCAAAGCACGTGATCGCTTACGGCGACGAGTAAGAGTAGTCAGGCAATCAAAGCGGCAGGCGGCAGGCGGACGTCGACCGGGTAGCGGCTCGCATGCCCGAGTCACCGCATGGAAGCGACCTGCCCGACGGCACGGGAGACATCGGGATCAGGGAACGCGACAACGAATCCCCAATCCCGAATCCCCAATCCCGGCCTCTCAGCGCTTCGGCGGCCCCTTGCGCGGCGGGCGGTCGGCGGCGAAGCGGCCGGCCGGGCGCGGGCCGGCGGCGTTGGGCTTGCCGCCGGGCTTGCCGGTACGGGCGAACTTCGGCTTGAACGGCGCGCCGCCGGCATCGTCGCCGTCGAGCTTGCGCATCTGCAGTTGCTGGCCGGACACCCAGACCTTCTTCAGGTGCGTCAGCAACTCGCGCGGCATGTCCGCCGGCAGGTCCAGCACCGAGTGGTCGTCGTGGATGTCGATGCGGCCGATGTACTTGCTCTCCAGCCCGGCCTCGTTGGCGATCGCGCCGACGATGTTGGCCGGCTTGACCCCATGCTGGTGGCCGACCTCGATGCGGTAGGTCTCCATGCCCACTTCCGGCGCGCCACGCGGCGCTTTCGGCGCCTTGTCGCGGCGCGGCGCCTCGAAACTGCCGACATCGCGGTGGTAGTCGAAATCCTCGCCGCGCGCAGCCGGCGCCGGACGCGCGGGCCGCTCGCCCTCGTCGCGGCGCGGCGCACGCGGTTCGCGCTCGAACTTCGGCTCGAAGCGGGGGCGCTCAGGGCGCTCGCCACGCTCGGGCCGCTCGCGCCGCTCGAAGCGTTCGCCCTGCGGCGGGCGCGGACGGTCCGGGGCCAGCAACAGCGGCGTCTCGCCCTGCAGCAGGCGCGCCAGGGCCGCGGCCACTTCCACCATCGGCACGTTCTTCTCGGCCTCGAACTTCTGCAGCAGGTCGCGGTACATGTCGATGCCGCCGCCGGAGATGGTCTCGCTGATCTTCTCCATGAAGCGGCTCACGCGCTGGTCGTTGACCGCGTCGACGCTGGGCAGCTGCATTTCCTCGATCGGCTGGCGGGTGGCGCGCTCGATCGCGCGCAGCATGCCGCGCTCGCGCGGGCTGACGAACAGGATCGCCTCGCCGCTGCGCCCGGCACGACCGGTGCGGCCGATGCGGTGCACGTAGCTTTCGGTGTCGTAGGGGATGTCGTAATTCAGCACGTGGCTGATCCGCTCCACGTCCAGGCCGCGCGCGGCCACGTCGGTGGCGACCAGGACGTCGAGCTTGCCGTCCTTGAGCTGCTGGATCACCCGCTCGCGCTGCGCCTGCTGGATGTCGCCGTTGATCGCGGCCGCGGCCAGGCCGCGCGCCTGCAGCTTCTGCGCCAGCTCGTCGGTACCGGCCTTGGTGCGGGCGAAGATGATCATCGCGTCGAACGGCTCGACCTCCAGGATCCGGGTCAGCGCGTCGAGCTTGTGCAGCCCGCTCACCGCCCAGTAGCGCTGGCGGATGTTGGCCGAGGTGGTGGTCTTGGAGGCGATGATCACCTCGGCCGGGTCGTTCAGATAGGTCTGCGCGATGCGCTTGATCGCCGGCGGCATGGTCGCCGAGAACAGCGCCACCTGGCGCGACTCCGGCAGCTTCTTCAGCACCGCCTCGACGTCGTCGATGAAGCCCATGCGCAGCATCTCGTCGGCTTCGTCGAGCACCAGCGTCTTCAGTTCGGACAGGTCCAGGGTGCCCCGGTCCAGGTGATCGATCACCCGCCCCGGGGTGCCCACCACCACGTGCACGCCGCGCTTGAGCGCCGACAGTTGCTGCACGTAGGGCTGGCCGCCGTACACCGGCAGCACCTGGAAGCCGGGGATCGCCGCGGCATAGCGATGGAACGCCTCGGCCACCTGGATCGCCAGTTCGCGGGTGGGCGCCAGCACCAGCGCCTGCGGCTTGCGCTGGGCGAAATCCAGCCGCGACAGGATCGGCAGCGCGAACGCGGCGGTCTTGCCGGTGCCGGTCTGCGCCTGGCCGAGCAGATCGCGGCCGGTCAGCAGCGCCGGGATGGTGGCGGCCTGGATCGGCGACGGCGACTCGTAGCCGACGTCGGCGACCGCCTTCATCACAGCAGGGGAGAGGCCGAGATCTGCGAACAGCAGCGGCGCGGGGGTATCTTGGGACATGGGAGACTCCGGGGGCGCCGCAGAGAACCGGCAGGCGCAAAGAAGCCCCTATTGTGCGCCCTGACGGGCCGCATGTCGAAAGCAGGTGAAGGGCACCGTTCAGGCGTGACCCGCTCCGCACTGCCGGACGACGGCCTTGGCGCGGGGTGCACAAGGCGCGGCGCAGCGGCCCGCCGCCGCGGCAACAGCCTGCAGCCAGCGACACGCTGGGCGTTTTGTCCGCGAATGACCGACAATGGGCGCCGATTTCCGAGCAGCCCCCAATGCAGACCATCGATCTTCAGCTAGAAAGCGACTACGTGGAACTCAAGCACCTGTTGAAACTGACCGGCCTGTGCGACAGCGGCGGCGCGGCCAAGGCCGTGATCAGCGAAGGCCAGGTGCGCGTGGACGGTGAGGTCGAACTGCGCAAGGCCTGCAAGGTGCGCGCGGGCCAGGTGGTGCAACTGGGCGACGTGCAGGTACAGGTGCTCGGCAAGCTGTGACCGCCCTCGGCGCGCCCGACCTGCCACGCAACGGCCTACGGTGCCGGGCAATGCGGGGTGCCGAACGATGCTGATCGAACTCGGCGCCCGCAACATCGCGCCGTCCGCGGAACATCCGCGCCACGACGTGTACATCGTGCAGCTCGATCCCGACGCGGAGCGCCCGTTCTGCCTGGGCCAATCCATCTGCGGCGGGCATGCCGAGCGCGGCGGCTCCATCCACCTGGCGCTGGACGAACTGGAGGCCTGGCCTGGCGACTGGCG
Organism: Xanthomonas sp. D-109; assembly: GCF_017746095.1. Lineage (NCBI taxonomy): Bacteria > Pseudomonadati > Pseudomonadota > Gammaproteobacteria > Lysobacterales > Lysobacteraceae > Xanthomonas > Xanthomonas sp. D-109. Next base: position 30,979 of record NZ_JAGHWV010000010.1, read on the forward strand.
CCAGCACCTGCGCCATGCCGGCTGCGCCTGGGCCATCGCCCCGATCGAAGCGGCGCAGCGCGGCGGCGACCTGCAAGCCGCCCTCGCCGAGCTCGTCGCCGGCGCGGCGCAACCGCGTTCACCCTGAAGGCTTGCCTTGCGGCCGCCACGACAACCACCACATCGCATGTGCCGACGCGCCGATCCGCTCGCCGCGTGCCTGACCTCAGCGCCCCATCGCCGCCACGCGCTGGGTCAGGTGCGCGGCGATCGCGCGCTTGAACGGCGCGACCCGGTCGGCCACGCGCAGCGCGGCGCTGCGCAGGGCGCGCGCCGGCAGGCGGTCGTCGGTGTAGAGCGCGGCGATCGCATTGGTCGCCTCGTACAGCGGACGGGTGGCCAGGCGGTGTCCGCGCTGGTAGCCGGCCAGCAAGGCCGGCGCGGCGATGTCGCCGCCGCGCGCAACCGCGTCGTGCAGCGCGCGCGCCAGCCGCGCCTGGCTCTGCAGGCCGAAGTTGAAGCCATGCGCGGTCACCGGATGCATGCCCACCGCGGCGTCGCCGATCAAGGCATAGCGCTCGGCAACGAAGCGCTGCGCGTACACCGCCACCAGCGGATAGGCCTGCGGCCGCACCAGCGGCGTCATCGCCCCGAGGCGATGCTCGAAGCAGGCGCCGATCTCCGCCCCCAACGCCGCCTCGTCCATCTGCAGCAGCGCCTGCGCGCGCTCCGGCGGCAGGGTCAGCACCGCCGAGGCCTGGTTGCCGTGCAGTGGCAGCAGCGCCATGGTGCGGCCGTAACCGAACCACTCCCAGGCCGTTTGATGGTGCGGACGTTCATGGCGCACCCGGCACACCAGCATGGTGCGACCGAAATCGCGCAACTGCGCGCCGATTCCGCTCATGCGCCGCGTGCTGGAAAAACGGCTGTCGGCCGCCACCACCAGCCGCGCGGCCACGCTGCGCCCGTCGGAGAGCTGTAGTTGCGCCTGGCGCGCGTCGCGGCGCAGCGCCTGCACCGAGACTCCATCGAGCAGGGTCAGGCCGGGCTGGCCCTGCACCGCGGCGAACGCGGCGCGGCGGATCAGGTGATTGGGCACCAGCCAGCCCAGGTCGCCACGATCGCCCTCGCCCGCGGCGAAGGTCAGCGCGAACGGCGAGGAACCGTTCATCACCCGCGCATCGCGCAGCGGCGCGATCGCCTGCGGGTCGATCCGCGCCCACAGGTCCAGTTGTTCCAGCAACGCCCGCGAGGCATGGGTCAGGGCGATTTCGCGGCCGTCGAAGGCGGCCTCGGCCAACGCCGCGCGCGGCTGCGGCTCGATCAGCGCCAGCGACAGGCCGCTGCCGGCCAGCGACCGGGCGAAGCACAGGCCGGCAGGGCCGGCCCCGACGATGGCGATATCCACTTGCATGCGGCGACTCCGTGATCGGACCCGGCCAGCATACGACCGCCGCGCACCGCGTCCTTGATCTGGATCAGCGCTGCGACGATCGGTCGCAGTGCGGCGCGCTCAGAACAGCGCCCACACCAGTTGCAGGATCGCCCACAGCGACACCACCCACACCAGGCTGCGCACGTACGGCACGCCGGCCGCGTACAGCGGCACATAGGCCACCCGCGCCCACAAATAGATTTGCGCCGACAGCGCGGTGTGCGCATCGCCCCTGCCCAGCGCGGCCACCGCCACCGCGGCGGCGGCGAAGAACGGGAAGGTCTCCAGGAAATTGCGCAGCGCGCGATCCAGGCGCCCGGCCACGCCGGCCGGCGGCGGTTGCGGCGCATCGCGTGCTCCCGCGTTCCACTTCAAGCCGCGTTGTGCAGTGACGAAGGCGGAGGCGAGCAGCAGTTGCACGATCCCGAGCAGGATCGCCCAGGCCAGCATGCGGATTTCGGTGGGCATCGGAGCCTCATCGGGAACGGAAAGATGGCGCGCAGCATGCCGCTCAATCGGGCATGGCGACGTGATAACCGACTAGGCGCCAGGTCTTGTCCTCGTCCAGCCGCAACGACACCAGTTCGCGCACCGGCTGCGGCGCATTGGCGAAGCGGCTGGGGAAACTGATGTTGACGTAGGTGCCCGGCGGCACCTGCGAGCCGGCGGCGTACTGCACCCGCGCCACGCTGGCGACGCCGCGGCCGAGCAGCGCGCCCAGTCGGGCGCGCGCGGCGTCGATTTCGCGCACGAACACCGCGCGCGTCACCGCCTTCTTCGCCACCGCCGAGGCGCCGTCCCACAGCTCGCCGGTGCGCCCGGCGTCGACCAGTTGCGCGGCGCGCAGGCCGGCCTGCGCCATCTGCGCATCCTGCTTGGCCAGCGGTCCAGGCGCGGGCGCGGCGGGGCCGGCATGGCGCGGCGCCGGTTTCGGGGCTGCCGCGGGCGTGCCAGCAGGTGCGGCGGGTGCCGCTGGCGGGGCAGTCGTCGGCGCGGGCGCAGGCGATGCCGGGGGCGTGGTCTGCGCGGAAGCGACGCCAGCGACGAGCGCCAGCAGGACGAGCGTAAGGCGGAACGGGACGGAGATGGACAAGGACATCGCTCGGCAGCGGCGGTGGCAAGGGCCGCAGTCTACGCGGCCTGTGCGGACCAGCGCAGCGGCCTACGGCGTCTCCTCGCCCGCCACGACCGCAGTCTCGCTCGCCACTGCCGCAGCCGCGGTCGGGGCGGCGTAGCGCTGCCGGTGCCAGGCGCGCCAGCTGGCCCACAGCGCCCAGGCGGTCGCCGCCAGCAGGGCGAGCAGACTCAGCAGCGAGCCGGTCCGCGCCAGCCAGGGCGCGTGCAGGCCGTTGGCGAGGTGCAGCAGCACTTCGGCGATCACGAAGCCGCCCAACGCCAGCAACGCTGGGGGCAGATACAGCCGCAGCATCAAGCGGGTTCCGGCGGCCATGCGCGTGCTCCGGGATGGAATGTGGCGACGCTAGCCCCGCGTCCATGCCCACCACGTGAATGGGCACCGCGCGCCGCAGCGGCCGTTCAGGCGCCGGGCGAGGCCAGCGGCAGTGTCGCCACGTCGATCTCCGACAGCGGGCTCTCCGCCGGACAGGCCTGGTCCGGGAACCCGAAGCGCTGCTTCAGCGCCTGGCCGCAGGCGGTCAGGCTCTCCAGATCCACGTCTTTTTTGGTCTTGCACTCCTGGTCGAAGGCGACCAGGAACGCATCCTTGCGCCGCACGAAATCATCGCCGCACTTGCGCAACTGCTTGATCCGCTCCAGGTCGTCCTGCACCGCGTTGGTGCCATCGAGCCCGTATTGCTTGAGTTCGTCGCTGCTGAGCAGGCGCAGGCTGCGGTTGGGCACGGTCATCATCAGGTCGGCCACCGCCACCGCCACGCCGTTGCGCTCCAGGTAGTCCTTGACGTTGCCATAGACCTCCTGCAACTCGCGATTGAGTTCGGCGCGCGAAGTCGCGGTGGAACTGATCCGCATCATCCGGTGGATGCCGACCTTGCCGGAGATCAGCCGGTTGTCGCCGGCGGCCAGCACGAACACGCAGGCGCTGTGGCAGACCGAACCTTCGCGCACCCACACGGTCCAGCCGGATTCGCCGATCGCGTCGCCGGCGCGGATCGCCGCCTCGACCTGGCCGCCGCTGGAATCGAGGTCGAGCACGCGCTTGCCGATGCCGCTCTGCCTGGCCACCTCGGCCAGGCGCCGCACCATCTCGGCGAAGCCGGCGTTGATCTTGCCGACATAGCGCACCCGCATCAGCCCGCGCTCGCGGCACGGCGCCAGCGCCGCTTCCACGGCTGGCCGGTCCAGCCCGGCCAGCGGCTGGCCGTCGCCGGCCTCGGCGGCGTAGTCGGTGTCGCAACTGACGAAGGCCTCGCCGTTCTCCAGGGTGGCCTCGTCCCAGGCCTGCGGGTCGCGCTTGGGCGCGACCGCGTGCGGCGGTGGCGCCGGCGGCGTGCCGATCGAGACCATGTGCTCGCCGTCGGCGGAGGGGCTGTCGGCGACGGTGCGCGGTGCCGACGCCGGCTGCTGCCCGCAGGCCAACAGGCCCAGGCAACACAGCGACAACCAGCAGAGTCTGAACGGAGCAGCCAAGCGCAGGATCCACGGCGAACACGGAACGCAGGCGCAGCGCGCCCGCCGACCTAGTCTAGTGCGGCAGCGCGGAACGTCCCCAACTGCGCCTAAACCGCGGGTACCTCGGCCACGCGAGCGCGACGGCATTGCTGTCCGAAAACGGCCAGTGCGCCGCGCCGGGGCCGACTAGACTGGCGCCATGCCCGCCCTCGCCGCCGCCGATCACGCCCTCTACGACCGCGCCCGCCAGTCGCGCGATGCGCGCTTCGACGGTGTGTTCTTCACTGCGGTGCGCAGCACCGGCATCTACTGCCGGCCGGTCTGCCCGGCACCGCCGCCCAAGCGCAGCAACGTGCGCTACTACCCCAGCGCCGCGGCCGCCGCGGCCGCCGGCTACCGGCCGTGCCTGCGCTGCCGTCCCGAACTGTCGCCGGAAGCGCAGCAGCAGGTGGGCGAAGAGGTGGTGCGGCGCGCACTGGCGCTGATCGCCGAGGGCGCGCTGCAGGACGCCAGCGTCGCCGCACTGGCCGCCGAACTGGGGATCAGCGCGCGCCAGTTGCAGCGGCTGTTCGTGGCCCAGCTCGGCGCCACCCCGGCGGCGGTGCACGCCACCCGGCGTCTGTTGCTGGCCAAGCAACTGCTCACCGAGACCGCGCTGCCGATCACCCAGGTGGCGCTGGCGGCCGGCTTCAACAGCCTGCGCCGCTTCAACGCCGCGTTCCTCGACGGCTGCGGCATGCCGCCCTCGGCGATCCGCAAGCAGCGCGCCGAGAGTCCCGGCGGCGACCTGGTGCTGCGCCTGGGCTATCGGCCGCCGCTGGACTTTCCGGCGATGCTGGCGTTCCTGCGCAAGCGCGCGATCCCCGGCATCGAGCGGATCGGCGAGGCCAGCTACGAGCGCGTGCTCGGCCCCTGCGAGGCCTCCACCCGCATCCGCGTCGAGGCCGATCCGCAGCGCCACGAACTGCGCCTGCACATCGCCGCGGCCGATCCGCGCGCCATTCCCGACATCGTGCGGCGGGTGCGCCGGGTGTTCGACCTGGATGCCGACCTGCGCGCGGTACACGCCACGCTCGGCGAGGATCCGCTGCTGGCGCGCGCCATCGCGCGGCGCCCCGGATTGCGTGTGCCAGGCGGTTGGGACGGGTTCGAAGTGGCGGTGCGCGCGGTGCTCGGCCAGCAGGTCAGCGTGGCCGGCGCCGCGACCCTGGCCGCGCGCCTGGTCGAGCGTCATGGCGCCGTGCGGCCCGGCCAACCGCCGGGGCTGGACCGCGCCTTCCCGACGCCGCAGGCGCTGCGCGACGCGCCGCTGGAAGCGATCGGCCTGCCGCGCTCGCGGGCGGCGACGATCCGTGCGCTGGCGCAGGCGGTACTGGACGGCCGCCTGTCCTTCCGCGCCGGCCAGCGCCTGGACGACTTCGTCGCCCACGCCATCACCTTGCCCGGCATCGGCGCCTGGACCGCGCAGTACATCGCCCTGCGTGCGCTCGGCCAACCCGACGCCTTCCCCGCCGGCGACCTGGTGCTGCAACGCATGCTCGGCGAAGGCGGCGCACGCCTGAGCGAACGCGCCACCGAGGCGCGCGCGCAGGCCTGGCGGCCCTGGCGCGCCTACGCGGTGCTGCACCTGTGGCACCTGGCCAACGATCCTCCCGAGGAGACCCGCGCATGACCGCGTCCCCACTGTCCTACGACCGTTTCGACACCCCGATCGGCATGCTCACCGTCGCCGTCGGCGCCGATGGCGTGCGCCACATCCTGTTCCCCGAGAACCGCTACGACGCCCGCGGCCGCGCCGACTGGGTGCACGATCCGGCGCCGGTGCGCGCCGCGCGCGAGCAACTGCTGGCCTACTTCGCCGGCGAGCGCGACCACTTCGACCTGCCGCTTGCGCCGCACGGCACCGACTTCCAGAAGCGGGTGTGGCTGGCGCTGGCCGAGATCCCGTTCGGCGCGACCTGGAGCTACGCGCAACTGGCGCAGCATCTCGGCCAGCCGCGCGCGGTGCGTGCGGTTGGCGCCGCCAACGGGCGCAACCCGCTGCCGATCGTGCTGCCCTGCCATCGGGTGATCGGCGCCAATGGCGCGCTCACCGGCTTCGGTGGCGGCCTGCCGACCAAGGCGGCGCTGTTGGCGCTGGAGCGGCGCGCGGGTGGCAGCGCGGCCGCCGGCACCATGGCGCCGCTGTTCGGCTGAGCGTGTCGGCCACACGGGGGCGGCGATCGACGTCCATCCCTGGCTTGAACCACCTGCTCCCTCTCCCTGCCGCGCCCGACGACGGCGATCCGCCGGCGCCGCGCTGAGCGCCAAGGCAACGGCCGCGGCGCGCCGGCGTCCGCCCAGGGCGACGCGTGCGACAATAGGCCGATGCACTCGCCCGATTCCGCGCAACCGCCGCGCCTGCGCCATCGTCTGCGCCCGCTGATCTCGCAGGAGAGCTGGAAGCAGCGCGCCGTGCTGTGGGGCGGCGCGGTGGCGGTGGCGCTGGTCTCCATCGTCTTCGCCAAGGCCAGCGACGCCGCCTTCCATCTGTTCCAGCGGATCATCGGGCATTCGCCGTGGTGGGCGCTGCTGCTGACCCCAAGCGTGTTCGCCCTGCTGGCCTGGCTGACCAACGGCGCACTGCGCCCCACCCGCGGCAGCGGCATCCCGCAGGTGATCGCCGCGCTGGAACGTCCCGACGACGGCTTCCGCCAGGCCAACCTGTCGCTGCGCGTGTCCGCGGGCAAGCTGATGCTGACCACCATGGCCCTGTTCGGCGGCGCCTCGATCGGCCGCGAAGGCCCGACCGTGCACGTCGGCGCCAGCCTGATGTACGTGTTCGGGCGCTGGTTCGGCTTTCGCGATGCGCGCCAGGCCAGCCATTTCCTGCTGGCCGGCGGCGCCGCCGGCATCGCCGCGGCGTTCAACACGCCGCTGGCCGGCGTGGTGTTCGCCATCGAGGAACTGAGCGGACGCTTCGAGCACAACTTCTCCGGCACCCTGCTGACCGCGGTGATCGTCGGCGGCGTGATTTCGCTGGGCCTGCTCGGCGACTACACCTACTTCGGCCGGGTCGCCACCGCCGGCCTGCCGCTGGGCAAGGCGTGGCTGGCGATCCTGCTGTGCGGCGTGGTCGCCGGCCTGCTCGGCGGCGCCTTCGCGCGCATGGTGCTGCTCACCGTCGCCGGCAAGCCGCGCTGGCTGGGCGAACTGCGCCGGCGCCAGCCGGTGCTGCTGGCCGCGCTGTGCGGTCTGGCGCTGGTGCTGCTGGGCCTGATCTTCGGCACCGGCGCGTTCGGCACCGGCTACGAGCAGGCGCGCAGCCTGGTGCAGGGGCATGCCAGCGTCGGCCACGAATTCGGCCTGATGAAACTGCTGGCGAACCTGGTGTCCTACGTGGCCGGCATCCCCGGCGGCCTGTTCTCGCCGGCCCTGGCGGTCGGCGCCGGGCTGGGCCACAACCTGGCCGTGCTGATGCCGGGCGTGGACCCGCGCATCTTCGTGCTGCTGGGCATGTGCGCCTATCTCACCGGCGTCACCCAGGCACCGCTGACCTCGGCGGTGATCTCGCTGGAACTCACCGACAGCAGCGACATGCTGCTGCCGATCCTGGCGACGGTGCTGATCGCCCGCGGCGCTTCGGCGCTGGTCTGCCGCACGCCGATCTACCGCGGCCTGGCCGAGCTGTTGCTGGTGGCGCCGCCGCCGGCGCCCACGCCGCCCGCGGAAGAGGAAACGCCGACCTCGCTGGTGGCCGACCTGGCCGGCAGCGACCACGACGACGATCGCGACGACCACCCCACCGCGCCACGCCCGCACTGACTGGCGGCGCGTGCCCGGCGCTGGTGCGACCGGAAAGCGCGCTGCCACTGCCGCTTCCGCGGCAGGACCGCCGCCGGCCGCCTGGCGGCGACGGCCAGGGATCACACGGACATAAAAAAAACGCGGCGCAAGCGCCGCGTTCTTCGTCGCACCCGGTGGCTGGCTCAGCCGGCCTTGGCGACCGTCTTCTTGGCCACGGCCTTCTTCACCGCCGGCGCCTTGACCACCGACTTCTTCGCGGCCGGCGCGGCAGCGCCCACGGCCACCTTGCTCACGCTGTGCGAGCGCGAATTGCCGTAACTGGCGTTGTAGCGCTTGCCCTTGGCGGTCTTGCGGTCACCCTTACCCATGCTCATCGACTCCTGAATGTATGTGCGAAAACCCCCGCGCGATGCACGGGGTTTGGCGAGGCCAACGCGGTCGGCGCCCTCGCGCAAGGGCGGCAAGCCTACCACGTGCGCTCAATGGGCGCAGCTTGCGTCGTGCACGTGGCCGTGGTTCAGGCGCAGGTTGAGCAGGTGCGCCAGCCCGACCAGGGTACCGCCGAAGGTCATGATCGCCGCGTGCGGCGCCACTGCATGATGCAGCGCCGGCACCAGCAGGCCGGCCCACAGTGCCAGCAAGCCGAGGATGAGCAATCCCAGCGCCTGCCAGACGCGGTGGCGGCGATAGCCAAGCACCAGGCTGAACAGGCCCAGGCAGGTCACGAACAGCACCAGGGTGCGCTCCACGCCCTCGCCCAGCCACATCGCCAGGCCCAGCGACGGCAGCACCGCCAAGGCCAGCGGCAGCACCGCGCAATGCACTGCGCACAGCAACGAACCCGTTGCGCCAAGGCGGTCGAGCGCGGCACGCAGATCGAACGGTGAGGACATGACGGTCGGCACGGGTTGAAAGTGTTACGGAATAATATAACATTCGGCCGCCGGCGACCAGCGCGTCCCGTGCCTCTTCCTCGACCGTCCGCCGCCATTGCGCGGCGCCGGTGGTGCGCGCGTCGCCCCGAATGTCCCTTCTGATGGAATGCCCATGCCCGCTCCCCGTCCTGCCCTGCTCCGCCGTTCCGCCCTGTCCCTGGCCCTGCTTGGCCTGCTGAGTCCGTCGCTGGCCCTGGCCGCCGACCCCACCGCCACGACCACCGCGGCCGATGCCACGCCGCCGGCGAGCGACAGCCGCCACGGCGCCGGCCACACCCAGGACCGGCACGTGAAGGACATGGACCAGGTGGTGGTGACCGCCAGCCCGCTGCGCGATGCCGCCGGCGCGCTGAGCCAGCCGGTGGACGTGCTCGCCGGCGAGCGCCTGGACGAGAACCGCGGCGCCAGCATCGGCGAGACCGTGGCCAGCCTGCCGGGCGTGCAGAGCTCCAATTTCGGCCCCGGCGTGGGCCGGCCGATCATCCGCGGCCTCGACGGCCCGCGCGTGGCGGTGCTCAACGACGGCCTGTCCTCGCAGGACGTGTCCACGGTCAGCCAGGACCATTCGCCGGCGGTGGAGTCGTTCCTGGCCGATCAGATCGAAGTGCTGAAAGGTCCGTCCACCCTGCTGTACGGCTCCGGCGCCATCGGCGGCGTGGTCAACGTGGTCGACGGGCGCATCGCCGAGACCCCGGTCGACGGCGTGCACGGCCGTGCCGAGGCGCGCTGGGAAGGCGGCGACAAGAGCGGCAACACCGACATGTTCCGCGTCGATGCCGGCAACGGCAGCGGCCTGTCGATCCACGCCGACGGCGTGTACCGCAACCTGAAGGACTACGACACGCCGGAAGGCCCGCAGCTCAACTCGTTCGTCAAGTCCAAGGTCGGCTCGATCGGCAGCTCGCTGGCCGGCGACTGGGGCTTCGTCGGCGTGTCGGTCTCGCGCTTCCGCGACGACTACGGCAACCCGGGCGAACCCGGTGACCCGGCTGCCGGCGAGCGCGGCGTCTCGCTGCAGCTGCACCAGGACCGCTTCGAGCTCAAGGGCGCGCTGAACGACCCGTGGGGCGACGGCAGCGCGCTGCGCTACAGCTTCGGCCACACCGCCTACACCCACACCGAATTCGAAGGCGCGGAGGTCGGCACCAAGTTCGACAAGCGCGCCAACGAAGGCCGCGTGGAGGCCTCCTTCGGCCTGGGCAGCGGCTGGCAGACCGCGGTCGGCGTGCAGGGCAGCGACTCGACCTTCCAGGCCATCGGCGAAGAAGCCTTCGTGCCGAAGACCGATACCCGCGCCATCGGCGTGTTCGCGCTGGCGCGCAACAGCTGGGACCGCGTGCAGGCCGAAGTCGGCGCGCGCGTGGACAAGACCAAATACGAGACCGACACCGGCGTGGACCGCGACTTCACCCCGAAGAGCCTGTCGCTGAGCGGCGGTTTCCGCTTCAACGAACAGTGGCGCCTGACCGCCAACCTCGACCACGCCGAGCGCACCCCGGCCGAGGAAGAGCTGTTCGCCAACGGCCCGCACATCGCCACCCTCGCCTACGAGATCGGCAACCCCGATCTGAAGACCGAAAAGGCCAACCAGGCCGAACTGGGGCTGATCTTCAAGAACGACTGGGTGGATGCCAAGGTGGCCGGCTACTACAACCGCTACGACGACTTCATCTACATCGTCGACACCGGCGGCCAGTGGTACCACGAGGAAGACAACGACTTCCTGCCGATCCGCCAGTGGACCCAGGCCGATGCGATCTTCCATGGCTTCGAAGGCGAGGCCACCTTCCACCTGGCCGACAACGACAGCGGCGCCTGGGACCTGCGCGTGTTCGGCGATACCGTGCGCGCGCGGTTGAAGGACGGCGGCAACCTGCCGCGCATCGCGCCGGCGCGCTACGGCGCGCAGCTGCGTTGGGACGCCAGCCACTGGCGCGCCGCGCTGGGCGCCACCCGCTACCAGAAGCAGGACAAGGTGGCGGTCAACGAGACCCCGACCGCCGGCTACACCCTGGTCGATGCGCACCTGGCCTATCACGTCGATGCCGGCAGCACCGCCTGGGAAGTGTTCCTGGACGGCAACAACCTGACCAACCAGGACGCGCGCGTGCACACCTCGTTCCTCAAGGACGAGGTCATGCTGCCCGGCCGCAGCGCCTCGTTCGGCGTGCGCCTGTTCTTCTGATCGGCACGTTTGCCGCAGCGTGAGGAGGCCGCCTTCGGGCGGCCTTTTCTTTGGTTAATGCGGCGCGCTGCGCGAGAACACGTTGATCACCACCACGCCGGCGACGATCAGCGCCATGCCGACGACCGCCGGCGGATCCAGCGCCTGGCCGAACCGCCACCACGCCAGCAGCGAGATCAACACGATGCCGATGCCCGACCAGAGCGCATAGGCCACACCCACCGGCACGCTGCGCAGGGTCAGCGACAGCAAGTAAAAGGCGATGCCATAGCCGCACAGCGCCAGCAGCGTCGGCCACAGCCGGGTGAAGCCCTCGCTGGCCTTCAGCGCCGAGGTCGCGACCACCTCGGCGAGGATGGCCACCAGCAGGAACAGCCAGTTCTTCATTGCAGAACGCTCTTGCATACACGCGCGCCACGATAGCAAGTGGCGCGTGGCGACGATGGCGACGGCGTTTTCCCGATTACCCAGGTGCAACCGTGCATGCACAGGCAACGCCACGCTGCGCAGTACACGCCGTGCGCGGCGGTGCGATGGCGGCCTGCGTGGGCAACCTGTCACGCAAACCTCCTCCTTACCGCGCTGCACAACAGCCCAAGCGCTGGACGGCGTTACAAAGGGCGCCGCGCGTCGCCCCCTGCTTCGCGCCATACCGGCCGATACGACGCGGCCGCGCGCTGCACGCGCGTGCCGCACCCCGGCCGATCGTTCCGAATGAAGAAAGGAGAGATTCTTCATGCATCTTGCGCCGCTTCGTCATCTGCTGCCCCTGTCCATCGCCGCCACCCTGCTCGCGCCTCCCGCGCTGGCGCAGACCGCCGACGCGCCCGCTGCGCCGGCAACGCAACCCGACGCCACCACCCTGGATACCGTGGTCGTCAGCGGCACTGCGCGCTTCAGCGGCCTGCGCAAGCGCGACGCGAGTTTCTCGATCACCACCGCCACACCCGAACAGATCCAGCAGGCGGTGCCGCAGAGCAGTGCCGACCTGCTGAAGATCGTGCCCGGCGTGTGGGCCGAGCCCAGCGGCGGCGGCACCGGCGCCAACATCTTCGTGCGCGGCATGCCGTCGGAAGGCGATGCGCCGTTCGTCACCTTCCAGCTCGATGGCGCTCCGCTGTTCCCGCCGCCGACCCTGTCTTTCCTGGAAAACTCCACGCTGTTCCGCACCGACGACACCATCGAACGCATGGAAGTGCTGCGCGGCGGTTCCAGCCCGATCTTCTCCAACGGCCAGGCCGGCATCACCGTCAACTTCATCCAGAAGAAGGGCCAGGACGAGCCGGAAGGCAGCGTGCGCCTCACCGGCGGCAGCGACGCCCTGCGCCGCATCGATCTGTTCAACAGCGGGCCGATGGGCAACGGCTGGTACTACAGCATTGGCGGCTTCTTCCGCGAGACCGACGGCGTGCGCGACCCGCAGTTCCCCGCCGACAAGGGCGGCCAGTTCAGCGCCACCCTGAGCAAGCGCTGGGACAGCGGCGAGCTGTCGTTCTATGCGCGCCATACCGACGACAACAACGCCTTCTACACCGCGATTCCGCTGCTGTCGCGCAACAACGGCAGCGACCTGTCCAGCTTTCCCGGCCTCGACGCGCAGCACGGCACGCTGCTGAGCAACGACTTCCGCAACGTCACCCTGCCGGTCGGCCCCAACGGCCAGACCATCCGGCGCGACCTCGGCGACGGCCGCGGCGTCAACATCGACGTGTTCGGCGGCGAGCTGAACTGGCAACTGGGCGACTGGACCCTGGCCGACCGCTTCAACGTCATGGGCGGCACCGCGCCGACCTATGCGCTGTTCACCGGCGACGCGCCGCAGCGGCTGGGCGATTTCATCGCCGGCTACGGCAGCACCGGCAACGCGCGCTATACCAATGGCGGCGGCGCGGTCGATCCCAACCAGCAGGTACTGGAAGCCGGCTGGTGGTCGGTGGACAAGCGCCTGAACTCCTTCACCAACGATCTGCGTCTGAGCCGCACGCTGTTCGCCGGCAACACGCTGACCGTGGGCAGCTACTACGCCAGGTACACCTCCAACGACACCTGGTACCTCGGCAACACCATGCTGCTGACCGCGCAGAACCATGCGCGGCGCATCGACGTGACGCTGGACGACGGCCGCCAGCCGACCCGCGACGGCTTCACCAGCACCGCCTTCCTGGCGCTGCGCGCGCATTACGAGGGCGAGAACGCCGCGGTGTTCGTCGCCGACGAATGGGAACTGGACGAGCGGTTGCGCCTGGACCTGGGCGTGCGCTACGAGCGCCAGCGCGTCACCGGCACAGTGCACGACACGGCCACCGTGGACCTGGACGGCAATCCGGCCACGCTCTACGACAACGCCACCTCGATCTCGCTGCCGAGCGCGCGGCGCATCGACCAGGACGACAACGCGCTGTCGTGGACGGCCGGATTGAACGTCAAGCTCGACGCGCACAACAGCGTGTTCGCGCGGGTCAATTCCGGGGTCAAGTTTCCCGGCTTCGACAACCTGCGCGACGGCCAGACCAAGGTGCAGGACATCCGGCAGTACGAACTGGGATTGAAGTCGGGTGCGGCCAACTACGATCTGTACCTGACGGCGTTCTACAACACCTTCAAGAATTCGCCGTTCCAGGCCTTCCTGGCCAACGGCAGCAACTTCACCACGGTCGGCGATTCGCGCGCCTACGGCCTGGAGGTGGAAGGCGCGATCCGCCCGTTCGGCGGCTTCGAACTGGCCGGGACGGGGGTGTGGCTGGACGCGAAGTATCGCAACTACCGCGAATACACCGGCAACCAGGTCATGCGCCAGCCAAAGCGCCAGTTCCGGCTGACGCCGAGCTACTACTGGATGCTGCCGTTCGGCGACCTGCGCGTGTTCGCGACCTATTCCTACATCGGCGAACGCTACGCCGACCTGGCCAACAGCCAGCGCCTGCCGTCCTACGACATGCTCGACGTCGGTGCCAGCCTGCACAGCGGCGAGCACTGGGAGCTCACCGTCAGCGGCAGCAACGTGACCGACACGCTGGGCCTGACCGAAGGCAATGTACGCGTGCCCGGCGCGGCCACCGGCGGCGTGTTCATGGGCCGCCCGATCGCCGGCCGCCAGTATCAGGTGTCGGTGGCGTATCGCTGGTAGCGCGTGCCGCATCGCAGACGCACGTGACGCCATCGCCATACTGACGTCGCGTTGCGCCAGCCACGACAGGCCCAATTGGCCGCCTGTCGTGGCGGCAATCGCATCTGCAGGAGCGCATACACGCGCATCCCGATCCGGCACGGCCACCCGTCCGTATCACTGCCCCGACACCCTCCCTTCGCGTTCTCTTCGCAATCCCTTCGCGGTCCCGCCGCGATGCTCGCGCTCGGGTGCCGATGCGTGCCCGTACGTCGGCGTCGCGATCGCGGCGCCGCTACCCAGGTCGATTCGCTCCATGCTGCGCCACGGCGCGCGCGGTGGCGGTCCCCCAGGCAGGAGAGACCGATGCAGCATGACCCTCACCGTTCCGAGGCCGCGTCCGGCGCTGCCGACAGCGCGCGCGACACCCCATTGAGCGAGGACGAGGCCGCGCTGGCGCGCCGGCTCGGTATCAACGGCCTCTCGCGCCGCGAATTCCTCGCCCTGCTCTCGGCCGCCGGCCTCAGCAGCGCGGGTGGGCAGATCCTCTTCAGCGAGGCCGCGTTCGCCGCACCCGCCGCCAAGGCCGCGCCGCCGCAGAACGCGTTGCCGGTCGTCCTCGAGGTCAATGGCCAGCGTCACGCGCTGCAGCTGGATCCACGGACCACGTTGCTGGATGCGCTGCGCGAACACCTGGCGCTGACAGGCACCAAGAAGGGCTGCGACCACGGCCAGTGCGGTGCCTGCACGGTGATCGTCGACGGCGAGCGCCGGCTGTCCTGCCTGACCCTGGCGGCACAGGCCGAAGACACGCAGATCACCACCATCGAGGGCCTGGCCGACGGCGAGCGACTGCATCCCATGCAGGCCGCGTTCGTGCAGCACGACGGGTTCCAGTGCGGCTACTGCACCCCTGGGCAGATCTGCTCGGCGGTGGCGCTGTTGAACGAGATCAAGCGCGGCGATGCCAGCCACGTCAGCACCGACGTCAGCCGGCCGGTCACCGAACTCAGCGACGCCGAGGTGCGCGAGCGCATGAGCGGCAATATCTGCCGCTGCGGCGCCTACCCGAAGATCGTCGCCGCCATCCAGGACGTGCACAGCGGCGGTGCGCCGCGGCCGCTGACCTGGCGCTATGTCGACCAGTCCGAACTGACCGCCCTGAAGATGGCGAAGGAGGTGGCCGATGACGCCGTTTAAGTACCAGCGCGCCACCTCGCCGGAGGACGCGGTGCGCCGCGTCGCCGCCAACCCGAACGCACGCTTCCTCGGCGGCGGCACCAACCTGCTCGACCTGATGAAGGAAGGGGTGACCGGTGCCGACGAAATCGTCGACCTGACCCGGCTCAAGGGCCTGGCCGAGATCGCCGAAACCGCCGACGGCGGCCTGCGCCTGGGCGCGCTCGCCAACAACACGCAGACCGCCAACCATCCCTTGGTGCGCCAACGCTATCCGCTGCTGAGCCAGGCGATCCTGGCCGGGGCCACGATGCAGCTGCGCAACATGGCCAGCAACGGCGGCAACCTGCTGCAGCGCACGCGCTGCGGCTACTTCTACGACACCGCCCTGCCCTGCAACAAGCGCGAACCCGGCAGCGGTTGCGGCGCCCGCGAGGGGCTCAACCGCACCCACGCGATCTTCGGCCACAGCGCGCACTGCGTGGCGGTGCACCCGTCGGACATGTGCGTGGCGCTGGCCGCGCTGGACGCAACGGTGCAGGTGCGCACGCCGGCCGGCACCCAGCGCGAGATCCCGTTCGCCGAATTCCACCTGCTGCCGGAGACGCGCGCCGATGTCGACAACCAGCTCGCGCACGGCGAACTGATCGAGTCGATCACCCTGCCGGCGCCGGGGTTCGCCGCGCACAGCCACTACCTGAAGGTGCGCGACCGGGCCAGCTACGCGTTCGCCCTGATCTCGGTGGCCGCGGCGCTGGCGCTGGAACCGGACGGGCGCATCCGCGAAGCGCGCATCGCCATGGGCGGGGTGGCGCACAAACCCTGGCGCGCGCGCGCCGCCGAACGTGCACTGGTCGGACGACCTATCGGTGAGGCTGCCTTCGCCGCCGCCGCGCAGGCCGAGATGGCCGCGGCACGGCCGCTGGCGCACAACGCCTACAAGATCCCGATGGGCACGCACGCGATGATCCGCGCCCTGCACCGCGCCAGCGGCAGCGATGCCGCGTGAGCAGCCAACCGGAGAACCGGCAATGAATTACATCGGCAAGGAAATGCGCCGCGTCGACGGCTTCGCCAAGGTCACCGGCAAAGCGCGCTATGCGGCGGAATTCCAGATCCCGCACCTGGTCCACGGCTACATCCTCACCAGCACCATCGCCAAGGGCCGCATCGTGCGCCTCGACACCCGCGCCGCCGAGGCCGCGCCGGGCGTGATCAAGGTGCTGACCCACCTCAATGCGATCAAGCCGGTCTCCGACGCGGTCAAGAAGAAGGGCGAAGACCTGTCGTTCCGCGCCCTGGTCGACGACCGCATCCACTTCAATGCGCAACCGATCGCGGTGGTGGTGGCCAGCACCTTCGAGCAGGCGCGGCATGCGTCGCGGCTGATCCAGGTGGAGTACGCCACCGAGACCGCGCACACCGATTTCGACGCATTGCTCGGCCAGGCGCACGATCCGACCCCGGAAGAGTCGCCGAAGCCGCGCGGCAACCCGGCCGCCGCGTTCGCCGCCGCGGCGGTGAAGCTGGAAGCCGCGTACACGATGCCGGTGGAGCACCACAACCCGATGGAGCCGCACGGCGGCATCGGCTACTGGATCGGCGACACCCTGACCGTGGTCAACAAGAGCCAGAACGTCTACCAGGACCGCGAACAGCTGGCCGGCTACTTCGGCATTCCGGTGGACAAGGTCAACGTGGTCTCGCTGTTCGTCGGCGGCGCGTTCGGCTCCTGCCTGCGCCCGAACTACTACACCTTCCTGCTCGGCGCGGTGTCCAAGGCGGTCGGCCTGCCGGTGAAGATCGTCTACACGCGGCGGCAGATGTTCAGCGGCCATGGCTACCGCCCCTACTACCGCGTGGAACTGGGCCTGGGCGCCGACACCGCCGGCACGCTGCAGGCGATCCGCTATCGGCACGTGCTCAACACCTCGCGCATCGAGGCGTTCAACGAGGCGATCTTCCGCAATGCGCGCTCGCTGTACGCCTGCCCCAACGTGGAGGACCGCTTCGAGGTGGTGGAGACCGACCTGCCGACACCGCAGGCGATGCGCGCGCCCGGCACCATCAGCCAGATGTTCGGCATCGAGTGCGCGATGGACGAACTGGCCTATGCGCTGAAGATGGACCCGCTGCAACTGCGCCTGGCCAACTACGCCGAGACCGACCCGGAAACCGGCAAGCCGTTTTCGAGCAAGGCGCTGCGCGAGTGCTACGCGCTCGCCGCCGAGACCTTCGGCTGGAGCAAGCGCACGCCCGAGCCGCGCTCCATGCGCGATGGCCGTCTGCTGGTCGGCTGGGGCATGGCCACCGGCACCTGGGCGTCGATGCAGATGCCGGCGCTGGCACGGGTGGTGCTGAAGGCCGACGGCAGCGCCCGGGTCGGCAGCGCTACGTCCGACATCGGTCCCGGCACCTACACGGTGATGACCCTGATCGCCGCCGAATATCTGGGCATCGACGCCAAGCGCGTGCAGTTCGAACTCGGCGACACGCGCCTGCCGAAGGCGCCGGCGCAGGGCGGCTCGTGGACCACCGCCAGCGTCGGCAGCGCGATCCACGGCGCGGCGCGCGAGATCCGCGGCAAGCTGCTGGAACTGGCCAGGCAGGATGGGCAGGCGGCATTCAGTGGGCTGGACGTGGATGCGGTGGAACTGGTCGATGGCCAGCTGCGCCCGACCGGCAAGCCCGAGGCCGGCCTGGAGGTCGCCAAGTTGATGCGCCAGCACGGCCTGCAGGAACTGGAGGTAGTGCACGAATCCAAGCCCTCGGCCGAGCGCAAGCAGTACGCCACCGCCGCGCACGGCGCGCAGTTCATCGAGGTCAAGGTCGATCCGGACACGGGTATGGTGCAGGTGACGCGGGTCATCGAAGCCACCGCCTGCGGCAAGATCATGAACCCGCTGACCTCGCACAGCCAGGAAATCGGCGGCGTGGTGATGGGCATCGGCATGGCGCTCAGCGAAGGCACCGAGATCGACCACCGCTACGGACGCATGCTCAACGCCTCGCTGGCCGATTATCACGTGCCGGTCAACGCCGACGTGCACGAGATCCAGACCATGTTCGTCGAAGAGAACGACACCATCGTCAACCCGCTCGGGGTCAAGGGCATGGGCGAGCTGGGCATGGTCGGCATTCCCGCGGCCATCGCCAATGCCGTATTCCACGCCACCGGCAAGCGCATCCGCGACCTGCCGATCACCCCGGACAAGTTGATCGGCTGAGTGCGATCGCCGCGTGCTGCGCCGCGTTTTTGCGCGCAGCTTGTTCTCGCAGGAGCGGCTTCAGCCGCGACAGGCGTGACCGGGAATGCCTGTAGCGGCTGAAGCCGCTCCTACAGGGGGGCGTCGGTCACCGCAACACCGCGCCCGACGCAACCGCTACGGATCCAGCCACCCCTTCGCCACCGCCGCCTGCACGTCCTCCGGCGTGTCCAGGTCCAGCGCCAATGCCGGCGCGACGATGCAACCGAGGCTGTCCGGTGCCAGCGTCGCGAACAGCGCGCGCAAGCCCTGGTCGCCGCCCAACGGCAGCGTGCGCCAGCGCTGTTGCGCCACCACCGCCGGCATCCCGCGCACGCCGGCGTAGGCGCTGACCGCACAACCGGACGCGGCCCGCGCGGCCGCTGCCAACAGATCCTGCAGATGCACCGCTGTCAACGCCGGTTGGTCGCAGCCGAGCACCAGGCTGCGGGCGATCGTGGCATCGTCGCGTACCGCCGCGCGCAGGCAGTCGAGGCTGCCGCCCATGCCGGTGGACCACTCTGGATTGCACACGCATTCCACCGGAAGCTCCTCCAGCAGCGGGCGCAGCGCCTCGGCCTGCGCGCCCAGCACCACCACGCAGCGCGCCGGCGCCGTGGACAGCGCCAGACGCACGACCCGACGCAGCAGCGGTTCGCCGTCGCTGGTCAGCGTTTGCTTGGCGCGGCCCAGGCGACGGCTGCCGCCGGCGGCCAGGATCAACGCCGCGTGCGCCTGCGTCATCAGCCGCTGCCTTCGGCCAGCAATGGCCGCACCACCGCCACTGCATCGCGCGGCGATCGCCGCGACCTGTCGCCTGTCTGTGCGACCGCGCTCAAACGTGGCGGCGCCGCCCGGCTGGCCTGCAATTGCGCGGCGATGCTCAACGCGATCGCCTCCGCACCGTTGCCTCCCAGGCGCAGCCCGATCGGCGAATGCAGCCGCGGCGAGAGCTGCGCACGTTGCGTCGGGCTCAGCAGGCGGAACAGGTCCTCGCGTCGCCGCACCGGTCCCAGCAGGCCAAGGAACGGGATGGCGCTGCCGGCCAGCGCATCCAGCGCTTCACGGTCCAGTTCGAAATGGTGGTGCATCACCAGCGCCGCATCGCTGTCGGCGCAGTCGACCAGTCCGCGCGTCGGCGTGCACGCGAGCGCGCGGTCGGCCAGCGCCGCCAGTGCGGCCCAGCGCGGCCGCTGCTCGACCAGGGTGGTCATCCAGCCCAACTGCCGCAGCAAGGGCAGCAGCACGGCGGTTTCCGGGCCGGCGCCGAAGACGCTGACCCGCGGCGGCGGCGGCACGTGCACCTCGCCAAAGCGCGGCGACGGCGCCGACACCATGCGCCACGGCAGGCGCCAGCGCGACATCTGCCCGGCCACACTGGCGACAAAATCGCCATCGGCCTCCAGCGCCAGGGTCAAGCCACCGCGCCCCTGCAGCCAGGCCTGGGCCAGCGCGTCGAAACCGGGCAAGGCGTGCAACGGCAACAAGGCCAGGTGCAAGCGCCCCCGGCAACCGGCTGCCGAGCCGGACAGCAGGTCTTCGTCCTCGCGCGTATCGATCTCCATCCACGCCGGCGTAGCGGCGTCGGCGGCCTCGGCGGCGCAGCGCGCGATCTCCGGCTCCAGGCAACCGCCGCTCAGCCAGCCCTGCTGCGCACCCTCGGCGCCGAACAAGGCCATCGCGCCGGCATGCGCGTAGGTGGAGCCTTCGCGGGCCATCGCCACGGCCAACACCGCGGGTGTACCGCGGCGGCAGGCGTCGAGCGCATCGTGCAGACAGTGGCGGGCAGCGGACATGCGTCGGCCAGGCAAAGGGGGAACCCGGAGCCTAAGCGGCTGCCTGTGGTCGCGAGGTGACCCCACGGCTGTCAGCGGCGGCGGCAGCGCAAGGAAATCGGGGATGCCCGCCACAATGCCTGCAACCAACGCTGTGTGGCGGATGCAGGGGCCGCCAGCGCTCGCCGCCAGCAGCGACACGTC
This sequence comes from Xanthomonas sp. D-109, assembly GCF_017746095.1. Lineage (NCBI taxonomy): Bacteria > Pseudomonadati > Pseudomonadota > Gammaproteobacteria > Lysobacterales > Lysobacteraceae > Xanthomonas > Xanthomonas sp. D-109. Next base: position 51,397 of record NZ_JAGHWV010000010.1, read on the forward strand.
CGCGGCGACGGCCCGCTACGCCAGATGGAAGCGCTCGAAGCGCTGCAAGGCCGCGTCGATCGTCGTCTGCAGCGCCGCGCGACGCGGCACCAGCCAGGTCCATTGCTGGATCAGCAGGCGGCCAGCGCGACGGTCCATCTTCAGATCGAGTGCGGCGACGATGCGGTCGCCGATCAGCACCGGCAACGCGAAGTAGCCCAGCACCCGCTGCGGCGCCGGCACATAGGCCTCGAAGCGGTGGGTATAGTCGAAGAACTGCTGCAGCCGCTTGCGCTGGATCACCAGCGGATCGAACGGCGACAGCAGCAGCGCCCGCGTCGGATCCGGCGGCGGCGGTGTACTGTCCAGCAGCTCCGGCTCGGCCCACAGAGCCACGCCTTCCTGGCCCTGCAGATGCACCGGGATCAGGCGCTTGCGCGCCACTTCCGCGGCGATCAACGCTCGCACCGCCGGCTTGGCGGCGGTCTCGCCATAGCAGATCGACTCCACGCCGACGATGCCCTGCGCGCGCAACGCACGCTGCAGCAGGTAGCGTGCGTACTGCGCGCCGCTGACCGCACGTGGTCGCTGCCGCCAGCCGAAATGCCGCGCCGCCAGCTCGTAGGTCTTGAGCATGCCGCTGCGCTGGCTGATCACCAGGTCGCCACTGAAGAAACCGTACTGCAACGCGGCCCGCGAGGGCTTGCGGCTGCCCCACGGGTGGGTCTTCTCGACCAGCACGTCGTCGTCGATGTCGCGGATCGACAACGGCCCCTCGTTGCGAATGCGCCGCAACAGCCGCGCATAGTCCTGCGCATCCACCGCGCCCCTGGCGTCGGCCTGTGCACGTCGGCGCGCCATCTGCGCCACGTACATGCGGTAGTCGGCGACCGGCACGTAGGCCAAGGCATGGGTCCAGTACTCGAACAGCGACTTGTCCTGCGACTGCGCCTGTTCCAGATCCCGTTCGCGGTACTCGGGAATGCGCGTATACAGCACGTGGTGATGGCTGCGCGCGATCACGTGGATGGTGTCGATCTGCACATAGCCCAGGTGCGCGGTCGCCTGCCGCACGGCCTCGGCGCCACTGCCGAACGGCGCCGGCGTGGTCAGGCGCTGCGCATGCAGCCATAGCGCACGCGCCCGGCCGGGCGCGATCGGGACGGAAGCGACGGGAGTGCGCATCGGAACGACCTTCCTGGCAATGCGGTAGCGCCCATGAGGATAGCAACCCGGATTGCGCAATGCGGACCGCGCTGCATCCGTCGCGGTGCGTTTCGTCGGCACATGCCGCACTTCGTCCGCCGCGGCCGCCACCGGTCCGATCACGCAGGCGCGGCAGCGCCGCACTGTCGACACTGCGTGTCACCGCCACCGCTGCGCACGCCGCCATGCCCTCGATCGTCTCCACCCCGCACCACCCCGCTCCCGCCGCGCCGCACCTGGCGGGGCCGGCGCAACCGCACGCCGGGCAAGGCTGGGCGACACGCCTGCTGCGTGGTGCCGCGGCGCTGTGGATGAGCATCGCCATCGGCGGTCAGCTCGCCTTCGCCGCCTATGTCGTCGGCTTCTACGGACGCACCGCGCTGGCCGGCACCCCCGAGCGCTGGAACCAGGTGATGGCGCGCGGCCATGTCGCCGGCGACACCGTGTTCAATGCGGTACTGGCGCTGCACCTGGGCCTGGCCGTGGCGATCGTGCTCGGCGGCGCAGCGCAGTTGCTGCCGGCGTTGCGGCGCAGGCGTCCGGCCCTGCATCGCTGGAACGGACGCATCTACCTGGTCTGCGCCGTGGTGCTCAGCCTGGGCGGACTGGCGATGATCTGGATCCGCGGCGGCGTCGCTGGCGACCTGGGGCAGCATCTGGGCACCAGCGCCAATGCGTTGCTGATCCTGCTGTGCGTGGCCATGGCCTGGCGCCACGCCCGCCGCGGCCAGTGGCCGGCGCATCGGCGCTGGGCGCTGCGCCTGTTCCTGGCCGTCAGCGGCGTGTGGTTCTTCCGGATCGGGCTGATGGGCTGGCTGGCCCTCAACCAGGCACCGGTCGGTTTCGATCCGGACCGTTTCGTCGGCCCGACGCTGACCGCCCTGGCGTTCGCGCAGACCTTGCTGCCGCTGGCGGTGCTGGAACTGTATCTGCGCGCACTCGACGGCCGCCGCAGCGGACCGCAGTGGTTGGCGACGGCGATACTCGCCGCCATGAGCGCGGCCACCCTGGTCGGCACCCTCGCCGCGGTGGCGGGAATGTGGTGGCCGGTGCTGCGGCACGCCTGAGCGCAGCTACCGCGGCGAACGCCCGCGCTCCGGTATGCTCGCGGCCATGTCGCCTCCGTCCCCGCTCTCCGCACCGCCGCGCATGCCTGCGCTGCTGACCTGGGCGCGCATCGTGCCGGTGTTCCTGGTCTCCGGCACGCTCGGCCTGCTGATGAGCCTGAGTTGGGACAGTCCCCTGCCGGTCCTGGTCCGCAGCCTCATGCTGGGCGCCGCCGCGCTGGGCGCCTACACGCTGTTGGAGCGCCGGCCGCAACGGCTGCCGCGCTGGCTGGCGCGCTGGGCGCTGCAGGTGGCCGGCGTCGCACTGGCGATCCCGACGACGACCCTGCTGATCTACCTGGGCTCCACCCACGCCGGTGCGCCGCCGTTCTGGCAGGACCCGGATCGGCTGTCCGGCTTCGCCACGCTGACCATCGTCGGCGTGCTGATCGCGCCATGGATGGCGCTGGCCGCCCTGGTGCGGCAGAAGGATGCGTTGGCCCGGCACCAGGCATTGGCGTTCGCGTTGGAACGCAGCGAACTGGAGCGCGAGGCGCTCGACGCGCGCCTGCAGCTGTTGCAACGCCAGGTCGCCCCGCATTTTCTGTTCAATACCCTGGCCAACGTGCAGGCGCTGATCGATGTCGGGTCGCCGCGGGCCGCAGACCTGATGCGCAGCCTGACCGCCTACCTGCACGCCGCGGTGCCGCGCATGCACGAGGCCACCAGCACGGTGGGCGACGAGCTGGCGCTGGCGCGCGCCTACCTGGAACTGATGCACATGCGCATGCCCGACCGGCTGCACTACGCGATCGACGCCGAGGACGCCGTGCAGGCAGTGCGCTGCCCGACCCTCGCCGTGCTGACCCTGGTCGAGAACGCGGTCAAGCACGGCATCGATCCGTCCGAGGAAGGCGGCAGCATCGCCATTCACGCCTGGCGCAGCGGCGAGCGCTGCCATCTGCGTGTGGAAGACAGCGGCGCCGGCGAGGGCGACGGCCGCGGCGGGCTGGGCACCGGCCTGCGCACCTTGCGCGACCGCCTCGCGCTCGGCTTCGGCGATACGGCGCAGTTGCAGTTGCGTCCGCGCCTGCCGCACGGCACCTGCGCCGATCTCAGCCTGCCGATGACGGTACCGCCCCGATGATCCCGCCCACCGCGCTGATCGCCGACGACGAACCGCTGCTGCGCGAGGCCCTGCGGTGTCAGCTGGCGCGTCTGTGGCCCGAGTTGCGGATCGTCGCCGAGGCGCGCAACGGCCGCGAGGCGGTGCGCCTGTTCGAGGACCATGCGCCGCAGATCTGCCTGCTCGACATCCAGATGCCAGGCCTGTCCGGCGTGCAGGCCGCGCAGCAGATCGGCCGCCGCGCGCATCTGGTGTTCGTCACCGCCTACACCGACCATGCGGTGCAAGCGTTTGCCGAAGGCGCGCTCGACTACCTGGTCAAGCCGGTGCAGGACGCGCGCCTGGCCGATACCGTCGCGCGGCTGCAACAGCGCCTGCAGGCGGCGCAACCGGCGGCCGACCTCGGCGAGCAACTGTTGCGCCTGGCGCAGCGGCTGCGCCCACCCGAGCGCCCCGCCCCACTGCGCTGGCTGCAGGCACAGAGCGGCAGCAGCGTGCGCCTGATCGCCGTGGAGGCCATCGACTACCTGCGCTCGGACAGCAAGTACACCAGCGTGGCCTGGCGCGATCCGGACGGACAGGCGTGCACCTCGATCGTGTCCACGCCGCTCAGGGACCTGGCCGCGCAACTGGATCCAGACGACTTCCAGCAGGTGCACCGCTCGGTGGTGGTCAATCGCCGCGCGATCCTGCACGTGGTGCGTGGCGACAACGAGACCGCACAGATCCACCTGCGCGGCCGCGCGGAGACGCTGCCGGTCAGCCGCAGCTACCTGCCGCTGTTCCGGGCGATGTAGGGGCGTCCGCGACCTCGCGCATGCGACCGACAACGCATGCGGATTGCACATCGCCGGTCACTGCAGCGCAGCATTGCAATATGCGTATGTTCGCCGCGATTTAAGTCATTGGTCGACTGCGGCGGCGGCCACCTATCCTCGCCCTGCGCCGGCGCCCACCGGTGACATGACGGCAGATGCGCTGCCGAAGACATCGCAACCGCACAGAGGAACCCGAGCATGGCAGGACCGATGGGGCCGACGGCTCCGCTCTCACCTTCCGCCCAGTGTACAGGGCATGCGCCGTCCTACCGCACCGCGCTGTCGTTGCTGGCCTCGCTGTTCTTCATGTGGGGCTTCATCACCGTCATCAACAACACGCTGCTGCCGCATCTGCGCAGCGTGTTCGAGCTGAGCTACGCCCAGGCCACGCTGATCGAATCGGTGTGGTTCATCGCCTACTTCTTCGCCTCGCTGCCGTCGGCAAAGCTGATCGAACGCATCGGCTACCAACGCGCGCTGGTGATCGGACTGTGCATCATGGCGCTCGGCGCGCTGGGCATGATCGCCGCTGCGCGCCTGGTCTCCTATGGCATTACCCTCGGCGCGTTGTTCGTGATCGCCAGCGGCATCACCTTGCTGCAGGTCGCTGCCAATCCCTACGTCGCGGTGATCGGCAGCGCGGACACCGCCTCGGCGCGGCTCAACCTGGTGCAGGCGTTCAACTCGGTCGGCACCACGCTGGCGCCGCTGTTCGGCGGTTACCTGATCCTCGGCCGCTCGGCCTCGGGCACCGCCAAGGGCGATGCGGTGCTGACCCAGGCCGAACGTCTTGCCGACGCGCAGTCGGTGCAGCTGCCCTATCTCATAGTCGCCGTGGCGCTGGTGGTGCTGGCCGTGGTCATCGCCCGCTTCAAGCTGCCCGCGCTCGGCCAGTCCACCCAACGCGCCACCGGCGAGCAGCGCGCCAGCCATTCGCTGTGGCGGCATCGCAACCTGGTGCTCGGCATCCCGGCGATCTTCATCTACCTGATAGCCGAGATCGGCGTGTCCAACCTGTTCATCAACTTCGTGTCGCAGCCGCACATCGGCAACCTCACCCACGAACAGGCGTCGCACTATCTGTTCCTGTTGTGGGGCGGAATGATGGTGGGCCGCTTCGCCGGCAGCGCGCTGATGCGCATGATCCGGCCGGAAACCGTGCTTGCATTGTTCTCGGTCGGCGCATTCGCGGTGATGCTGCTGACCGTGTTCAGTACCGGTCACGTCGCGATGTGGTCGCTGATCGCGGTGGGCCTGTTCCACTCGATCATGTTCCCGACCATCTTCACCCTCGGCATCAAGGGCCTGGGCCCGCTCACCGAAGAAGGCTCCGGCCTGCTGATCATGGCCATCGCTGGCGGCGCGCTGGTGCTGATGCAGGGATGGTTGGCCGATCACGTCGGCCTGCAGCGGGCGTTCCTGCTCACCGCGATTTGCGAACTGTACGTGCTGTTCTATGCGCTATGGGGCGCGAAGACGCCGTCGCCACACGCAAGCGCCTAAGACGCGCGCTCAGGACCAGGCGCGGCAGCGCTGTCCGCTCCGTCAGACCGACCCGCGTCGGCGGGACGAAGGGCCCAAGACCAACCGGAACAGCGCCGCAGGCGAAACATCTCCATCCGCAGACGCTGCCGGTCGAACAGACGCGTGAGGACAGTCGTTCGTCGCCTTCATCCGTCCTGCAGGCATCGGCAATGCGCCTCGTCGATGTCGACAGGGCTCAACCCGCGCACTTCGCGCACAGGCCGTGCACTTCCAGGGTCTGCGCCTGTGGCTGGAAGCCCAGCGCCTTGGCGCGCTGCTCCAGTTGCGCGACCACGTCGCGGTCTTCCAGTTCCACCGCGCTGTGGCAGCGGTCGCAGATCAGGAACGGCACCGAGTGCTGGGCGCTGCTCGGGTGGTGGCAGGCGACGAAGGCGTTGACCGATTCCAGCTTGTGCACGAAGCCGTTGGCCATCAGGAAATCCAGCGCGCGGTACACGGTGGGCGGCGCGTCGGCGCCCACGCCCTTGCCTTCGCGCACCCATTCCAGCAGGTCGTAGGCCTTCACCGGGCGCCCGGCCTCGGCGATCAGCCGCAGCACGTTGGCGCGGATCGGGGTCAGGCGCAGACCGCGCTCGCGGCTCACCCGCTCCACCACCTTGACGAAGTCGGCAGCGTCGTGGACGTGGTGGTGCGGCTCGGTGCAGGCGGTCTTCTTGCTGGACATGGCGGTCTCCCGGGAATCAGCTTCCCGCTGGGATCTTGATGAGCGCGGCATCGATGCGTTTCAAGGCCTCTTCACGACCGGCCAGGTAGACGGTCTGCGAGATGTCCGGGCTGACCTGGGTGCCAGTGATGGCCACGCGCAGCGGCTGCGCCACCTTGCCCATGCCGATCTCCAGGGCGGCGGCAGTGTCGTGCAGCGCGGCGGCGACGCCGTCCAGGCTCCACTGCGGCAGCGCGGCCAGCAGTTCGCGGGCCTTGCCCAGCGCCAGTTCGGCGCCCGGCTTGAAGTGCTTGGCCACCGCCGCGTCGTCGTAGCTGGTCAGCGGGCGATACCAGACTTCGGCCTTCTCGGCCATTTCCTTCAGGGTCTGCACGCGCTCGCGCAGCGCCACCACCACCTCGGCCGCGGCCGGGCCGGTGGCCGGGTCGATGCCGAGCTTGCGCAACTGGAACTCCAGCTGCGGCGCGATCGTCGCCGGGTCGTCGCTCTTGAGGTAGTGCTGGTTGACCCAGCCCAGCTTGGCCATGTCCAGGCGCGCGGCCTTGGAATTGACGTCCTTGACGTCGAACAGGTCGATCAGCTCCTGGCGCCCGAACAGTTCCTGGTCGCCGTGCGACCAGCCCAGCCGCGCCAGGTAGTTGATCAGCGCGTGCGGCAGATAGCCGGCATCCTTGTACTGCATCACGTCGGCGGCGCCGGTGCGCTTGGACAGCTTGGCGCCCTGCTCGTCGAGGATCATCGGCATGTGCGCGAACTTCGGCACCGGCGCGCCCAGCGCTTGGTAGATGTTGATCTGCCGCGGGGTGTTGTTGATGTGGTCGTCGCCGCGGATCACCTCGGTGATGCCCATGTCCCAGTCGTCCACCACCACCGCGAAGTTGTAGGTGGGGTAGCCGTCGGGACGGAAGATCACCATGTCGTCCAGTTCGCTGTTGGCGATCTCGATGCGGCCCTTGATCAGGTCGTCGAACGCCACCACGCCCTCGGTCGGGTTCTTGAAGCGGATCACCCGGTTGGGATCGTCGCGGTGCGGCAGGTTCAGTTCGCGCGCGGCGCCGTTGTAGCGCGGCTTTTCCTGCCGCGCCATCGCCGCTTCGCGCATGGCGTCCAGTTCCTCGCGGGTCTCGTAGGCGTAATAGGCCTTGCCCTGCGCCAGCAACTGCTCGGCGACCTCGCGATACCGGTCCAGGCGCCGGGTCTGGTAGATCGGGCCCTCGTCGTAGTCCAGGCCCAGCCATTCCATCGCTTCCAGGATCGCATCGATCGCCGCCTGGGTGCTGCGCTCGCGGTCGGTGTCCTCGATCCGCAGCACGAATTCGCCGCCACGGTGGCGCGCCTCCAGCCAGCAATACAGCGCGGTGCGCGCGCCGCCGATGTGCAGATAACCGGTGGGACTGGGGGCAAAACGGGTGCGGCAGGCCATGGAACGCTCGAAACGACGGGAATCGGGCGATTTTACCCTGCCGAGCAGGCGGCTGCCGGCGCGCGGGATTCGGGATTGGGGATTCGGGATTGGTACGAGCAGCATTTTCCCCAGGGACAGGACCTGCCACGCCAGGGCGGACCGCTGACGGCGCGAAATCCCGCTCTACGCGAACCCACTCAGTTCCGCGCGCACCACGGCGGGCGCCAGTTGCCCGCGCCAGTCGCGATCGTTGGCCACCTGGGCGCTGGCGCGGCTGGCCTCGAACGCGGCGAAATCCAGTTCGGCGATCGCCCAGACCTGCTCGCCGCGGGTCTGCGCGACGATGCCGTCGGCGGGGAAGCCGGCGTCCATCGGCGCGTACAGCGTGGCCTCGCCGGTGTTCACGTCCAGCGCCGGGCTCCACTCGGCGACGCCGGCGGTCACCGACTGGGCCACGAAGATGCGGTTTTCCAGCGCCCGCGCCAGGCAGCCCACGCGCACGCGGGTGGCGCCGGCCTCGGTGTCGGTGCAACTGGGCACCACCAGCAGGCGCGCCCCGGCCTCGTACTGGGCGCGCACCGGCAGCGGGAACTCGCTGTCGTAGCAGACCGCCACGCCGGCGCGAACGCCTTCGGCCTCGAACACCTTCAGCGCCTGGCCGCCGTCGATCAGGCCGGTGGCCTTCTCGAAGCCGGTCAGCTGCAGCTTGTCCTGCCAGCCGTGGCCGCCGTCCGGGGTGAACCAGTACGCGCGATTGCGGTAGCGCCCCTGGCCGTCGTCGAGCAGGAAGCTGCCGGCGACCACGTGCAGGCGATGGCGCCGTGCCAGGTCGGCGAACAAGGCCAGGTACGGCGCATGCAGCGCCTGGATCGCCGCCAGCGAGGCCGGCAGCCGCGCCGACACGGCGGCGCCGAAAGTCGCGGCCAGTTCCAGCGACAGGTACTCGGGCAGCACCGCCAATTGCGCGCCGGCCTGCGCGGCCTCGCCCAGCAGCGCGGCCTGCTTGTCGGCGAAGGCGGTGAAGTCGGCGGGCGCGCCGATCGGGTATTTGGCGACGGCGACTTTCATGCGGCAGGCTCCAGCGCGCGGGTCCAGAAACCCAGGGTATGCGGCGTTTCGCCGCGGCCGACCTCGTTCCACGGCAGGTGCATGCGCAACGCCGGTTGCGGCTGGTAGCCGCGCTTGCGCCAGAACGCGTCGTTGCCGCGGTAATCCGGCGGCCGCCGTGGATCGTCGGACGCCCGCTCCACCGAACAGAACGCGGTCAGGCGGAAGCGGCCGAGCGCGCGCGCATGCGCCTCGCGCTCGTCGAAGAAGGCATGGCCGACACCGCGGCCGCGGTACTGCGGCAACAACACCGACTCGCCGAAATAGAACACCCCGGCCGGGTCGATCTCGCTGCCGGCGAAGGCCGCAGCGAACGCCTCGGCATCGTCGAGCAACGGCAGCCCGGTGGAAGCGCCGACCACCTGGTCGCCGTCGCGTGCCAGCACGAACACGCTGTCCGGCGAGGCGGCGTAGGCGGCCAGGTAGTCGCGTTCGTAGCCCAAGTCGCCGTCGTAGAGGTACGGCCAGCCGCGGAACACCACGATGCGCAGCTGCGCGACCGCGTCCAGGAACGGCACGATCCCGGCGCCGCGCAGGCGCTGAATGGAGAGCGGAGAGTGCATCCGTGCACTCTACCGCAAGCGTTTCCCTGGCGCTGCCTGCCTGGCGGTGCCCTGGCGCGTGCGTCCTTGCCGCTTCCTTGCGGGGGCGTCCTGCCCGTCCTGTGATGCTTGCGCTTCCTTGCACTGCCTGGCGATGTCCTTGCGTGCACGTCCCTGCCGCATCCCTGCATGAGCGTCCTGCCCGTCCTGTGACCGGCGGTGGCGTCCTGCCACCGCCGGTGTTCCTGTCGTCGATGGCCGATGTCGATCCGGCCCCGCTGTAGCGGCGATCGGCACGGCCACCCGACCTCATCGCCACCAGCGGCACAGCAGCGCCGCCTGTGCCGGCAAGACCAGCAGGCGCGCGCGGCCTTGCGCCTCCCAGGTGACGAAACCCGCCGCCGACACGCCGCTGGCGTCCTCCGCGGCAGCCCGGGCCGGATCGCGGCGCACCGCGCGCCAGGGGCAGTAGCGCCACGGCGCGGCATCGCCCGGCAAGGCCGCACGCGCCTGCAGTGCGCTGGCCAGGAACGTCGCCGCGTCGCCGGCCAGGGCCGCGCGGCTGCGTTCGCTCAGGCGCAGCCACAGGGCGCCGCCGCGGTCGGCGGCGGTGACCAGTGCCGCCTGCGCGCTGCGCGCCAGCGTCGCCGGCAGGTTGCCGGGGTGCAGGCCATGGGTTTCCAGGGCGGCGGGCAGCAGCGCCTGCAGACGCCGATGCAGATGACGGTGCGCGACCATGTCCCGATCTCCTCGCGATGGCTCAGCGCAGCGACGCGCCGAGTTCGTACCAGTCGATCCGGCGGGTGATCCACATGATCGCGCCGAGGATGCCGAACAGCAGCAGCGAGCCCATCAGCAAGGCGTTGTCTTCCGAGGCCAGCAGGCCATACAGCGCGCCGTACAGCACGGTGAGCATGCTGGCGAAGCCGGCCGCGCGCAGGCGGCTGCGCAAGACCCCGGACAGGTAGAAGAACTGCAATCCGATACAGGCCACCGCCGAGACCAGATAGGCCTGCCAGAACGGGATGTGCTCGGACAGGCTGAGCAGCAGCAGGAAGAAGATCGCCAGCGCCAGGCCGACCAACAGGTACTGCAGCGGATGGATCGGCAGGCGCTTGATCAGTTCGAACAGGCCGAAGGCGACGAAGGTCAGCACCACGAACAGCAGGCCATATTTGCTGGCGCGCTCGGCCTGCGTATACACGTCCACCGGGTCGACCAGATCCACGCGCAGCGCATCCAGGTCCTCGCCCCCGGCGCTGACCTGCGCCTGTGCGCCGGTGGCCAGCGACGACAACGCCCAACTCGCCTGGAAGCCCTGCGCGCTGATGCGGCGCTCGTTGGGCAGGAAGCGCCCGCCGAACAGCGGATGCGGCCACGGCGAACTCAGCGCGATCTGGTTGTCGTCGCCCACCGGCACGATCGACAGCGCCTGGGTGCCGTCGAGCACGAACTCCATCTGCACGTCGTGCAGATCGGTCAGCCGACCCTGCTGCGGGTCGGGCAACGCCGGCAGCACGGCATGCACGCCCTTGGAGACGCCGGCCAGGCCCATCGATCCCGGCTGCAGCGGCAGCGCGCGGCCGTCGGCGCGCAGGTTGGGCGTACCGACCAGGCCGCGCACGTCCTGCAGGCCGATCGCCAGGTACGGCGTGCCGTAGCGACGACCGTCGGCAGCGGCGTAGTCGAGATCCTCGAATTCGGCCTTCAGCCGCGCATGCCAGCTGTACACCTGCACCTTGAACAGGCCGATATGGCGCTGCGAGGGCTTCAGTTCGCCCTCCACCTGCAGCCGCCGCGGCGCCTGCAGCACGTAGCCGGTCTCGGTCTCGCGCTTGGTCACGCGCTTGCCGTCGGCGTCGAGCACCGCGACGTCGCGCTCCTGGGTCCACGGGATCACCCGCAGCGGCCCAAGCAGGCGCTGCTCGCCGGCCTTGCTCTGCGACACCCGTTCGACCGCCTCGTCGCGGTAATGCTGGCGGTCCTGCACGGTGCCGCGAATCATCATCAGCGGGATCAGCAACAACAGGATCAATCCGCCGATGGTGGCGAATCGCAACAGCAGCTTCAGGGATTTCATGGCGGCCTCTCGGTTTGGGAGGGCGCCAGGATGCGACCGCTGCGTGGGCGCGGTTTGAGGCGAATTTGAAGTGGGTGTGAAGTGCGGGGAATGGGGAATGGGGATTGGAAAGCCGGCGTACTTGCGACGCGGTGTGCGCCCCACTGTGGGAGGGACTTCAGTCCCGACGCGGGAACGCCGGCAGGCCGCCTCGGCGCACCCGCGCGCGAATCGGCCCGGCTCAGGCCAGCGGCAACGCCAGGCAGGCCACCGCGCCACCGCCGTCGCGGTTGCGCAGGCTGGCGTCGCCGCCGTGCAGGCGCGCCACCTCGCGCACGAACGGCAGGCCGAGGCCGGAGCTGCGCTGGCCGGTCGCCGGACGCGCCAGCGAATAGAAGCGCTCGAACACCCGCTCCAGCGCGTAGTCGGGAACGCCCGGACCGGCGTCCTCCACCAACAGCAGCACGCGCGCATCGGCGCCGCGCTCGGCGCGTAGCACGATGCTCGCGCCCTCCGGCGAGAACGCGATGGCGTTGTCGAGCAGGTTGTGCAGCGCCTGCCGCAGCAGATAGGGATCGCCCGATACCACCAGGGTCGGATCCAGCGCCTGCACCTGCAGCTGCAGTCCGCGCGCCTGCAGTTGCGGCGCCAGCGCTTCGGCCAGGTCGGCGCACAGCGGCGCCAGCGCCACCGGTTCGCGGCGCTGCAGCCAGCCGTGCTGCTCGACCTCGGCCAGCGCCAGCAGCTTGTCGATGGTCTCGGTGAGGCGCTGCTGCTGCTCGGCGATGTTGCGCACGAAGCGCTGCCGTTCCGGCTCCGGCAGCGGCTCCTGCAGCAGCTCCGCGGCGCCGCGGATCGCCGCCAGCGGGCTCTTCATCTCATGGGTCAGCGACTGCACGTATTGCTCGACGTATTGCTTGCCCTCCAGCTTGCGGCGCATCGTCTCCAGCGCGCGGCCGAGATCGCCGATCTCGTCGCGGCGCGGCGGCGGCGGCGGCACCGGCGCACCGGCACTGACCGCCTGCGCATAGCGGTTGAGCCGGCCGATACCGCGCAGCAGGCCCCAGGTCATCAGGATCCCGATCAGCGCCGAGATGCCGATCAGCCAGGCGCCGCGCAACAGGATGCTGCGCTGGCTGGCGACGATGAACGGCTCGATGCTGCGGTTGGGCTGGGACAGGGTCAGCACGCCGATCAGCCGCTGCGGCTCGGCCGGGTCGTAGACCGGCGCGGCCACGTGCATCACCGTGTGGTTGGGGTCGCCGTCGGCCTCGGGACTGGAGCGGGCGCCGTACTCGCCGCGCAGGGTGCGGTACACGTCGTTCCAGCGCGAGTTGTCGCGGCCGATGTCCTGCCCCCGCGAATCGAACACCACCACGCCCGCCGCATCGGTGAGGGTGACGCGGTAGTCGACACTGTGCTTGGGGAAACGCCAGACCATCGCGCGCGGATCGCGCCGCTGCGCCGCGGCCAGGTCGCGGGCGAAGCGGCCGCTGGCGATGCGCCCGTCCTTCAGGTCCTGCGCGGCCATCTGCGCCAGCACGTTGGCCGCGTCCACCAGGGTCGATTCCATCGCCTGGCGCACGCCCGGCTTGACCTCGTTGACGAACACCCGCATCACGAAGAAGGCGGCCACGCCGACGATCAGGAAGAAGCCCAGGAACAGCTTCAGCCCCAGCCGCACCTCAGGCCTCCAGCGCGTAGCCGAGGCCGCGATGGGTGCGGATCGGGTCGTGGACGGCGCCGGCCGCGCGCAATTTGGCGCGCAGGGTCTTGATGTGGGTATCGACCGTGCGGTCCGTGCTGTCGGCGCTGCTGTCCCAGCCGCGGTCCATCAATTGCGCGCGGCTGAGGATGGCGCCGGGCCGCTGCAGCAGCGCCGCCAGCAGCGCGTACTCGTAGCGGGTCAGGTCCAGCACCACGCCTTGCCAGCGGATGCGGCGGCCGTCGCGGTCGATGGCGAAATCGCCGTGCTGCTGCCAGCCGGCGTCGGCATCGCCGACCACCACCGCCGGGCGCCGCAGCCGCGCCCGCACCCGTGCGACCAGTTCGCGCGGCGAGAACGGCTTGGCCATGTAGTCGTCGGCGCCCAGTTCCAGGCCGAGCACACGGTCGATCTCCTCGTTGCGCGCGGTCAGGAACAGCACCGGCACCTGGCTGAAGCCGCGCAGCGTGCGGCACACCTCGAACCCGCTCAGGTCCGGCAGGCCCACGTCCAGCACCAACACGTCGATGCCGCCCTCGCGCAGCTGCGCCAGCGCCTCGCGGCCGAGCTGGCAATGCCGCACCGCGTAGCCCTCGCTGCGCAGCGCGTACAGCACCGTGTCGGCGATGGCGGATTCGTCCTCGACCACGAGGACACAGGCGGCGGCAGGCGTGGACATGGCGCGCAGCATAGCCGCCGCGCGGGCGCCGCGGCAGCCTGTGTGGCGTGCGGCGCGTACAGGCCGGCGTCAGCGATCGCTGCCGCGCACGTTGGCCGCGCCCGGCGGCGCCGCCAGTTCCACCCGGTTGCGGCCACCGTGCTTGGCCCGGTACAGCGCCGCATCGGCGCGCGCCAGCAGCGCCTGGCTGCTCTCGCCTGCGCCGGCCTCGGCGACGCCGATGCTGACGGTCAGGCGCAGGCCCGGCACGATCGCGTCGAACGCCTGCCGTTCCAGCACCTCGCGCAGTTGTCCGGCCAGTTGGCTTGCCTCGGCGCAGGCCGCACCGGGCAGCAACGCCAGGAACTCCTCGCCGCCGGTGCGGCCGAAGCTGTCGCTCCTGCGCAGGCGCTGGCGCAGGGTCGTGGCGACCAGCCGCAGCACCTGGTCGCCCGCGGCGTGGCCGTGCTCGTCGTTGATCCGCTTGAAGTGGTCCACGTCCAGCGCCAGCACCGACAGGGGCATGCGCCCGCCGCGCGGCAGCGCCGCCAGCGCGGTGTCGAGTTCGGCCAGGACCTGGCGCCGCGAGGCGACGCCGGTGAGGCTGTCGATGCGCACTTCGCGGCGGGCGCCGCGCAGGCGCCCGAGGGTCAGGAACAGCACGCCGCCCAGCACCGCCAGCAAAAGCAGCGCCGCGCCCAGCAACGCGCGCCGCAGAGTTGCCTCGCGCTCCATCGCCTGCAGCCGGTTGCGCTGGGTTTCGGCCTTCTGCGCCAGTTGCAGCGCCGCCAGGTCGCGCTCGCGGCTTTCCGACTCGGCGATCAGGAACTGCGATTGCTCGCGCTGCATGCGCGTGTCCAGTTCCTGCTGCACGCGCATCTGCGCCTCGCGCGCATCCAGCGCCTGGCGCCAGGCGCCCAGCGCGCGCAAGGCGGTGGCCTTGAGGTCGAGCACGTCGCTGAGGCTGCGCAGGTCGCCGTTGGCGCGGTAGCCCTGCTCGGCCCGCTCGACCAGCGCCAGTGCGGCCCGCGCATCGCCGCTGCGTTCGGCGATCAGCGCGTCCACGTAGTCGCGCCGCGCGCGCATCAGCCGCGTGGCGCCCATCGCGACCAGTTGCGCCTCGGCCTGCTGCCGCTGCGCGCGTGCCTGCGGCAGGTGGCCCAGCAGCGCGTTGACCCGGGCCGCGCGCAGCAGCAACGACGCCTGCGAGCCTTCCTGCGGATGCCGGCCATGCAGTTCCGCCGCGCGCAGATAGGCGGCCAGCGCCGCCGGCAGGTCGCCACGCTGCTCGGCGACAGCGCCTTCGCGCTCCACCGCCAGCGCCTGCATGTAGCCGCCATCGCCCTGCCTGGCCCGCTGCAGGACCTCTGCGACGACCTGCTGCGACAGGTCCGGCAGGCCCATGTCCAGGTAGGCGTCGGCGATGCCGATCAGGGTCAGCAGCGCCACCCAGCCGCCCTCGCGCCGCGCGTCGAGCGCGCGCAGTTCCTGCAAGGTGCGCAGCGACTGCGCGTAGTGGCCGGCGTCGCGCTCGGCGAAGGCACGCATGCGCAGGGCCGCCGCGCGCAGGCGCGGGAACCGGTGCGCATCGGTCAGCGCCAGGATCGTGGTGGTCGGCCGCAGATAGGCCGGGCGCTGGCCGTCGTTGTACAGCGCATAGGTTTCGCACAGCAGGTACTCCAGCCGGACCTGCACATGGGTGCGCGCGATCGCGCCGCGCGCGCCGCGCCGCGCCTGCTCCACCGCCGCGGCCGGACCCTGCGGAAAATGCTGGCAGTCGAAGGCGTCCAGGCGCGCGCGCCGCACCGGGTCGCCGGCAGGCAGCAGCGCCTGCAGCCGCGCATGCGCGACGCGGTAGGCCTGCTCGTCGGCGGCCATGTCCTTGCCGTGCGCACCGACATCCTCGATCAGCGCATCGAACGCCGCAGCCTGTGCCGCGCGGGGGCTGGATGGCTCGGCACGGGCGGTGCCGAATGCGGCGAACGGCAGTGCCAGTGCAAGAACACCGAGCAACAGGGAAGAAGGCATCGACATGCAGACCGTGGCACTCGCCGACCGCCCGTCTGGCATCGGCACTGCGCACCCGAACGCTGCGACGACGCCTGCGCCCGGGTGCACAGGCCCAATCGTCCACGCCATCCGGCCCCAGGTCCGGAAAGCGCCGCGGCCGCGAGCGGCCGCCCGCCTAGTGTACCGCGGCTGCGGAGACGCCCTGCCGGCATCGCGGCAGGCGTGGCCGGCCGACGTGGCGCCCCGTACACTGCGCGGATGAATTACCGCCACGCCTTCCACGCCGGCAACCATGCCGACGTCCTCAAGCACATCGTGCTGCTGGCGCTGCTCGATGCGTTCAAGCGCAAGGACAGCCCGTTCTTCGTGCTCGATACCCACGCCGGGCGCGGCCGCTACCTGTTTGCGGCCAGCGAGGCGCGCAAGACCGGCGAGGCGGTCGCCGGCGTGCTGCGGCTGATGGGCCAGCCGACCCTGCCGGAGGTGGTGGAGCGCTATCTGCGCGCGGTACAGGCCGACAATCCGGTCGGCGCCCTGGTCGCCTATCCCGGCTCGCCGCTGCTGGTGGCACAGGCGCTGCGCACGCAGGACCGGCTGGCCGCCTGCGAACTGCAGCCCGAGGAAGCCGCCGAACTCAAGGCGTTGTTCGCCCACGACCGCCGCGTGCAGGTGCACGCCGGCGACGGCTATGCGGCAATCAAGGCGTTCCTGCCGCCGAAGTCCGGGGCCAACCGGATCGGCCGTGGGCTGGTGCTGATCGATCCGCCCTACGAGGCGCAGGACGCCGAGTACCCGCTGATCGTGGCCGCGCTGCGCGAGACCCTGAGCCGCTGGCCGCAGGCGGTGTGCGCGGTGTGGTATCCGATCAAGCAGCGCCGCAGCCTGCAGCCGTTCTTCCGCAAGGCCGCGGCGTTGCCGGTGGCCTCGGCGCTGGTCGCCGAACTGCAGGTGCGTCCGGACGATTCGCCGCTGCGGCTCAACGGCAGCGGCATGCTGCTGCTCAATCCGCCCTGGCAGTTCGAGCAGGCGCTGGCGCAGGCGCTGCCGCCGCTGAAGGCGCACCTGGGCGAGGCCGGCGCCAGCACGCGCCTGGAGTGGCTCAAGCGCGAGGCGTGAGGTGCCGGCGCCGCGGCGTGCGCGCGCTCAGAAGCAGTCCCAGTGGTAGGCGACACGGCTGAAATCGCCGCGCCGCAGGTCGTCCGGATCGATGAAGAAATTGGCGACGCCGCTGTCGCCCCACATCATCTCCTCGTCGCTGTCCAACTGCAGCAGCAGCACCTGCTTGTCCTGCAGGGTACGCGGGTCTTGCTGGGTGAACTCCGGGTAGCCGCCGAGCTTGTTGCCGCCACGGCTCAGCACGTCGTACAACGCGTCGTCCACCGCATCCTGCGACACCGCGTGGCGCCTGGCGTAGGCGGCGGCCACCTCCTCCAGCGGCGTGCCCAGCACCTGCTCGAAGCGCACATCGTTGCTGCCGATGGTTTCCTCGCCGGCGTCGAACCGCATCGCCCGCGGCCGCGCCGGATCGAACGGCAACGTGTCGGCCGCCAGCAACGGCACTTCGGCCTGCCGCGCCGACGCCTTCGGCTGCGGCCAGTACACCACGCGGAAATTGCGTTGTTCGCTCAGCGCGGCCAGGTCGCTGCGCGCACCACCGAAGTTGGCCCCGTAGAAGTCGTCGTCACCGCCGATGAAGAACTGCAGCATGCCCTGGCGCGGATAGCCGGGCAGCGGCGGTATTCGCGCCAGGTCGATCTGCGCCAGCAGCGCCAGCGGCTGGCCGTCGGCCGCGTGCGGATACGGCCTGTCCCCGGTCCAATAGGGACGCCCGCCGACCTTGCTGGCCAGGCGATCGTCCTGCGCCATCGGCTGCAGTTGCACCTGCAGCACCGGCCGGCGCGTGGCCTGCAGGCGCGGCTGGTACGGCGCCAATGCCTGCGTCGCCAGTTGCTCCGCATCGGCGACTGGAGCGGCGGTGATGGCGGTCGGCGCGTCGTGGTGCTGCGCGCGCAGCAGCCACCTGCCACCGCCCACCAGCAGCCCCACCAGCAGCGCGGCCAGGCCCAGCCCGATCGCCGCGGAGACGGCCACGGCATGCGATGTCTTCATCGTCGTGCATTCCCTTGAACGAAGCGTCACTCTAGCAAGACCACCCCAACCGCACATCGGCAGGACGCTGCGTTCACGGGCGTAAGGTTTTGGTAATGCGAGAATCCAGGCTTCGTCGAGGATCATCCGGCCATGGCTACCCGCAACCGCATGCCTCCGTGGCATGAAACCTTCACCCTGCCCAGTGGGCGCGAATTGCTGATCCGGCCGATCCGGCCGGAGGACAGCGCGCCGCTGCAGGGTGCCTTCGGCCTGCTCGGGCCGACCGAGATCCGCGAGCGCTTCCTGCATTCGACGCAGGAACTGACCGAAGACATGGCGCAACGCCTCACCCACCCCAATCCGAAGTCGGAACTGATCCTGGTCGCCGCCGAGCCGCTGCCGCCGGGCGAGGCCGTGGTCGGCGCGGTGGCGCGCGCGGCGATCAACCCCGGCACCCGCGAGGCGCAGTACGCGATCCTGGTCAGCAGCTTCGTCTCCGGGCAAGGGCTGGGCCGGCAGCTGATGCGCAAGCTGGTCAAGTGGGCGCGCCGCAAGTACCTGGACCGGCTCTACGGCGACGTGCTCGAGCGCAACGTGCCGATGCTGCAGCTGGCCGAATCGCTGGGCTTCCAGCGCATGCCGCATCCGGACAATCCGGACCTGGTGCGGGTGGTGCTGGAACTGGGTAGCTGAGTCCCCGCGCACCGAACCACTCTCCGCCATTCCCTCCCGCGCCGCCAACCGGCGCGCGGCGTTTCCCGGGTTGCGCCGCGCCGGTCGCGGCATCCGGCTTTGCTAAACTCCACGGTCCATGCCGCCCCTTCCCTTCCCCGTTCCGCCGCTGCCCAAGTCCGGCCAGCTCCGCGCGCACTGGCGCGCTCCCGCGTCCTCCACCGCCCTGGCCTGGCACATCGCCTGCGCCGCGTCCGCGCACCGCGGGCCGTTGCTGGTGGTCGCACGCGACAACCAGAGCGCGCATCAGCTCGAAGCCGACCTGCACAGCCTGCTCGGCGACGATCCGAGCCTGCCGGTGGTGCCGTTCCCGGACTGGGAAACCCTGCCCTACGACCAGTTCAGTCCGCACCCGGACATCGTCAGCCAGCGCCTGGCCGCACTGCACCGGCTGCCGACGCTGACCCAGGGCATCGTGGTGGTGCCGGTGCAGACGCTGATGCAGCGGGTGGCGCCGCTGCGCTACATCGTCGGCGGCAGTTTCGACCTGCGCGTGGGCCAGCGCCTGGACCTGGATGCGGAGAAACGGCGGCTGGAAAGCGCCGGCTACCGCAACGTGCCGCAGGTGATGGACCCGGGCGATTTCGCCGTGCGCGGCGGCCTGCTCGACGTGTACCCGATGGGCACCGACGCGCCGTTGCGCATCGAACTGCTGGACGAGGACATCGATTCGATCCGCGCCTTCGACCCGGAATCGCAGCGCTCGCTGGACCATGTGCAGGCGGTGCGCATGCTGCCCGGGCGCGAAGTGCCGATGGACGATGCCAGCGTGGAACGGGTGTTGACCGCGCTGCGCGAACGTTTCGACGTCGATACCCGACGCAGCGCGCTGTACCAGGACCTGAAGGCCGGGCTGGCGCCGTCGGGCATCGAGTACTACCTGCCGCTGTTCTTCCAGGAGACGCGCAGCAGCGGCGCGCGCGAGGCCACCGCCACCCTGTTCGATTACCTGGGCGAGCACGTGCTGCCGCTGATCGCCCCGGGCGTGGGCGCCGCCGCCGACGCGTTCTGGGCGCAGACCCAGGCCCGCTACGAGCAACGCCGCCACGACGTGGAACGCCCGCTGCTGGCGCCGGAAGAGCTGTACCAGGCGCCGGACGCGCTGCGCGAACGCCTCAACGGGCTGCCGCGCATCGACGTGTGGGCCGCCGACCACCCGCGCATCGACGAAGCACAGGCGCTGGGCGACCAGCCGCTGCCGCCGCTGCCGGTGGCGGCCAAGGACGCCGCGCCGGGCGCGGCGCTGAAGAGCTTCCTCGATCACTACCCTGGCCGGGTGCTGATCGCGGCCGATTCGCCGGGCCGCCGCGAGGCGCTGCTGGAAGTGTTGGCAGCCGCGGAATTGAAGCCGGAGGTGCTGCCGAACTTTGCTGCATTCCTCCCTTCTCCCACCGGGAGAAGGTGGCGCGAAGCGGCGGATGAGGGTGTGGCGCTCGCGCGGTCGGGGACAAGGAAGGCGGGTGCTTCGGCAAGTTCCACGGCTGCGCAAACGAGCTCCACTAGCGGTCGGACCCTCACCCCAACCCCTCTCCCGAAGGGAGAGGGGCTTGATGCTGCACGCTTTGCCATTGCCGTGGCGCCGCTCGACGACGGCTTCGCGCTGGAGGAGCCGCGCATCGCGGTGCTGACCGAGCGCCAGTTGTTCCCCGAGCGCGCCAGCCAGCCGCGGCGCAGCCGCCGCGTGGGACGCGAGCCGGAAGCGATCATCCGCGACCTGGGCGAGCTGTCCGAGGGCGCGCCGATCGTGCACGAGGACCACGGCGTCGGCCGCTACCGCGGGCTGATCGTGCTCGATGCCGGCGGCATGCCCGGCGAGTTCCTGGAGATCGAATACGCCAAGGGCGACCGCCTGTACGTGCCGGTCGCGCAGTTGCACCTGATCAGCCGCTACTCCGGCGCCTCGGCCGAGACGGCGCCGCTGCATTCGCTGGGCGGCGAGCAATGGACCAAGGCCAAGCGCAAGGCCGCCGAGAAGGTGCGCGACGTGGCCGCGGAGCTGCTGGAGATCCAGGCGCGTCGCCAGGCCCGCGCCGGGCTGGCGCTGCAGGTGGACCGGGCGATGTACGAACCGTTCGCCGCCGGCTTTCCGTTCGAGGAAACCCCCGACCAGTTGGCCGCGATCGACGCCACCCTGCGCGATCTGGCCAGCAGCCAGCCGATGGACCGCGTGGTGTGCGGCGACGTCGGCTTCGGCAAGACCGAGGTCGCGGTGCGCGCGGCCTTCGCCGCGGCCAGTGCCGGCAAGCAGGTGGCGGTGCTGGTGCCGACCACCCTGCTGGCCGAACAGCACTACCGCAACTTCCGCGACCGCTTCGCCGACTACCCGCTCAAGGTCGAGGTGCTGTCGCGCTTCAAGAGCAGCAAGGAGATCAAGGCCGAGCTGGAGAAGGTCGCCGCCGGCAGCATCGACGTGATCGTCGGCACCCATCGCCTGCTGCAGCCGGACGTGAAGTTCAAGGACCTGGGCCTGGTCATCGTCGACGAGGAGCAGCGCTTCGGCGTGCGCCAGAAGGAGGCGCTGAAGGCGCTGCGCGCCAACGTGCACCTGCTGACCCTCACCGCCACGCCGATCCCGCGTACCTTGAACATGGCCATGGCCGGCCTGCGCGACCTGTCGATCATCGCCACGCCGCCGCCGAACCGGCTGGCGGTGCAGACCTTCGTCACCCAGTGGGACAACGCGCTGCTGCGCGAGGCCTTCCAGCGCGAACTGGCGCGCGGCGGCCAGCTGTACTTCCTGCACAACGACGTGGAGAGCATCGGCCGCATGCAGCGCGAGCTGAGCGAACTGGTGCCGGAGGCGCGCATCGGCATCGCCCACGGGCAGATGCCCGAGCGCGAACTGGAAAAGGTGATGCTGGATTTCCAGAAGCAGCGCTTCAACGTGCTGCTGTCGACCACGATCATCGAATCGGGCATCGACATCCCCAACGCCAACACCATCGTCATCAACCGCGCCGACCGCTTCGGCCTGGCGCAGCTGCACCAGTTGCGCGGCCGCGTCGGCCGTTCGCACCATCGCGCCTACGCCTATCTGCTGGTACCGGACCGGCGCAGCATCACCCCCGATGCGCAGAAGCGCCTGGATGCGATCGCCTCGATGGACGAACTGGGTGCCGGCTTCACCCTGGCCACCCACGATCTGGAGATCCGCGGCGCCGGCGAACTGCTCGGCGAGGACCAGAGCGGGCAGATGGCCGAGGTCGGCTTCAGCCTGTACACCGAACTGCTGGAACGCGCGGTGCGCAGCATCCGCCAGGGCAAGCTGCCTGACCTGGACGCCGGCGAGGAAGTGCGTGGCGCCGAAGTGGAACTGCATGTGCCCGCCCTGATCCCCGACGACTACCTGCCCGACGTGCATACGCGCCTGACCCTGTACAAGCGCATTTCCAGCGCCCGCGACAGCGACGGCCTGCGCGAACTGCAGGTGGAGATGATCGACCGCTTCGGCCTGCTGCCGGATCCGGTGAAGCACCTGTTCGCGATCGCCGAACTGAAGCTGCAGGCCAATGCGCTGGGCATCCGCAAGCTGGAACTGGGCGAACACGGCGGACGCCTGGTGTTCGAGGCCAAGCCCAACGTGGACCCGATGACCATCATCCAGATGATCCAGAAGCAGCCCAGGCTGTACGCGATGGATGGCCCGGACAAGCTGAAGCTCAAGCTGCCGCTGCCGGAAGCGGCCGACCGTTTCAATGCCGCGCGCGGGCTGCTGACCGCGCTGTCGCCCCGCTGAGCGACGCGAGCGCGTTCGCCCGCGTCGTCGCACACGCGCCGCCGCCGCACACGGGCCGCGCTCGCCCGTCTCGTTCCGACCAGCGGCCACATGCGGCGGCGTACGGCGCCGCTGCAGCATGCGCAACCCCACATGCAACGGTCTTCACGTGAAGACCGACGGTGCGCCTTGCGCGGCTTTTTTGACGTCTTCACACGCTGCCGCGATTGGCACAGCACGTGCAAGAGACCTGGATGCCCACTGCACCGAAACCGTTGTGGGATGCGCATCTTGCGTTGGTCTGAACCACTCAGGCTTGCGTTCGGTGTGGGAGACAAATGCTTCACGCGCGCTAAATATTTCTAAATATTTCCTGTCCGCGCCGATATCGCTCTTACCGAAGCCGGCGACACCGGCTTTTCCCACTTCCCTGCCGGAGACCCGCCATGCGCTCGACGCCCCCCGACGAACAGGATCCGCCGCTGCAGCTGATCGTGGACGGCGACATGACCATCCGCCGTGCGGCCGAACTCAAGCCGCTGCTGCTGCCCGCGCTGGAACATCCCGGCGGGTTGCGCCTGCAGTTGCAGGAGGTGACCGACATCGACGCCACCGGCGTGCAACTGCTGCTGGCCACCCAGGCGGCACTGCGCGCACTGGGACGGCCGTTCCAGCTCGAAGGCTGCAGCACCGCGGTCGGCGATGCGCTGGCCCTGCTCGGCCTGGACGACGCGTTCGAGCGCGTCGGCGACGACACCCTTCACTAATCGGCAGCACGACATGAACATGGATCAATTGCTGCAGACCTTCATCGCCGAGAGCCGCGACCTGCTCGAGGACATGGAGCGCAACCTGTTGGAAGCCGAGCGCGGCATAGCCGGCCCCGATGCGGTCAACGCGATCTTCCGCGCCGCCCACACCATCAAGGGCTCCGGCGGCCTGTTCGACCTGGCGCAACTGGTCGGCTTCACCCACGTGGTGGAGAGCGTGCTGGACTTGGTGCGCGAGCATGCGGTCGCGCTGGATTCGGAGCTGATCCAACTGATGCTGGCCTGCTGCGACCACATCCGCGCGCTGGTGGAAGCCGCGGCCGGCGGCAAGGCCGACGAAGCCACGCTCACCGCCGATGGCGCGCCGCTGCTGCAACGCCTGCAGACCTACCTGCAACCCGCTGCCACGCCGGCGGCGAAGGCGGGCTCCGCCGCGGCAGCGCCCGCCGCGCCCGCGCACACCGGCTACTGGCGGATCTCGCTGCAGCTGTTCACCGATGCGCTGCGCTTCGGCAACTCGCCGCTGCACCTGATCCGCTGCCTGCGCAGCCTCGGCAGCCTGGAAGCGGTGCGCACCCGCCACGACCGCGTGCCGGCGCTGCCGGACCTGGACCCGGAGGCCTGCTACCTGGGCTTCGACATCCTGCTGCGCAGCGACGCGCAACAGGCCGCGATCGAGGACATCTTCGAATTCGTGCGCGACGACTGCGACCTGCAGGTGCTGGCGGTGGACCCGCAGGGCGACGCGGCCAACCTGGATCTGCCGCTGCTGGTGGCCGAGGCCGGCAGCCAGGCCAGTGCCGACGATTTCGCCGGGTTCGACAGCGCCGACGCGCCGGCTGCGGCCGCGCCCGCCGTGGCCAGCACGCCGGCGGCAGCGACCGCCACCGCCGCCAGCGCCAGCCCGGCCAAGGCCGCAGGCGCACGCGGCGAAGGCGGCTCGATCCGCGTCGACGCCGACAAGCTGGACCGCATGATCGACCTGGTCGGCGAGCTGATCATCGCCGTCGCCAGCACCGGCGCCAACGCCCAGCGTACCGGCGATGCGCAACTGCTGGAGTCCACCTCGATCCTGGCCGGGCTGGTCGAAGAGGTGCGCGAAAGCGCGCTGCAGCTGCGCATGGTCAAGATCGGCGGCACCTTCAGCCGCTTCCACCGCGTGGTCCACGACGTCGCCCGCGAGCTGGGCAAGGACATCGCGCTGGTGGTCAATGGCGAGGACACCGAGCTGGACAAGTCGGTGGTGGAGAAGATCGCAGATCCGCTGACCCATCTGGTGCGCAACGCCATGGATCACGGCATCGAACCGGCCGAGGTGCGCCAGGCGCGCGGCAAGCCGGTGCGCGGCACGGTGCGGCTCAACGCCTTCCACGATTCCGGCAGCATCGTCATCCAGATCAGCGACGACGGCGGCGGCCTCAACCGCGACCGGATCCTGGCCAAGGCGCTGGAACGCGGCCTGATCGAACCCGGCCGCCAGCTCTCGGACCGCGAAGTGTTCGCGCTGATCTTCGAGCCGGGCTTCTCCACCGCCGAGAAGGTCACCAACCTGTCCGGCCGCGGGGTCGGCATGGACGTGGTCAAGCGCAACATCGCCGCGCTGCGCGGCAGCGTGGACATCAGCAGCCAGCAGGACGTCGGCACCACCATCTCGGTGCGGCTGCCGCTGACCCTGGCGATCATCAACGGCTTCCAGGTCGGGGTCGGCAAGTCGGTGTTCGTGGTGCCGCTGGACGTGGTCGAGGAATGCGTGGAGTTCGCGCCGAACTACCAGAGCGAGTACATCGACCTGCGCGGCAACGTGCTGCCCTACGTGCGCCTGCGCTCGCTGTTCGCCATCGCCGGCGCGCCGCCGGCGCGCGAGAGCATCGTGGTGATCCGCCAGGGCTCGCAGCGGTTCGGCCTGGTGGTCGACACCCTGCTCGGCGAGTGGCAGACCGTGATCAAGCCGCTCTCCAAGGTCTTCGCCCAGGTCAAGGGCATCAGTGGCTCCAGCATTCTCGGCAGCGGTGGGGTCGCGTTGATCCTGGACGTGCCGTCGCTGCTGGGCCAGTTGCAACCCGGCGCCGAATCGCTGGCGGCCTGAGCCGCCGCGTCGCCCGCCGTCATTCCTACGTCGCGCCATCAACCAGGAATCGCCGCCATGTCCCAGAACCGGACGCCCCTTGCCACCCTGCCGACGGCCGCCGTCGTCGCCGTCGCCCTGCCCGCCGCCGCCGCTGTCGCCGCGCTGGCGCTGCCGCTGGCCAGCGGCCTCGCCTGGACCCTGGTCGCCGTGGCCACACTGGTCGCCGGCCTGCTGCTGGGCCGCAGCGTACGCGCGGCACAGCAGGCGGCCGCTGCCGCGCAGCGCGAGCTGGAGCTGGCCCGCACCGGCCTGCAGGCGCTGGCGCAGGGCGAACTGGACCGCGTGGACGCGGCGACCGGCGGCAGCGAGATCGGCCAGGCCCTGCTCGCCGCGCAGCGGCCGCTGCGGCAGTTGCAGGCCGACGTCGCGCACATGACCCGCGCACACGCCGCCGGCGACTGCGACATGATGCTGGATGCCGCGCAGTCCAGCGGCGCCTACCGCACCGTGGCCGGCGACATCAACCAGCTGGTCGGCGCCCACATCGGCGTCTGCAAGCAGGCGATCGACTGCGTGGGCGAGTTCGGCCATGGCAACTTCGCCGCGCCGCTGGCCGCGTTCCCGGGCAAGAAGGCCTACATCAACGACACCATCGAGCAGGTGCGGCGCAACATGCTCGGCCTGATCGCCGAAATGCGCCGTGTCGCCGAGGAGCACGATGCCGGCGAGATCGACGCCAGCATCGACAGCGCGCACTTCCAGGGCGACTTCCGCAGCATGGCCGACGGCATCAACCGCATGGTCGGCAGCCATATCGCGGTCAAGAAGCAGGCGATGGGCGTGGTCGCCGAGTTCGGCCGCGGCAACTTCGACGCGGGCATGCCGCAGCTGCCGGGCAAGAAGGCCTTCATCAACGACACCATCGAGCAGGTGCGCGGCAACTTCAAGCGCCTGATCGGCGAGATCGCGCGCATGTCCGAGGAGCACGACCTGGGCGACATCGACGTGCAGATCGACTGCGCGCACCTGGACGGACAGTTCTGCGCGATCGGCAAGGCCATCAACCGCATGGTCGCCGCGCACATCGCCGTCAAGAAACAGGCGCTGGGCGTGGTGGCCGAGTTCGGCCGCGGCAATTTCGACGCGCCGATGCCGCAACTGCCGGGCAAGAAGGCCTTCATCAACGAGATCATCGAACAGACCCGCGGCAACCTGCGCAGCGTCGGCGATGTGATCAAGGTGATGGGCGCGATGGCCGAGGGCGATCTCAGCCGCCAGGTGCAGGGCCACTACGAGGGCGCCTTCGCCGACATGCAGCGCTACGTCAACGCCACCATCGACAAGCTCACCAGCATCGTCAACGAGGTCAACGGCAACGCCGTCACCCTGGCCAGCGCCGCCGAGGAACTGTCGTCCACCGCACAGTCGCTGAGCCAGGCGGCCAGCGAGCAGGCCGCCGGCGTGGAGGAGACCAGCGCCTCGCTGGAGCAGATGACCGGCTCCATCGCGCAGAACGCGGAAAACGCCAAGGTCACCGACGGCATGGCCGCCAAGGCCTCGCGCGAGGCCGCCGAGAGCGGCGAGGCGGTCCGCGCGACCGTGTCGGCGATGAAGGAGATCGCGCGCAAGATCGGGATCATCGACGACATCGCCTACCAGACCAACCTGCTGGCATTGAACGCGGCGATCGAGGCCGCACGCGCGGGCGAGCACGGCAAGGGCTTCGCCGTGGTCGCCGCCGAGGTGCGCAAGCTGGCCGAGCGCAGCCAGGTGGCCGCGCACGAGATCGGCGACGTTGCCACTACCAGCGTGAACCTGGCCGAGACCACCGGGCGCCTGCTCGGCGAGATGGAACCGTCGATCCGCCGCACCTCCGACCTGGTGCAGGAGATCACCGCCGCCTCCGAGGAACAGAGCACGGGCGTCGGCCAGATCAACGCCGCGGTCGTTCAGCTCAGCCAGACAACACAGCAATCCGCTGCCAACGCTGAAGAATTGGCCGCCACGGCCGAAGAAGTAAGCAGCCAGGCAGAACAGTTGCAGACCATCATGAGCTTCTTCACCACCAGCGGCACCACGACGCCGGCGCAGGCCCCGCAACCGCGGCGCCTGCCGTCGTCGATGCAGCGCGCACCACGCGCCCGCAGTTTCGGCGGACCGGCGGCCACGGCCCAGGCCGCGCGCCTGGAAGAAGCGGCGTTCGTTTCGTTCTGATCCCTCCGTCCCGGCCGATCAGGCCGGGACCTCTCCGCACCCGCATAGGTACCATGGCATGTCCAACTCTCTCTCGCTGTCCTCCAAGCTGTGGACCGGCTCGACCATCGCCGTCGTGCTGCCATTGGCTGCTGCGGCGGGCGGGTTCGCCCTCGGCCTGACCGCCGGGCAAACCCTGGCGCTGGGCATCGGCGCCGCGGTGCTGGCCGCCGCGGTGCTGGCCTATACCGTCCATGCCATCACCCGCTCGCTGCGAATCGCCACCACCACCCTGGCGCGCTTTGCCACCGGCAATTTCGAGGTGGTGATGCCGACCATCCGCAACGACCAGGCCTGCGAGGTATTGCTGGCGCTGCGGCAGGTGCAGACCGGGGTGCGCCAGATCAACGACGAGATCGTGCGCATGTCGCGCGAGCACGACGCCGGCGACATCGACGTGGTGATCGACAGCCACCGCTTCGAGGGCGAGTTCAAGGTCATCGCCGAGGGCATCAACCGCATGGTCGGCGACCACATCGCCACCAAGAAGAAGGCGCTGGCCTGCGTGGCCGAGTTCGGCCGCGGCAATTTCGATGCGCCGTTGGAGACGTTCCCGGGCAAGAAGGTCTTCATCAACGAGATCATCGAGCAGGTGCGCCGCAACATGCAGGGGCTGATCGCGCAGATGCAGCACATGTCCGCGCAGCACGACGCCGGCGACATCGACGTGGTGATCGAGAGCCACCGTTTCGAAGGCGACTTCCGCAGCATGGCCGACGGCATCAACCGCATGGTCGGCGACCACATCGCCACCAAGAAGAAGGCGATGACCTGCATCGCCGAATTCGGCCGCGGCAACTTCGACGCGCCGCTGGAGGCCTTCCCGGGCAAGAAGGCGTTCATCAACGACACCGTCGAACAGGTGCGCGCCAACCTGCGCGCGCTGATCCGCGACACCAGCCTGCTCGCCGACGCGGCCGCGGCCGGCCGCCTGGACGTGCGCGCCGACGGCAGCCTGCACCATGGCGACTTCCGCCGCATCGTCGATGGCATCAACCTGACCCTGGATACGGTGATCGGGCCGATCAACGACGTCGGCGCCGTGCTCAAGGCCATCGAGGCCGGCGACCTGACCCGGCTGGCGGACGTGCAGTGCCAGGGCAAGCTGAAGGAACTGTGCGACAGCATCAATGCCACCGTTGCGCGCCTCGCGCAGGTGGTCGGCGAGGTCAACATCAACGCCGACGCCCTGGCCAGCGCCTCCGAGCAGGTCAGCGCCACCGCGCAGTCGCTGAGCCAGGCGGCCAGCGAACAGGCCGCCGGCGTGGAAGAGACCAGTGCGTCGCTGGAGCAGATGACCGCCTCCATCGCGCAGAACACCGAGAACGCCAAGGTCACCGACGGCATGGCCGCCAAGGCCGCACGCGAAGCCAACGAAGGCGGCGATGCGGTGCGCTCGACGGTGGTGGCGATGAAGCAGATCGCGCAGAAGATCGGCATCATCGACGACATCGCCTACCAGACCAACCTGCTGGCGCTGAACGCCGCGATCGAGGCCGCGCGCGCCGGCGAGCATGGCAAGGGCTTCGCCGTGGTCGCCGCGGAAGTGCGCAAGCTGGCCGAGCGCAGCCAGGTCGCCGCGCAGGAGATCGGCCAGGTCGCCGAGTCCAGCGTGGAGCTGGCCGAGAACGCCGGCAAACTGCTGGAGCAGATGGTGCCCTCGATCCGCCGCACCTCCGACCTGGTGCAGGAGATCACCGCCGCCTCCGAGGAACAGACCTCCGGCGTCGGCCAGATCAATGCCGCCGTCGGCCAGCTCAACCAGACCACCCAGCAGGCCGCGGCCAACTCCGAGGAACTGGCCGCCACCGCCGAGGAAATGAGCGGCCAGGCCGAGCAGTTGCAGCAGTTGATGAGCTTCTTCCGTACCAACCAGGTGGTGGCGCCGCGGCGCCCCGCCGCTCCGCAGGCGCTGCCGCGCAGGTCGGCACCGGTGCGCAAACGCGGTTTCGGCTTCGGCGAGACCGGCCTGGCGCTGGTGCCGGCGCCGGACGAAGCGCAGTTCGACACGTTCTGACAACCACACTTCCGTACATCCAACAGGGGGATCACGGTGTTCAAGCAAATGAAGATCGCTACCAGAATCGGACTCGGCTTCGCCGCCGTCTTGCTGCTTATGGTGGGCATGGGCGTGTTCACGGTGGACAAGCTGGCCAAGGTCAACCAGGCCTCCACCGACATCGCCACCAACTGGATGCCCAGCATCCATTACGTGCAGGCGATGAATACCAACCTGTCCGACCTGCGCGTGGCCGAACTGCAACACGTGGTCACCGAAAACCCGCAGGAAATGCGCAACTTCGACCAGCAGATGGAGCAGATCCTGGCCGAGTACGCGAGTAACCGCGACCATTACGTCAAGCTCATTTCCTCGGAGGAGGAAAAAGGCATCTATACGAACTTCAATGGCGAGTTCGAAAAGTATCTGGCCCTGCACAAGCAGGTCCTCGACCTGTCGCGAACGCTGAAGACCAGCGAGGCGCTGGCCTTGTTCAACGGCGACCAGCGCAAGCTGTACGACGATGCGTCGACCATTCTCGACAGCCTGGTGGTGCTGAACACCAAGGGCGGCGAAGCCGCCAGCGCAGAGGGCGATGCGCTCTATGCCAGCTCGCGCCAGTGGATCATCGCCGTGATCGTGGCGTGCGTGCTGCTGGGCGCCGGCATTTCGGTCTTCATCGTGCGCGGCCTGATGCGCCTGCTCGGCGGCGAGCCGGCCTACGTGGCCGAGATCGCCAACAAGGTGGCGCAGGGCGACCTCAACCTGGAGGTGGCGGTGCGTGCCAACGACAGGGGCAGCGCGTTGTATGCGATGCGGACCATGGTCGAGCGGCTGAAGCTGGTGATCGACGGCCAGCGCCGCGTGGTCGCCGCCGCCAACCGTGGCGACTTCTCCGAGCGCATCGCCCTGGACGGCCTGTCCGGGTTCCAGCGCGACATGGGCCAGGGCCTGAACGAGTTGGCCACCACCACCGGCGACAGCATCCAGGACGTGGTGCGGGTGATGGGCGGCCTGGCCGAGGGCGACCTGACCCGCAGCATCGACAAGTCCTACGACGGCGCCTACGCCGAAATGAAGAACTACGTCAACGACACCATCGCGCGCCTGTCGCAGGTGGTCAGCGAGGTCAACAGCAATGCCGAGGCGCTGGCCAGCGCCTCGGAGGAAGTCAGCGCCACCGCGCAGTCGCTGAGCCAGGCGGCCAGCGAACAGGCCGCCGGCGTGGAAGAGACCAGCGCCTCGCTGGAGCAGATGACCGCCTCGATCTCGCAGAACACCGAGAACGCCAAGATCACCGACGGCATGGCCAGCAAGGCGTCCAGCCAGGCGCTGGACGGCGGCGAGTCGGTGCGTGCGACCGTGCAGGCGATGAAGCAGATCGCGCAGAAGATCAGCATCATCGACGACATCGCCTACCAGACCAACCTGCTGGCGCTGAACGCGGCGATCGAGGCCGCACGCGCCGGCGAGCACGGCAAGGGTTTCGCCGTGGTCGCCGCGGAAGTGCGCAAGCTGGCCGAGCGCAGCCAGGTGGCCGCGCAGGAGATCGGCGATGTGGCCAGTTCCAGCGTGGAACTGGCCGAGAACGCCGGCAGGCTGCTGGACGAGATGGTGCCGTCGATCAAGCGCACCTCCGACCTGGTGCAGGAGATCACCGCCGCCTCCGAGGAACAGACCTCCGGCGTCGGCCAGATCAATGCCGCGGTCGGCCAGCTCAACCAGACCACGCAGCAGGCCGCGTCCAACTCCGAGGAACTGGCGGCCACCGCCGAGGAAATGAGCGCGCAGGCCGAACAGCTGCAGCAACTGATGAGTTTCTTCAAGCTGGAAGTCGCAGCCGCATCCAGGACCGCGACGCGGCGCCCGGCCGCGGCGCGCGGCCGCAGCGGGCAGGCCGGGGCCAAGCCGATCGCACGCGTGGCCGGCGGCAAGCTGGTGCTGGCCGATACGCTGGACGAAACCCACTTCGAAACCTTCTGAGACATGGCCATGAACGCTCCCGCTTCGCTCTCACCCTCCGACGCCGGCGACCTGGCGACGGACCAGTTCCTGACCTTCCTGCTCGGCAAGGAAATGTTCGGCGTCGGCATTCTCGGCATCAAGGAGATCATCGAGTACCGCACGCCGACCGACGTGCCGATGATGCCGCCCGCGCTGCGTGGGGTGATCAACCTGCGTGGCGCGGTGGTGCCTGTGGTGGATCTGCAGCAGCGCTTCGGCCGCGCGCCCAGCGAGATCAGCAAGCGCACCTGCATCGTCATCATCGAGGTCGCCAGCGGCGAGGAGCGCCAGGTGCTCGGGCTGCTGGTGGATGCGGTGAGCGAGGTGCTGGAGATCGCCACCGCCGACATCGCCCCGCCGCCGGCGTTCGGCACCGGCATCCGCCGCGATTTCATCCATGGCATGGGCAAGGTCGGCGAGCGCTTCGTCATCCTGCTCGCCGCCGATGCGGTGCTGGCGCCCCAGGAGTTCGCCAGCATGGCCGCCCTCGACGCCCACCTGGAAGAAGGCATCGCCGCCTGAGCGGCCTTTGCCGCGCAGCGCCCTGCCCCTCCCTCGAAACGGATTTCGCATGCCCACGCCCCCCGACACCGCCGCCCTGCACCACTTCGGCACGGTCCTGGTGGTCGACGACAGCCAGGTCCAGCGCGAACACGCGCTGGCCCTGTGCCTGCGGATGGGCGCCGTGGCAGTGGAAGGCGCGGCCGACGGCCATGCGGCGCTGGCGCGAGTGACCGAGGGTTCGCCGCTGGGGCTGCTGATCGTGGACCTGGAAATGCCCGGCATGGACGGCGTGCAGTTGCTCGAGGCGCTGGCCCGCAGCGACGTGCGCGTGCCGATCGTGGTCGCCTCGCAACGCGGCGCGGCCCTGATCGACTCGGTGTTGCAGGTCGGCCGCAGCAACGGCCTGCAGGTGCTGGCGGGCCTGGAGAAGCCGCTGCGCGCCGCCCAGCTCGCGGCCGCGCTGCGCGCCCATGCGCCGCCGACGCCGGCGCCGCGGAACGAGGCCGAAGCGCCGGGCGAGGCGACCATGGCGGCGATGCTGCGCGAGGCACTGCAGCGCGGCGAGATCGAGGTCGCCTACCAGCCCAAGGTGGACATGCGCAGCGGCCGGGTCGGTGGCGTGGAAGCGCTGGCGCGCTGGCGCCATCCCAGCGCCGGGCCGATCGCGCCGGACCGCTTCATCGCCGTGGCCGAGCGCGAAGGCCTGATCCATGCGCTCACCGCCTGCGTCGCCGACCAGGCGCTGGCGCGGCTGGCGGCCTGGAAGCAGGACGGGTTCCAGCTGACCCTGGCGTTGAACCTGTCGCCGCGCATGCTGCAGGACCCGAATCTGCTCGACGAACTGCTCGGACTACTGCGCAAGCATGGCCTGGCACCGTCCGACCTGGTGCTGGAAATCACCGAAAGCTCGCTGGTCTGCGGCAGCGCGCTGGGCATGCTGGCGCGGCTGCGGCTGCAGGGCTTCGGCCTGTCGCTGGACGACTACGGCACCGGCTTCTCCTCGCTCCAGCAACTCACCCGCATTCCCTTCACCGAGTTGAAGATCGACCGCATCTTCGTCCACGACGCGCACCGCAGCCGCAACCTGCGCACGGTTCTGGAATCGGCACTGGGCATGGCCCAGCGGCTGGGCCTGAGCACCGTCGCCGAGGGCATCGAGACG
Source organism: Xanthomonas sp. D-109 (assembly GCF_017746095.1). Lineage (NCBI taxonomy): Bacteria > Pseudomonadati > Pseudomonadota > Gammaproteobacteria > Lysobacterales > Lysobacteraceae > Xanthomonas > Xanthomonas sp. D-109. The sequence goes on from NZ_JAGHWV010000010.1 coordinate 84,565, forward strand.
GTGGAGGACTGGACCCTGCTGCAGGAGCTGGGCTGCGACTTCGGCCAGGGATACCTGCTGGCGCGCCCGCTGGGGGGCGGCGCGCTGCACGCCTGGCTGCTGGAGCACCAGCGCCTGCTGCAGGAACACGGCCCCACAGGCACCGCCAGCGCCCCCGCTGCCGCCTCCACCCACTGAGCCGACACCATGACCAGCCACGACACCATCACCGAGCAGGAATTCGGCCGGTTCCAGCGTTTCATCTTCGACGCCGCCGGCATCACCATCTCGCCGGCCAAGAAGGCCATGCTGTGCGGACGCCTGGGCAAGCGCCTGAAGGCGCATTCGCTGCAGACCTACACCCAGTACCTCAAGCTGCTGGAAAGCCGCGAAGGTAGCGGCGAGGTGCAGACCGCGATCGACCTGCTGACCACCAACGAAACCTACTTCTTCCGCGAACCCAAGCACTTCGACCTGCTGCGCAGCGTCGCCGCCGCGCATACTGGCAGTGCGCCGTTCCGCTGCTGGAGCGCGGCCAGTTCCAGCGGCGAGGAGGCCTACAGCATGGCCATGGTGCTGGACGACACCCTGCAGGGCCGCCCGTACGAAGTGGTCGGCACCGACATCAGCACCCGCGTGCTGGCCAAGGCGCGCACCGGCCACTATCCGCTGCTGCGCATCGAGCACATGCCTCCGGCCATGCTCAAGCGCTACTGCCTCAAGGGCCGCGGCGAGTACGAAGGCAGCATGCTGATCGATCGCCGCATCCGCGACCACGTGCGCTTCCTGCACGCCAACCTCAACGCGACGCTGCCCAACCTGGGCCAGTTCGACGTGGTGTTCCTGCGCAACGTGATGATCTACTTCAACGGCCAGACCAAGCGCGAAGTGGTGGCGCGGGTGCTCGGCACGCTCAAGCGCGGCGGCATCTTCTGCATCGGCCACTCCGAGAGTCTCAACGACGTCAACGGCGACGTGGTGCAGATCGCGCCGTCGGTGTACCGCAAACCATGAAGGCCGACGTGCCAGGAGGGAACCCCGCATGACCACGATCAAGGCCATGGTGATCGACGATTCGGCGGTGGTGCGCCAGGTGCTGGTCGCCGTGCTCAACGACGCGCCCGGCATCGAGGTCATCGCCGCCGCGGCCGACCCGCTGCTGGCGATGGACAAGATGCGCCAGCAATGGCCGGACGTGATCGTGCTCGACGTGGAGATGCCGAAGATGGACGGCATCACCTTCCTGCGCAAGATCATGAGCGAGCGCCCGACCCCGGTGGTGATCTGCTCCACGCTCACCGAGAAGGGCGCTCGGGTGACCATGGACGCGCTGGCCGCCGGCGCGGTGGCGGTGGTGACCAAGCCCAAGCTCGGCCTCAAGCAGTTCCTCACCGATTCGGCCGAGGAAATGATCGCCACGGTGAAGAGCGCCGCGCGCGCCAACGTCAAGCGCCTGTCGGTGCGTGCGGCACCGGCGCCGGCGGAGCCGGAGATCAAGCACACCGCCGACGTGATCCTGCCGGCACAGGGCAATCGCCCGCTGTCGCAGACCACCGAACGGGTGGTGGCGATCGGCACGTCCACCGGCGGCACCCAGGCGCTGGAGGAAGTGCTGACCGCGCTGCCGCGGGTCAGCCCCGGCATCGTCATCGTCCAGCACATGCCGGAAAAGTTCACCGCCGCCTTCGCCGCGCGCCTGGACACGCTGTGCCAGATCTCGGTGAAGGAAGCGGCCAACAACGACCGCGTGGTGCCGGGACGCGCGCTGATCGCGCCGGGCGGCAAGCACATGCTGCTGCGTCGCAGCGGGGCGCAGTATTTCGTCGAGGTGCTGGACGGACCGCCGGTGAACCGGCACCGGCCGTCGGTGGACGTGCTGTTCCGTTCCGCCGCGCGCGCCGCCGGCGGCAACGCGCTGGGCATCATCATGACCGGCATGGGCGACGATGGCGCGGTGGGCCTGCTGGAAATGCGCCAGGCCGGCGCGCGCACCGTGGCCCAGGACGAACACAGCAGCGTCGTCTTCGGCATGCCCAAGGAAGCGATCAAGCGCGGCGGCGCCGAAAAGATCCTGCCGCTGAGCGCGATGGCGCGCGAGATCGGCCAGCAGCTGAGCTAGCGCAGCCAACGCGGCGTTGCGCGGACCGTAGGCGCGGCTTCAGCCGCGACCGCGCCTTTCCATGAAAGCCCTGCGCTAGAGCCGAAAGCCGCTTTTATCGTAGGAGCGGCTTCAGCCGCGACGAAGCGTTCCGATGAAAGCGCGTCGCGGCTGAAACCGCTCCTACAGCACAGCCGAGCGATACGCGCGCACCTGCAATCAAAATGCGCGGCGTGCGCCTCAGATCCGCAACACCCTCACCCCGAATTGATGTGCTCCTTGCAGTACAGGCGCCGGTAGGCGCTGGGGGTCATGCCCAGGCGCTGGCGGAACACGCGTCGGAAGTAGCCGCTGTCGCTGAAGCCGGCGCGCTGCGCGACATCGTCGACCGCGCAGGTGTTGACCAACAGCAGCTTTTCGGCGAAGGCGATGCGCTGGCGGTGGATCGCCTCGGTCAGCGTGGTGCCGAAGCTGCGCCGGTAGATACGGCCCAGATAATCCGGATTGCAGTGCAGTTGCGCGGCCAGCGACGAGGCGGTGAGCGCGGTATGGAACTGCGTGCCGATCAGTTGCTTGGCGCGGTACGCCAGCGCCACGCCCGCGCGCTCGGAGTCGTGCGGATCCGGCCAGGCGCCGGCCACGCATTGCAGCATCGACAGCACGATCGGCTCCAGCATCGGCAGCGTGCGCCGTTCCTCCTGCTCGGCCAGGAACCAGCGGAACAGGCCGACGAAACGCTCCGGATCGCGGATCGCGGTGCGCTGCGGCATCGACAGCGCCACCGCGTTATCCGCCCGCGTCGCGCCCGGTTCCAGTTCGAAATGCACCCAGTAGAAGCGCAGGTCGTCCGGGAACTGGCCCAGGCCGGCATGCGCACGGCCGGGCCACAGCAGCAGCGTCTCGCCGGGACCGACGTGGAAGTCGCTGTCCTGTTCGCGAATCGACAGCATGCCGCGCTCGACGAAGATCAACTCGTAGGACTGGATCACCCGCGCCGGATGCGCGCCCACCCCGCGGGAAATGAACAGGCCCCCGTTCTGCACCCGGATCGGATAGGCGACGGCGAGTTCGAGCATGTCGGAAACGTCTCCCCTTGCACACAACACGCTGCACTGCAGCAATCACATGAACGCCACCGCACGCACGCGGCCCGGCGACCATGGTCGGAATCGTACCGGTTTTATACCGCACAGACTCTTGTCGCGGTTACGCGGCCGTGCGACTTTGCGCTGGCGCCGGACCGCGCGCGCCAGGAGCCGCCCCGTTGACTGCGACCGCCATCGGCCACGCCGCCGCAGACGCCGCGCCGGCCGCGACCACGCCGCGGCTGTCGCGCCTGGAGAAGTTCGGCTACGGCCTCGGCGATGCCGGCGGCACGGTGGTCACCTGCCTGATCGCCAATTTCCTCACCTTCTTCTACACCGACGTGTTCGGCCTGACTCCGGCGTTGGTCGGCACCCTGTTCACCGTGCTGCGCGTGGCCGACGCGGTGTCCGACCCGGTGATGGGCCTGATCGCCGACCGCACCCGCAGCCGCTGGGGCCGCTTCCGCGCCTGGCAACTGTGGGTCGCGGTGCCGATCGGCATCGCCTGCGTGCTGACCTTCAGCGCGCCGCAGCTGAGCGCCGGCGCCAAGATCGCCTATGCCTTCGCCAGCTATTTCCTGCTGTCGCTGTGCTACACCGCGATCAACGTACCCTACTGCGCGCTGATCAACAGCATGACCGGCGACCACCGCGACGTGGTCTCGGCGCAATCCTGGCGCTTCGTGCTGTGCGGCATCGCCGGCTTCCTGGTGTCGGTGGGGTTGCCGTGGCTGGTGCGGGAACTGGGCAACGGCGATGCCGCGCGCGGCTACCAGCTCGGCGTGGGCGTGCTGGCGGCGCTGGCGGTGGCGATGTTCCTGTGCTGTTTCTTCGCCGTGCGCGAGCGCGTGCCGGTCAGCCTGCTCGGCGGTGCCGGCATCGCCGAACACCTGCGCGGCCTGCTGCGCAACGACCAGCTGCGGCTGGTGCTGCTGATGTCGTTCCTGCTGATCAACGTGTACAACATCCGCGGCGGCGCCTATCTGTACTTCATCACCTACGTGCTCGGCGGCAGCAGCGGCTACGCCTCGTTGTTCTTCGCGATGGTGGCGCTGGCCACGGTACTCGGCGCGATCGTGGTCAACGCCTTGTGCCGCCGCTTCGACCCGCTGGCGCTGTACCTGCACACCAACCTGGCGCTGGCCGCGTTCGGCGTGGCGCAATGGTGGCTGCCCACCGGGCCGGCGCAGCAGACGCTGTGGCTGGGGGTGATCTTCGTGCATTGCCTGGTGCTGGGCTTCGCGCTGCCGCTGCACTTCTCGCTGATGGCCTTCGCCGACGACTACGGCGCCTGGAAGAACCGGGTGCGCTCCTCCGGGATCAACTTCGCCTTCAACCTGTTCTGCATCAAGCTGGCCTGGGCCTCGAGCGCGGTGGTGATCAGCGCGCTGTTCGTCTACGCCGGCTACCGCGCCGGCGCCGCGCAGCAGAGCCCCGCCTCGCTGCAGGCCATCACCCTGCTGGAAACCCTGATCCCCGCCGGCCTGCACCTGCTGCTGGCCGCGGTGATCCTGCGCTGCCGGCTGCGCCGGCCGCTGCTGGCGAGCATCGCCGACGACCTGGCCGCACGCCCGGTGCACTGACCTTCCCCACCCTTCAGGATCTCCGCTCCATGCCGCATTCGCCCGTGCCGTCCCCGGAACTGCCGCTCGCCCACCTGCGCATCGCCGATCCGTTCTGGCAGCGCTACCAGCGCCTGGTGCAGGATGTGGTGCTGCCCTACCAGTGGGACGCGCTCAACGACAACGTCGCCGATGCCGAACCCAGCCATGCCATCGAGAACTTCCGCATCGCCGCCGGCCGCAGCGACGGCACGTTCTACGGCATGGTGTTCCAGGACAGCGACGTGGCCAAGTGGCTGGAAGCGGTGGCCTACCTGCTGGCGCAGCATCCCGACCCGGCGCTGGAGCGCGATGCCGACGCCACCATCGAACTGATCGGCGCCGCGCAGCAGGCCGACGGCTACCTCAACACCTATTTCACGGTGAAGGCGCCGCAGGAGCGCTGGACCAACCTGGCCGAGTGCCACGAGCTGTACTGCGCCGGGCACATGATCGAGGCCGGCGTGGCCTACTACCAGGCCACCGGCAAGCGTGCCCTGCTCGACATCGTGTGCCGGCTCGCCGACCACATCGACGCCACCTTCGGCCCCGGCCCGACGCAGTTGCACGGCTACCCGGGACATCCGGAGATCGAACTGGCGCTGATGCGCCTGTACGAGGCCACCGGCGAGGCGCGCTACCTGACGCTGGCGCGCTACTTCGTCGAACAGCGCGGCACCACACCGCATTACTACGACGAGGAGTACGCCAGGCGCGGCCATACCTTCTTCTGGGGCGGACACGGCCCGGCCTGGATGATCCAGGACAAGGCCTACAGCCAGGCGCACCTGCCGGTGGCGCTGCAGGACACCGCCGTCGGCCATGCCGTGCGCTTCGTGTACCTGTACGCCGGCGTGGCGCACCTGGCCCGACACAGCGGCGATGCCACCCTGCGTGCGGCCTGCGCTCGGCTGTGGGACAACGCCACGCAGCGGCAGATGTATCTGACCGGCGCAATCGGCGCACAGAGCTACGGCGAGGCCTTCAGCGTCGACTACGACCTGCCCAACGACGCCGCCTACAACGAGAGTTGCGCCTCGATCGGGCTGATGATGTTCGCCAACCGCATGCTGCAGCTGGCGCCGGACGGCCGCTACGCCGACGTGATGGAGCGCGCGCTGTACAACACCGTGCTGGGCGGCATGGCCCTGGACGGACGCCACTTCTTCTACGTCAATCCGCTGGAAGTGCACCCGCCCACCGTGCACGGCAACCACACCTTCGATCATGTGAAGCCGGTGCGCCAGCGCTGGTTCGGCTGCGCCTGCTGCCCGCCCAACATCGCCCGAGTGCTGACCTCGCTGGGCCACTACCTCTACACACGCCACGACGACACGCTGTACGTGAACCTCTACGTCGGCAGCGACGCGCGGTTCGAGGCCGGCGGGCAGACCCTGACCCTGCGCCAGCGCGGCGAGTACCCGTGGCAGGACACGATCGACTTCGACGTGGCGTGCAGCGCCCCGATGGACGCGGCGCTGGCGCTGCGCCTGCCGGACTGGTGCCAGGCGCCGCAGTTGCTGCTCAACGGCGAGCCGGTGGCGATCGAGGCGCACCGCCAGCATGGCTATTGCGTGCTGCGCCGGCGCTGGCAGTCCGGCGACACCCTGCAACTGCGCCTGCCGATGCCGCCGATGCGGGTCAGCGGGCATCCGCGCGTGCGTCACCTGGCCGGCAAGGTCGCGGTGCAGCGCGGGCCGCTGGTGTACTGCCTGGAGCAGGCCGACAACGGCGCCGACCTGCATCAGCTGCGCCTGCCGGCCAGCGCCGCGCTGCAGGCCGTGCCCGGCAGCGGCGCGCTGGACGGCCAGGTGCTGCTGCAGGCCACCGGCGAACGCCTGCATGGCGATGTCGACGCAGCCGCGCCGCTTTACCGCTACGACGCCCCTCCGCCGGCGCGGCAGCCGCAGACCCTGACCTTCGTGCCCTACTTCGCCTGGGCCAACCGCGGCGAAGGCGAGATGCGGGTGTGGGTGGACGCCAGCGACGGTTGAAGCCAACGCTGCGGGACATATCGCTGCATCCGGCTCGATCGTGGCGGACGCAGCTCACCGAAGCGACGACTCCTGCGGCGCCTCACTGGCCGCAGCGCACGCATCGCACCGGCCAACGCAGGCTCTAAGCTAGGGCCATGGATGCCCTGGCCCTCGCCGCCCCGCCGTTCGCCAGCCTCGCCCTCGGCGCGCATCGCATCGCCGTGCCGGATGCCTGGCTGCTGGCGTTCGAGGTCGATGCCTTCGACAGCGGCGATTTCCAGCGCCACGGCCTGCAGCGGCCGCCATCGATCGCGCGCAGCGTGCGCAAGCGCCAGGCCGAGTACCTGGCCGGCCGTCGCGCGGCGCTCGCTGCACTGCGCGCCGCAGGCAGTACCGCAACCGACCTGCCGATCGGCGCCGACCGCGCGCCGCTCTGGCCCGCTGGCTTCCTCGGCAGCCTCTCGCATACCGATGGCCTGGCAGTGGCCATCGCCCTGCCTGCGTCCGCCGGCGCCAAGGGCATCGGTTTGGATATCGAACGTGTGGTGGCGGCAGACCAGCTCGAGGCGATCCGCAACGTGGCCCTGGACGCCAGCGATTGCGACGCGCTGGCCGCGCTCGCACGCGCCCGCGGCTGGCCGTACGCGCTGACCCTGGGCTTCTCGGCGAAAGAGAGTTTCTACAAGGCCGCGGCAGCGACGGTCGGCCGCTTCTTCGATTTCGACGCCCTGCGCATCGAAGACTGCGACCCGGCCAGCGGGCACGTGGACACGCGCATCGCCACGCCGCTGGCCCCGGCGTTGACGGTGGGGCAGCGGCATCGCCTGCACTGGGTGGACGTGCAGCCGGGACTGCTGCTCACCAGTTGCGTCTGGTAGCGCGTCCGGCGCGATCGCATGGCCGCGCGAATGCGCCAAGGCGCGCCAGGTGCGCCACGCCGCGCAGTGCACGCCATCGCTCTGCGCGATGTGTCGGCAGGCGCGACGACGCGCCGCCTGCCGCTGGGTCATGCCCTTACAGGGTGGCCAGGATCTGCTCGCGCCGGCGTGCGTACTCGGCCGCGTCGATCAATCCCTGCGCCTTCAACTGTTCCAGCGCGCGCAGGCGCTGCTCCACCGAGGCGGCAGACGGCAATGGCGGCGGTGCCACGGCCGCCGGCCGGCGCCGCTGCGCGCGGATCGCCATCCACACCACCCCGCCGATCAGCAGCGGAATGCCGAGCATGACCATCAGCACCAACCAGTGCCAGATGCTGAATCCACCCATCGCGTTCTCCTGCCGGTTGCGCGCCGATCCTGGCGCTTACTTCGCCTTGCCCTGGTTGGCCACCGCTTCGGCCGCCTTCTTCGCCGCTTCCGGATCGCCCAGGTAGCGGTAGGACTGCACCTGCAGGCTGTCGTCCAGTTCGAACAGCAGCGGGATGCCGGTGGGGATGTTGAGTTCGAGAATCTCTTCGCGCGACACGTCGTTCAAATATTTGTACAGCGCGCGCAGCGAATTGCCGTGGGCGGTGACCAGCACGGTCTGCCCGGCCTTGAGCTGCGGCGCGATGGCGTCGTGCCAGTACGGCAGCACGCGCTCGAGCGTAGTCGCCAGCGACTCGGTGGCCGGCAGCGCATTGCGGTCCAAGGTGGCGTAGCGGCGGTCGTGCAGCGGATGGCCCGGATCCTCGGCATCCATCGGCGGCGGTGGGATGTCGTAGGAGCGGCGCCAGATCTTGACCTGGTCCTCGCCGTGCTTGGCCGCGGTCTCGGCCTTGTCCAGGCCCTGCAGGCCGCCGTAGTGGCGCTCGTTGAGGCGCCAGCTCTTGTGCACCGGCAGCCAGTCCTGGTCCAGTTCCTTCAGCGCGCCCTGCAGGGTGTGGATGGCGCGCTTGAGCACCGAGGTATGGGCGACGTCGAACTGCAGGCCCTCCTCGCGCATCAGTCGGCCGGCGGCCACGGCTTCCTGGCGGCCCTGTTCGGTCAGGTCGACATCGACCCAGCCGGTGAAGCGGTTATCCAGGTTCCACTGGCTCTGGCCATGGCGCAACAGTACGAGTTTGCGGGTCACTGCGACGGTCTCCGTTGGGGGATGCGTGGATGGTGCAGCCCTGGATTGTAGCTCTTGGCTGGGAATGGGGAATCGGGAACGGGGAATCGTTGAAGCGGTTCCCGCGCGGCTCTGACCAACAGGCGACGCTTGGCCGTTCGGCTTACTGGAGAGCCAAGTCGTCGCGATTCCCGATTCCCGCCCCTCCACACGCCAACCACGAACACGGCGCGATCATCAGCGGATGGAACCTTCCACGCACCCCGTGTTCGGCGACTGGGACGGCAGCATCGTGCAGGCGCGCGCGCTGCAGGCGACGCTGGCGCGCCAGGTCAGCCTGCAGGACGAGGTGTCCGACCCGCCGCGCTGGCTGGCCGGTTTCGATGTCGGCTTCGAGGACGATGGCCAGGTCACCCGTGCCGCCGCGGTGCTGCTCGATGCGCAGACCCTGCAGCTGCACCAGGCCGAGATCGCCCGCGTGCCCACCTCGATGGCTTACGTGCCCGGTCTGCTGAGTTTCCGCGAACTGCCGGCGCTGCTGGCCGCGCTGGACCTGCTGCGGCAGCGCCCGGACCTGGTGTTCGTCGACGGCCAGGGCATCGCCCATCCGCGCAGGCTCGGCATCGCCGCGCACTTCGGCGTGGTCACCGGGCTGCCCAGCATCGGCGTGGCCAAGACCCTGCTGGCCGGTCGCTTCGAGGAACCCGGCGCGCAGGCCGGCGACCACAGCCCCATCGTGCACCGCGGCGAGGTGGTCGGCTGGGCGCTGCGCAGCAAGCTGCGTTGCAATCCGCTGATCGTCTCGCCCGGCCACCGCGTGGCGGTGGACAGCGCGCTGCACTGGACCCAGCGCTACCTGCGCGGCTATCGCCTGCCGGAACCGACCCGGCTGGCCGACCGGCTGGCCTCGCGCCGCGGCGAGATGCCGGCGCCGGCCGCGCAGACCCGGTCGCTGTTCTGACCGGGCGCGGCGGTCGGCGTCCGCGTCGATCACTTGTTGCTGACGACGATGCCGTTGTCGACGATGTGGATGTACATGCCCGCCGGACGCGGCCGCGCGAGGAATTGGAGATTGACGCTGGCGATGCCGCTGCCGGAGGCGCAATCGGCGCTCGCCATGCCGATCGCCGTGTAGCGGATATTGGTGCGCAGGGTCGGGCCGGCGACACGATGGCCGTTGGCGACCGGATAGCAGCCGGCGCCTTGTCCACCGGTGACCAGCAAGGCTTTCGCGCCCCACAGATCGTTGATGATCTCCGTGGGCACGTTCATGTTCGGCACGCCTTGCGCTTGCGCCGCAAACGCCGCGCCTGCGAGCAGGACCAGGCCAAGGCGCGGCCAGGCGGCGCGGCGACAGCGGATGTGCGATGCGACATTCTTCATGTGTGTGCTCCTTCGGGGGAAGAGGAATCGATGCAGCGCCATGTGCTGTGCGCTGGTGCGCGCGACCGGCCGCGACGGGCCGATTATTCACAGGCCCACCGCTGCGTCGCAGACAAGAAGTGCGCGCACTTCGCACTATGCGATTCCGGGACGCCGGCATCACCGCGCGACATGGCGCGAATGCTTCGGATCGGCCCGCCGCACATATGCGCATGCGGGACAGTCCGTCTTGCCATGGCGCCGCACCGCGACCGTCCGCGCATGCGAAGCTTCGCTTCCGTTTTTGCGACTGCGAGCGTCCGCATGCCCACCCTCATCGCCCCCCGCGTCCACGATATCGGCGGCTTCGAAGTGCGTCGCGCCGTTCCCAGCGTGCAGGCGCGCAGCGTCGGCCCGTTCGTCTTCATCGACCACATGGGGCCGGCGGTGTTCGAGCCGGGCCATGGCGTGGACGTGCGCCCGCATCCGCACATCGGCCTGGCCACGGTCACCTTCCTGTGGTCCGGCGAGATCGGCCACCGCGATTCGCTCGGCTCGGACCAGGTGATCCGCGCCGGCGACGTCAACTGGATGACGGCCGGCCGCGGCATCTCCCACTCCGAACGCACGCCGACCGCGTTGCGCGAGCACGCGCACCCGCTGCACGGCATGCAGACCTGGGTGGCGCTGCCGAAATCGGCGGAAGAGACCGCGCCGGCGTTCTACCACCATGCCGCCGCCAGCCTGCCGCAGCAGCGCCGCGACGGCGTGTGGCTGCGGGTGATCGCCGGCCGCGCCTACGGCGAGGAATCGCCGGTGACGGTGTTCGCCGACACCCTCAACGTGGCGCTGGACCTGGAGGCGGACGCGGAGCTCGACCTGGATGCCCGGCACGCCGAGCGCTCGCTGTACATCCTGGAGGGCGAGGCGCAACTGGACGGCGTGGACATCCCGGCGCGGCACCTGGTCCTGCCCGAGCCGGGCGCGCGCGGGCGGCTGCGCGCCAAGACCCCGCTCAAGGCGATGCTGATGGGCGGCGAACCGCTGGATGGCCCGCGCCACCTGTGGTGGAACTTCGTCTCCAGTTCCGTGGAGCGCATCGAGCAGGCCAAGCAGGACTGGCGCGAGGGCCGCTTCGGGACCATCCCGGGCGACGACCAGGAATTCATTCCGCTGCCCGAACCGGGCCGCTGACACACCGGCCGCCGCCACATCGGGCGGCCAGGGCGAGCGGTCTGCGCGGCCGCTCGCCCCTTCTCCTGTCCCTGTCACCGTCGCCGCATCCCCGTAACGACCTGCGTGGCGGCGCAGCCGGGCGGGTGCTGCCATGCCATACCACGCGTACGGATATTCCGGAATCCGCATCCCAATTGTCAGCGCGGCCACGCTGGGCTATGGTGCAGGCGCGGCCGCGTGCGCGTGGCCGCACACGGGACACGCACTGCGTCGGGGGATGCACTGCCGGGATCCCGCACAGGATGGGCGCTCCCGCAGACGACGCCGCAGGCGTGCGTATGGAACGAACGCGTCGCATCGCGGCGTATGGGGAACATCGCGAATGAAGACACTCTTGCGCAAGGCGCTGCTGACCGCTGCGGCGGCGTTGCCCGCCGCTGCCGCCACCGCGCAGCAGGCCCAGAACTGCCCACCGCTGCCGCCGCAGAGCAAGCTGCAATGGAGCGAGCGCAGCGACAAGGGCTTCATCGTCTGCCGTGCCAGCGATGCCGACGGACGTCAGGTGCTGGGCATGATGCTCACCGCGCGCGACCCGAACATTCCGCTGCAGCGCACGCTGCGCGAGGAAAAGGGCGCCATCGCCGGCGAGCAGGTGTACTGGTACCGGCCGGATGTGGGCGGCGTCGAGTTGCCGAACCAGGCCACACGCCGCATCACGGTTGCGGAACTGAAGAAGGACCAGTATGCACAGGTGTGGATCGATGCAGCCGACGCCCAGGAACTGCAGACCCTGCAGTCGCTGGTGCAGGGCCTGGACATGCGCCAGTCGAGCCTGGCGTTGGAGCGCTGAAGGCCGCAGGTTGGAGACATGACGCAGGAGCGGCTTCAGCCGCGACAGGTGTTCCCGGGAACGCCCGTCGCGGCTGAAGCCGCTCCTACCAACGGACGGCACGACGCCGTAGAGAAGGCGCGCGACGCGCGCCCTAAGAAGCGCCCTTCCTGGAAATCCACGACGGCCTGCATCAGTTACTGCCGGGTGTTCATCACGAACGGCCCATGCCGCGCCACCGGCTCGCGCAACGGCCGGCCGGCGACCAGGACCAGCCGCGCGCCCTGCGCACCGGCCTGCAGTTGCAGCAGGTCGCCGCCACCGAGCACCGCCAGCGTCTGCGCCGGCAACCGGCGCTGGCTGCGCAACCGGGATGGGTTCGGTCGCGAACTTCTAGTAGCGCGGCGTGGTCATCTTGTCGCGCGCTGGCACGCTCCCCCACAGCTGGAAGCCGCGCATTCCGACAGCACGGGATGGCTTTGCGAGGGCTTCGCCCCGTACCCTCACCCCAACCCCTCTCCCGGAGGGAGAGGGGCTAAAGCGCGCTGCGACGGCTCCTTATCTGTCCGAAGCCATGGACCTCCCTTCTCCCCTCGGGAGAAGGTGCCCCGAAGGGGCGGATGAGGGTACGGACGCAGCCTCGTGCAGCGTCCGAAAGCCCAAGCTGGATTCGCGAGGGCTTCGCTCCGTACCCTCACCCCAACCCCTCTCCCGGAGGGAGAGGGGCTAGAGCGCGCTGCGACGGCTCCTTATCTGTCCGAAGCCATGGACCTCCCTTCTCCCCCCGGGAGAAGGTGCCCCGAAGGGGCGGATGAGGGTACGGGCGCAGCCTCGTGCAGCGTCCGAACGCCCAGGCTGGATTCGCGAGGGCTTCGCTCCGGACCCTCACCCCACCCCCTCTCCCTGTGGGAGAGGGGCTAAAGCGCGCTGCGACGGCTCCTTATCTGTCCGAAGCCATGACCTCCCTTCTCCCCTCGGGAGAAGGTGCCCCGAAGGGGCGGATGAGGGTGCGGGCGCAGCCTCGTGCAGCGTCCGAAAGCCCAGGCTGGATTCGGGAGGGCTTCGCTCCGGACCCTCACCCCAACCCCTTTCCCGGAGGGAGAGGGGCTAGAGCGCGCTGCGACGGCTCATTATCCGTCCGAAGCCATGCACTCCCTTCTCCCCCGGGAGAAGGTGCACCGCAGGGGCGGATGAGGG
>NZ_JAGHWV010000010.1:98075-110649 GCF_017746095.1 Xanthomonas sp. D-109
CGTGCAGCGTCCGAAAGCCTAGGCTGGATCCGCGAGGGCTTCGCCCCCGTACCCTCACCCCAACCCCTCTCCCGGTGGGAGAGGGGCTAAAGCGCGCTGCGACGGCTCATTATCCGTCCGAAGCCATGCACTCCCTTCTCCCCCCGGGAGAAGGTGCCCCGAAGGGGCGGATGAGGGTACGGGCGCAGCCTCGTGCAGCGTCCGAAAGCCCAGGTTGGATTCGCGAGGGCTTCGCCCCGTACCCTCACCCCAACCCCTCTCCCGGGGGGAGAGGGGCTTCTTCTACGACCAAAGTACTAGGCCCCTGGCCGCCCTCGCCATTGACCCTCCAGGCCATCGGGGCGACCCTTGCGGCAATCTTTGGGGGAGCGTTCTGCATGAAAGGGTTTTCCAAGCTGGCCTGGGCCGCACTCGCCATCCTGGCGGCGTTCTGCCTCGGCACCATCGCCCTGCGCCGCGGCGAACACATCAATGCGCTGTGGATCGTGGTGGCCGCGGTGTCGATCTACCTGATCGCCTACCGCTTCTACAGCCTGTTCATCGCCGACAAGGTGATGCAGCTCGACCCCAGCCGGGCCACGCCGGCGGTGCTCAACAACGACGGCCTGGACTACGTGCCGACCAACAAGCACGTGCTGTTCGGCCACCATTTCGCCGCCATCGCCGGCGCCGGGCCGCTGGTCGGGCCGGTGCTGGCCGCGCAGATGGGCTACCTGCCCGGCCTGCTGTGGCTGGTGGTCGGCGTGGTGGTCGCCGGTGCGGTGCAGGACTTCATGGTGCTGTTCCTGTCCAGCCGCCGCAACGGCCGCTCGCTCGGCGACCTGGTGCGCGAGGAGATGGGCCAGGTGCCCGGCACCATCGCCCTGTTCGGCGCGTTCCTGATCATGATCATCATCCTGGCGGTGCTGGCGATGGTGGTGGTCAAGGCGCTGGCGGAAAGCCCCTGGGGCATGTTCACGGTGATCGCGACCATGCCCATCGCGATCCTGATGGGCGTGTACATGCGCTACATCCGCCCCGGCAAGATCGGCGAGATCTCGGTGGTCGGGCTGATCCTGCTGCTGGCGGCGATCTGGTTCGGCGGCAAGGTCGCCGCCGATCCGACCTGGGGCCCGGCCTTCACCTTCACCGGCACGCAGATCACCTGGATGCTGATCGGCTACGGCTTCGTCGCCTCGGTGCTGCCGGTGTGGCTGCTGCTGGCGCCGCGCGACTACCTGTCCACCTTCCTCAAGATCGGCACCATCATCGCGCTGGCGATCGGCATCCTGGTGGTGATGCCGGAACTGAAGATGCCGGCGCTGACCCAGTTCGCCGCCAGCGGCGACGGCCCGGTGTGGAAGGGCGGCCTGTTCCCGTTCCTGTTCATCACCATCGCCTGCGGCGCGGTGTCCGGCTTCCATGCGCTGATCTCCTCGGGCACCACGCCCAAGCTGCTCGCCAACGAGTCGCACATGCGCTACATCGGCTACGGCGGCATGCTGATGGAATCGTTCGTGGCGGTGATGGCGCTGGTGGCGGCCTCGATCATCGACCCGGGCGTGTACTTCGCGATGAACAGCCCGGCCGCGGTGATCGGCGCCGACGTCGCCGCCGCCGCGCACCACATCAGCACCACCTGGGGCTTCGCCATCACCCCGGAGCAACTCACCGCCACCGCGGCGGCGATCGGCGAACCCACCATCCTGCATCGCGCCGGCGGCGCGCCGACGCTGGCGGTGGGCATCGCGCAGATCCTGCACCAGGCCATCCCCAACAGCAGCGACGCGATGATGGCCTTCTGGTACCACTTCGCGATCCTGTTCGAGGCGCTGTTCATCCTCACCGCGGTGGACGCCGGCACCCGCGCCGGCCGCTTCATGCTGCAGGACCTGCTCGGCAACTTCGTGCCGGCGCTGAAGAAGACCGAGTCGTGGACCGCCAACATCATCGGCACCGCCGGCTGCGTGGCGCTGTGGGGCTACCTGCTGTACACCGGCGTGGTCGATCCGTTCGGCGGCATCCAGACGCTGTGGCCACTGTTCGGCATCTCCAACCAGATGCTGGCCGGCATCGCACTGATGCTGGGCACGGTGGTGCTGTTCAAGATGAAGCGCGACCGCTACGCGTGGGTGACCGCGGTGCCGGCGGTGTGGCTGCTGATCTGCACCACCTACGCCGGCCTGATCAAGATCTTCGACGCCAACCCATCGCAGGGCTTCCTGGCGCAGGCGCACAAGTTCCAGGACGCCATCGCCAGCGGCACCGTCACCGCGCCGGCCAAGTCGGTGGCGCAGATGCAGCAGATCGTCACCAACGCCTACGTCAACACCGGGCTGACCGTGCTGTTCCTGTGCGTGGTGTTCGCGGTGCTGGTGTACGCGATCAAGACCATCCTCGTCGCCCGCCGCACTCCGCAGCGCAGCGACCGCGAGACCGCGTACGTGGCCCTGCAGCCGCACCAGATGGCGGACCTGTAATGGGCGGCGCACTGGTTCCGGTCGGCCAGTACCAGGCGCACCGCCGGCTGTGGCGGCGCCTGGTGCAGACCGCACGCCTGTGCTGCGGCATCCCCGACTACGACAACTACGTGCGGCACATGCTGGAAAAGCACCCGGACCGCGAGCCGATGGACTACAAGACCTTCTTCCGCGAGCGCCAGGAGGCGCGGTATGGCGGCAAGAGCGGGTTTCGCTGTTGTTGAAAGGCGGGGATTGGGGAGTCGGGATTGGGGATTGGTGGTGGTGATCGTGATGAAATTGCGGCGATGCTTGCAATGGGCATCGCCGCTTGGCCGTTGTAGGAGCGGCTTCAGCCGCGACGCCTTACCGGTAACGCGTCGCGGCTGAAGCCGCTCCTACGGAGAAGCACGCGGATGCCACGCACTCGCGGGGCTGCTCCCATTCCCGAATCCCGATTCCCCAATCCCGGCTCTTCAAGCCGCCGCGTCACGCACCAATGCCGCATAGGTCTGCGGCAACTCGCGCATGTGTTCCATCACCGCGGCCACGCCGAGCTGGCGCAGGGTCGCGGCGTGCCCGGCGGGAATGTGTGCGGCACCGGTGAAACCGATCACGGTCATGCCCGCGGCCAGCGCGGCGCTCGCGCCGGTGGCGCTGTCCTCGATCACCAGGCAGCGTTCCGGCGCCACGCCCAGCGTGTTCGCCGCCAGCAGATACACGTCCGGCGCGGGCTTGGGCCGCGCCACCATGTCGGCGCTGAAGATGCGCTCGCCGACGCGCTCGGCCAGGCCGGCGCGCGCCACCGAGGCGACCACGCTCTCGCGCATGCTGTTGGAGGCGACCGCGATCGGCAGCGGCAACGCCAGCAAGGCCTCGCGCACGCCGGCGATCGGCTGCACTTCGGCCGCGATCAGCGCTTCGGAGCGCGTGCGGATCTCCTGGTACAGGCCCGGCGGCAGGTCCAGCGCATACTGCCGTTGCACGCGCTGCACGATTTCCTGCGCGGTGAGGCCGAAGCTGCCGGCGAGAAACTGTTCCAGTTCGACCCGCGGCACATAGGCGCCCAGCGCATCGAGCATCACCCGGTCGGCCAGCACTTCGCTGTCGACGAGCACGCCGTCGCAATCGCTGATCAACAGGTCGAAGGGGGTCGCCGTCATCGCGCGCTCCTTGGGGAAAACCGCCATTATGCCGCCGTGCGCATGTCCCTCGCCTGTGTGGCGTCGACAGCGGCGGCACACAGGCCGACCACGGACGCGCATGACGGGCGCAGGGACGCAGGCGCACGCGCGTCTGCGCAATTGGAGGCGCCTGCATGCCCTGCCCGTTCGCGAGGGCAACGCTGCCGTGGCGACATTCGGACTGGCAAGCGTTCGTTCCCGGTTAAACCACCCGGCACCGAATGGAACGCCGCCCGAGATCCGCAGACAACGTCACAAAACTGCCGCGAAACCCCGGCAAACCACTGCTAGGATCGACAGCGGCGCCAGGACGTGCGCCGTCATCCCAGGACCGCGAACAGGAAAGGAGCCTTGCATGCGTACGCCCGTCCCCGCCCTGATCGCACTCGCGACCTCGCTGTTCTTCTCGGTCAGTTGCGCCGCACAGTCCGGCGCCAAGGAGCATTCCGTCATGTCAGCCTCGCTGCAGGATCATTCGGTCGCCTTCCGCGACCCCGCACTCGCCGACATCGCCGCTGCCATCGCGCGCGGCGACGTCGCCCGCATCGCCGCCCTGGCGCCGAGCACGGACCTGTCCGCGCATGGCGACCAGAACCTCACCCTGCTCGAATGGGCCATCTGGAACGAACAGCCGCGCGCGCTGGCGGCGCTGCTCGACGCCGGTGCCGACCCGTCGCTGCCGGGCATGGACCAGGAAACCGTGGTGCACATGGCCGCCATGGCCAAGGATCCGCAATACCTGCAGATTCTGCTGCAGCACGGCGCCCCGGTCGACCCGGTGAGTGCGCGCGCGAACTGGACGCCGCTGTTCCGCGCCGTGCAGAGCAAGCGCGATGCGCAGATCGAACTTCTGCTCAAGGCCGGCGCCGATCCGAAACGGGTCGACGCCACCGGCAACTCGCTGCTGCACCTGGCCGCGCAGAGCAGCGCCGGCAACCCGTGGGTGCTCAAGCTGCTGCAGGCCGGGGTCGATCCGAGCCTGCGCAACGCCCAGGGCAAGACCTTCCAGGCGTACTTCTTCAACACGCCCGAGCGCCTGCTCAACGCCAACGCGCAGCAGGTCCGCAACGACGTGCGCGCCTGGCTGAGCACCCACGCCATCCCGTTGGAAGCGAGCCGCTGACGCGGTCGGTCGCCACATTCGCACGGAGCCGCGCATGAACCAGAACGATCTTTCCCCGTCCGATCCGTCCACCTCCTTCTCCGACGCCGTCCGCGGCCAGCAGCCGCAGGCGGTGGACCGGCAGCTGCCGCCACTGCTGCAGGACCTCTACCACACCGCCGCCGAGCGCCGCGCCGGCGGCGCCGAGACCTTCGCCGCATTGCCCGACGGCTGGTCGCGGATGGACGACGCCGCGCTGCAGCGCGCCGGCATCGACCCCAGCCTGCAGCACGATGCCAAGAGCGGCTTCGATGCCGCGTTCTACCGCAACCCGCAGGGCAACGTGGTGCTGGGGTTCTGCGGCACGGACGAACTGAAGGACTGGAAGCACAACATCGGCCAGGGCCTGGGCTTTTCCGACGCACAGTACGCCTCGGCGATCCAGCTCGGCAGCCAGGCCAAGCAGGCCTTCGGCGACAATCTGCTGATCTCCGGGCACTCGCTGGGCGGCGGCCTGGCCGCGGCCTCGTCGATGGTCAACGACGTGCCCGCGGTGACCTTCAATGCCGCCGGGGTCAACAACAAGACCCTGGAGCGCGAAGGCCTGGACGCCGACGCCGCCAAGGCCTATGCCGCCGATGGACTGATCCGCGGCTATCACGTCAAGAACGAACTGCTGACCTATCTGCAGGAGGACAACCTGCTCACCCGCGGCCTGATGCCCGACGCCGCCGGCCACCAGATCCAGTTGCCGGAACCGGACCCGCTGTCGTTCGGCCAGCGCCTGGTCCCCGGCATGATGCTCAAGCATCGTCTGGACCTGCACGGCATCGACTCGGTGATGAAGGCCGAGGATCTGCAGGCGCAAAGCCAGGGGCAAGCGCAATCGGCCGGCCTGTCGACCGGCAGCCGCCTGTTCAACGACGCGGTGGTGCAGTTGGACGGGCAACGCGACCGGCTCGGCCTGCACGACGATGCGGCCTTCCTCAACACCGCCGCCAGCGTGGCCGCGCGTGCCGGCCAGGACGGCCTGCAGCGCATCGACCAGGTCCTGCCCAGCCGCGATGGCGACCGCCTGTTCGCGGTCCAGGGGCAGCCGGAAAACCCGGCGCACCTGCGCAGCCAGGTACAGACCGCCGCCGCGGCCCACGAGCCGTCGCAGGCCAACGTCGGCCAGTTGCAGCAGCAGAACCTGCAGGCGCCGCCGCAGCAGCAGGAAGAACGGCAGCGCAGCGTGGCGATGCAGTAATCGCCGCAGGCCCACGCCATGGCAGGCGTTCCCGGGAACGCCTGCCATGTGGCCACCGCATGACAGGCAAACGCCTCGCGTGCGTCCCCGGCCTCCAAGTCGTGCGGATCGCGCTGGCGCTGGGTCGGACGCCGTTGCGAAGTGGCGTCAGCCGGCGCCGGCCATCGCGCGCAGCACGATGCCCACCACGTAGGCCAGATAGGTGCCGGTGGCATAGCCCATCGTGCCCAGCAGCACGCCGACCGGGGCCAGCGCCGGATGGAACGCGGCCGCCACCACCGGCGCCGAGGCCGGGCCGCCGACGTTGCTCTGCGAGCCGATCGCGAAATAGAAGAACGGCACCCGCAGCAGCTTGCCCAGCGCCAACAGCAGCAGGACGTGCACGATGAGCCAGATCAGGCCGAGCGCGAAGATCCAGGGGCGGTCGAACAGCGCCAGCAGGTCCATCTGCATGCCGATGCAGGCGATCAGGAAGTACAGCAGCAGCGTGCCGATGCGCGAGGCGCCGGCGCCCTCGAGGGTACGCGCGCGGGTGAAGCTGAGCAGCAGGCCGAAGGTGGTGGCCAGCACCACCACCCACACGAACGGCGAGCCGAGGCTGAACTGTTTGGCCCAGCTGACGTTGGCATCGAACCAGGCGGCTGCCGGCGTGGCGATCGCATGCGCCAGGCCGACCGCGCCGAAGGCCACGCCGACGATCAGCATCAGGTCGGTGAGGCTGGCCACGCGTTCGTGCTGGGCCTGGAAGTGGGCGATACGCTGCTTGAGGTCGTCGATGCCGCGGGTGTCTGCGCCCGTGCGCGCGTCGATGGCCGGCGCACGCTGTGCCAGGAAGATCAGCAGCGCCATCCACACGTAGCCGACGCCGACGTCGACCACCGCGAACTGGCCGAAGGTGGTGGCATCGACCTGGAACACCTCGCGCATCGCCAGCATGTTGGCGCCACCGCCGATCCAGCTGCCGGCCAACGCCGCCATGCCGGCCCAGGTGTCGCCGGCCACGGTGACCGGGTGCAGCCACTTCATGATCTGGAACGCCACCACCGCACCGAGCATGATGCTGAAGGACGCGCCCAGGTACATCGCCACCAGCTTGGGCCCCAGCCGCAGGATGCCCTTGAGGTCGACGGTGAGGGTGAGCAGGACGAGCGCCGCCGGCAGCAGCACGTCGCGCGCGACCGGGTTGTAGAGCGAATTGTGTTGCCCGTCGATCAGGCCGACGGTGTTGTAGATGCCCGGAATCAGATAGCACAGCAGCAGCGCCGGCACGAAGCCGTAGAAACGCTTCCAGAATCCCGATGGCCGCGCCGCGGTCCAGAACACCGCACCCAGGGTGGCGGCGATCAGGCCGAAGATGACGATGTCGTTGGTGATCAGGGGCGTCGAGGGCATCGGGCGGTGGGGCGGGGATTCGGGAGTGGGGATTCGGGATTCGTGCGCCGCGGCTGGAGGTTTGGAGGTCTCAACAAAGATCGAAAGGAGCACCGGAGCGCGGGTGAATTCGCAGGAGCGACGCGCTGCAAGCGCCCTGTTGTTTTTGTGGGAGGGGCTTCAGCCCCGACGCTTTAGCGGCAAGGCGTCGGGGCTGAAGCCCCTCCCACAAGGGCGCCGGATTACTGGGATCGCGGAAAAATCCCGAATCCCGAATCCCGAATCCCGAATCCCCAATCACCCATCCCGGGACCTGGGCCATGACCCAGTCCGGGGCTCAGGAATCCCGAGCCCCAGGCCCCCTCACTCCCCGATATGCTGCTTCAGCCAGCCGTTGACCGTGTCATGCCAGAGGATGCTGTTCTGCGGCTTCAGCACCCAGTGGTTCTCGTCCGGGAAATACAGGAACTTGGACTCGATGCCCTTGCGCTGCAGCGCGCCGAACGCGGCCAGGCCCTGCTCCATCGGGATGCGGAAATCCTGCTGGCCGTGGATCACCAGCATCGGCACCTTCCACTTGTCCACGTGCAGGATCGGGTTGAACTTCTCGTAGCCGGCCGGGTTCTGCCACGGCGTACCGCCGTTCTCCCACTCGCTGAACCACAGCTCCTCGGTGGCGTAGCCCATCATGCGGTTGTCGAACACGCCGTCGTGGTCGACCAGGCACTTCCACGGCTTGTTCCAGTTGCCGGCCATCCAGTAGACCATGTAGCCGCCGTAGCTGGCGCCGAGCGCGCAGGCCTTGTCGCCGTTGAGGAAGCCGTACTGCTTCTGCGCCGCGTCCCAGCCCTTCTGCAGGTCTTCCAGCGGGCGGTCGCCCCAGTGCTGGCTGATCGCATCGGTGAAGGCCTGGCCGTAGCCGGTGGAACCGTGGAAGTCGATCATCACCACCGCGTAGCCCTGCCCCGCATAGGTCTGCGGGTTCCAGCGATAGCTCCAGCCGTTGCCGAAGCTGCCCTGCGGGCCGCCGTGGATCAGGAACGCGACCGGATAGGTCTTACCTTCCTGGTAGTTGTACGGCTTGACCACATAGCCGTGCACGGTGTCGTTGTTCCAGCCCTTGAACGAGAACTGCTCGTAGTCGCCGAACTTCACGTCTGGCAGCATCTCGCCGGCGCTGGGGGTGATGGCGCGCGGCTGCTGGCCGTCGGCATCGGCGACCACGATCTGGTCGCCGCTCTTGAGGCTGTTGCGGGTGAAGGCCAGGGTGTTGCCGGCCAGCACCGGCGCGCCGACGCTGCCGTCGGCCGCCACGGTGCGCACCTTGCCATCGGCCACGTCCACCGCGAACAGCGGGTGCTGGCCCATGTCGTCGGCGGTGGTGTAGACGGTCTTGCCGTCGGCCGACAGCACGATCTCGCCGGCCGAACGATCCCACTGCGGGGCGATCTCGCGGGTCTTGCCGCTGGCCACGTCCATCGCCATCAGGCCGAAGCGGTCGGCCTCGAAGCCAGGGCGCTTCATCGCGCGATAGAACAGGGTCTTGCCGTCGGCGGAGAACACCGGGCCGGCGTCCCACGCGGGATTGGCCGCGGTCAGGTTGACCGGCGCGGCCTTGCCGGCGGCGTCCAGCCGGTACAGGTCGAAGTTGGTCGACCACGGCTCCTCGCGGCCGGCCACGCGCACACTGGCGACCAGCGACTGTCCGTCCGGCGCCCAGGTGTAGTCCTCGCTGCCGCCGAACGGCTTGGAGGGGATGTCGCCGGCCAGGGTCACGCTCACCGCCGAGGCGCCGGCGACCGGCTTGGCCTTGGCGCCGGCCGGCAGCGGCGCGACGAACAGGCTGTTGCGACGGCCGTCATTCCAGGTATCCCAGTGGCGCACGAACAACTGGTCGAACACTACGCCGGTGGCCTTGGATTGCTTCTTGGCGTCCAGGCGCTTCTGCGTGCAGGCCAGGTCCGAGCCGCAGTCCTGGAACACGCCGGCGCTGAAGGCCACCCGGTCGCCCTGTGGGGCGATGCGGTAGCTGTCCACGTCCAGCGCGAAATCGGTGAGCTGGCGCGGCGCGCCGCCGGCCAGCGGCAGCGCGTACAGCTGCTGGCGGCCGGACTTGGCGCTGAGGAAGTACACGGTCTTGCCGTCGGCCGAAAGTTCCGGCGAGTTGACGTTCCAGCCTTCCGGGGTCAGCCGCTTCGGCGGCGCCGCATCGCGGGTGCGCAGGTCGCGCAACCACAGGCTGGTGCTGGATTTCTCCAGCGCCTTGTCCATCTGCCGCTTGGCGAAGATCACGGTGCCGCCGTCGGGCGTCAGCAGCGGCGAGGACACCCGGTCCAGCGCGACCATGTCGCGAACTTCGAAACCGCGGGTGGCGGCCAGCGCGGGCAGCGCAGTCAGCAGGGCCAGGGGCAGCAAGGCGTAGCGCAGGGTCATCGGGTGTCTCCGGAACACGGCAAAACGTCGATGGTAGGGGCCGTGGTGGGCGTGGCGCAAAGGACTGAAGTCATGGAGGGGCCGGGAATGGGGAATGGGGAATCGGGATTGGGAAGAGCGGGGCGCTGGCTCGGCTGGGGGCTACGAAGATTCGCACTGGCACGGTGGTGGACAGCGGGCGGACCGCGGCCCTACGCGCGGCTGGATGAGAGGGGCATCGGCATTGATTGCGCGATGCGCTGGCTTGGCCAAGCGCAGGAAGCCGGTGCCGGAGCTGGCCTTGGTGGTGAAAGCGACATCGGCAAGCGCAGGCGGCTGGGCGCGATTCGCTCTTGGACCAAGCGATACACGCGGTGCGGATCAGCCGGCGAGAAACTGATACGGCACGCGGCGCGCTGGCGCGGCCGCAAACGCGAAGCCCGGCGCGGGCCGGGCTTCGGATGTTGCGTTGCGGGAGGCGGTTGCGCCGATTACGTGCGCGGCGCGGCCGCGGCTTCGCCCTTGCGGCCGGTGCGGTACAGCAGCCAGCCGACGAAGGCCAGCAGGGACAGGCCGGCCCACTGGTTGAGGTGGAACGCCTCCGGCAGTGCCAGCACGTCGGCGCGGCCCGAGGCCACGATCGGCACCGCGATGGCGATGCCCATCAGCGCTTCGCCGGTGATCAGGCCAGCGGCGAACAGCGTGCCCGGACGGTGCACGCGGTCGCGGCCCTCTTCGTCGTCGGCGCGGATCTTGTGGAAGCGCTCGACCAGATGGGTCAGCAGGCCGCCGAGGAAAATCGGCACCATCAGTTCGAGCGGCAAGTAGATGCCGATCGCCGCGGCGAGCACCGGCACGCGGAAGCGCTTGCCGGTCTTCTTCAGCCATTCGTCCAGGGCGATGATCGCCGCACCGACGCCGGCGCCGATGCCGATCATGGTCCACGGCAGCTCGCCGCCGAACAGCCCCTTGGCCACCGACGCCATCAGCGTGGCCTGCGGCGCCGCCAGCGCATTGGGATGCTGCGGCGTGGCTGCGCCGATGCCGTAGGCCTGGGCCAGCAGATTCAGCACCGGGGCCATGATCAGCGCGCACGAGAACGCGCCGATCGCCAGCATCAGCTGCTGCTTCCACGGCGTGGCGCCGACCAGGTAACCGGCCTTCAAGTCCTGCAGGTTGTCGCCGCCGACCGCCGCGGCGCAGCACACCACCGCACCGATCATGATCGCGGCGACCGCGCCGATCGGCGAATCGCGCCCGAGCAGCAGCACCAGCACCGCCGAGGCGAACAGGATGGTGGAGATGGTGATGCCGGACACCGGATTGTTCGACGACCCGATCAGGCCGGCCAGGTAGCCGGACACCGACACGAACAAAAAGCCGGCGACGATCATGATGAGGGTCATCGGCACGCTGACGTGCCACTGGCCGACGATGGCCTGGTACAGGCCCAGCAGCGGCAGCGTGCACAGCAGCAGCGCCACCAGCATCCATTTCATCGGCAGATCGCGATCGGTCTCGGCCACCGCGGCGCCGCCGGTGCTCTTGCGCGCCGCGGCGAAGCCGCTCTTGACGCCCGACAGCAGCGACTTGCGCAGCGAGAACAGCGTCCACACGCCGCCGATCAGCATCGCGCCCACGCCCAGGTAGCGCACCTTGGCCGACCAGATGCCGAACGCGGCCTCGGCCGCCGGCGCATTGGCCAGGCTCTGTGCCAGCGCCGGATCGGAGCCCATGAAGAACTGCTGGTACAGCGGAATGGCGATGTGCCACGACAGGATCGAGCCGGACAACACCACGATGCCGACGTTGAGCCCGACGATGTAGCCCACGCCCAGCAGCGCCGGCGACAGATTGGTACCGACGTAGCCGACCATCTTGCTGCTGCCGATGTACGCGGCCTGCGCCCAGGTATCCGGAATCACCTTCAGGCCGCTGGCCGCGCCGAGCTTGACCAGCCCGCCGATCGCCGCCGACAGGCCGAGGATCTTCAGCCCCGGCCCGGGGTTCTCGCCGGCCTTGAGCACTTCCGCGGCGGCCTTGCCTTCCGGGAACGGCAGCGGATCCTCGACGATCATCGAGCGTCGCAGCGGCACCGAGAACAGCACCCCGAGCAGGCCGCCCATGCCGGCGATGCCGAGCACCCACCAGTACTTGAAGTCCGGCCAGTAACCCATGATCACCAGCGCCGGGATGGTGAAGATCACCCCCGCCGCGATCGAGGAACCGGCCGACGCGCCGGTCTGCACGATGTTGTTCTCGAGGATGGAGCCGCCACCGAGCAGGCGCAGCACGCCCATCGACACCACCGCCGCCGGAATCGCGGTGGCGATGGTCAGGCCGGCGAACAGGCCGAGGTAGGCATTGGCGGCGGACAGCACCACGGCCAGCACGATCGCCAGCACCACGGCACGGAACGTGAGCTGGCGCGGCGCGGCAGCATTGTTCATGGTTACCCCTGAAACGACAAAAACGCTTTGCACGCTAGCGTCTGGGGCCGGGCAAGTCCAGCCTCGCGGCGCCCAGCTTGTGGCACATGCCTGGGGGCGGGGATTGGGGATTCGGGATTGGGGATTTGCAGAAGCTGAGGCAGCAAGCAGCCCCTCTCCCACCGGGAGAGGGGTTGGGGTGAGGGTCCGGCGGCACGCAGCGCACCCCAGCCACGCAGGCGCCGCCCAACCCTCATCCGCCCCTGCGGGGCACCTTCTCCCGACGGGAGAAGGAACAGCAAGAGCCCCTCTCCCACCGGGAGAGGGGTTGGGGTGAGGATACGGCGGCACGCAGCGCACCCCAGGCATGCAGGCCCTGCCCGACCCTC
>NZ_JAGHWV010000010.1:110687-110816 GCF_017746095.1 Xanthomonas sp. D-109
CCCTGCGGGGCACCTTCTCCCGACGGGAGAAGGAACAGCAGGCAGCCCCTCTCCCGCCGGGAGAGGGGTTGGGGTGAGGGTACGGCGGCACGCAGAACGCCCCAGCCATGCAGGCCCTGCCCGACCCTC